>CAVEYD010000096.1:0-2144 GCA_963619835.1 bacterium | reverse complement strand
AGAATCTTTTTATTTGTTTTTTCATTTTTCTTTTTATGTATTGAAAAATTATTTATTTGGCTTTATACTATAAGAAAAAATAAAATTGAGGTTTTTTGTATGATAATTGCAATTGTTTTGGGTAACAGACTAAATGATGACGGAACGCCAACGGAAATATTAAAAAAAAGAATTGATTTATTTAGTAAAGCAAACAGGATGTATAATTTTGACAAAGTCATTCTTTCCGGCGGTATTGCAAATCCCTGTGCCGGTATTAGTGAAGCATCTGTTATGCAAAAGATGGTTTCCAATATTGACTTGTCAAAAATAATTCTCGAAGACAAGTCTCTTACTACAGAGCAAAACGCACTGTATTCTGTTCCAATAGCGATATCTCTCGGAGCAGATACGATTGTATTGATAACATCTCCGGAGCATATGAATAGACCTTTTCTTAACCCTAAATCTCTTTTTTCTGCTCAACTTAAACATACAAACATTAAGCTTATTCCATTTTGCAATTAGCTTATCAAAATGTAAAAAAGTCCTAAACGGTCATTGTTTAGGACTTTTACTTGTTTTACATATTTTAGACGATAGCCGGAAGTAGATTTAATGCAATAGCGCAAAATACCATTAGAGAAAGTGCATCCACAATTGTCGTGATAACAGGGCTTGCAACTACTGCCGGATCTAATCTTAATGTTTTTGCCAGCAAAGGCATTACGCATCCAATCAATTTAGCAATCACAACCGTGCAAAACAGCGAAAGCGAAACAGTAAGGCAAAGTTGCCACGTATAGTTGTATCCAAAAAGCAAATTGTCAATAAGTAACAATTTTCCAAAGCACGCAACAGAAAGCACTAATGCAAGCATCATTGAAACTCTAAATTCTTTCCACAGAACTCTAAAAATATCTTTTGGATGTACTTCGTCCAAAGCAAGTCCACGTATTACCGTAACGGATGCTTGGCTTCCTGCGTTTCCGCCGGTGTCCATCAACATAGGGACACAGGCAAACAGTAGTGTGCTTATTTGGTTTAATCTTGCTTCATAAGTGTTAATTATAAGTCCCGTAAACGTGGCAGAAATCATAAGAATGAGTAGCCATGGAATACGGCTTTTCCATATTGTCCAAACGCTTTGTTCAAGATACGGATCATCTGCAGGCGTAACTGCTGCCATAAGAGAGATATCTTCCGTAGCCTCATCTTCCATAACGTCCAAAACGTCGTCTACGGTTATGATACCGACCATTCTGTTTTCTGTATCAACAACCGGTATTGCAGACAAGTCGTATTTAGACATTACTTGTGCAACATGTTCTTTGTCGTCATTAGTTTCAACAGACAACACGTCCGTTTCCATTATGCCGTCAATTTTAGTTTCGTATTCGTTAAGTAGTAGTTCCTTTACAGTTATCGTTCCTATCAGTTTGCGTTTGTCGTCAGTTACGTAGCAGTTGTAAATTGTTTCCTTGTCAACTGCAACTTTTCTAATTCTGTCAAAACATTCCTTAACAGTCCAATTTTTTCGCAAACTAACGTACTCGACAGTCATTATCGTACCGGCGCTGTCTTTAGGATACTTAAGAATTTCGTTGATTTGGGCACGCGTTACAGCATCCGACTGGTTTATAATACGTTTTACTACGCTTGCCGGCATTTCTTCGATAACGTCAACAGCATCGTCCACGAACATTTCGTCAAAAACCGCTTTAAGTTCCGCATCTGAAAAACTGTTAATTAAAAGTTCCTGACTGTCACTCGACATTTCAACAAACGTTTCGGCAGCATTTTCTTTTGTAAGCAGTCTAAAAACTATAGGCATTTCTTTTTCCGGCAGTTGTTCTAACAGCAAAGCGGTGTCTTGTGGTTTTTCATCGTTTACTATTTTTTTAATTTCTCGAAAATTTCGCTGACTTAACAGCTCGGTTAATTTTTCGATAATTTCCAACATTTCTTCCATTTTTACCTCCTTGTCTTTCGCTACTTTTACAAAAAGATTTTTGTTTTTTATTGACTTTTATAATCGTTTTTTGTGTTTTTATTAAATCTTGTTATTATGCAATAATAAAAATTATTTTTTTGTTTTTTTATAACGCTCAAGGCTTTTCTAAAAGATGTCAATAAAAAAAGTCCATACCTGTAATGGTATAGAC
>CAVEYD010000095.1:0-2160 GCA_963619835.1 bacterium | reverse complement strand
CTGCATCAATATGGCAATCGGCAAGTTTGTCTTTAGTTACGTCAGCTACTTCAAAAATCAAATTATCATATCCATATTTTTTTGCTAAATTGTTGCAGTTATTCACTACATCAGTTTTTAAATCATAACCGATGATTTTAACTTGCATATTTTTTATTACAGAAAAATAGTAATAAACAACAAACGTTAGGTAGCTTTTCCCACAGCCAAAATCTAAGATTGTAATATTGTCCTTACCAAAATTTGCAAGTTCACAATCAATTATCTCAATAAACTTGTTGATTTGTTTGTACTTATCAAACATGGAATTTACAATTTTGTGCTCTTTTGTAAAAATTCCTAAATCGACAAAAACAGGTATATCCGAACCTTCTTTAAGTATGTAATTTTTCTGTCTGTTTTGTGATGTTTTGACAATTTCGTTGAATTCTGTTTTCTTTTCTAATCTTTTGGTGTTTTTACCGTTAGATAGATAAGAAACAACACTATTTTTTAAAACAACACAGATTTGTTTATAATTTTTTTATATTTCTTCAAAATAGACTAATAATTCATCTGTTCCCAAGTTTTTATGAAACGATTGATTTTCAACAAATTTTTCCACATAGAAAAAAAGTTGATTTTTGTTTTCAATCTTCGTCAAAACAATTTTTTTTGCAACGCCATCTTTTTTGAAGGGATTACTTAATGTTATTTTGATAATATCTTCAATTTTTTCCAGTTCTTTAATCATTATTTGTCTTCGTTTTCCGATCCGTCTCTAAAAACAAGTCTTATAGGAGTTCCGTCAAGTTGAAATGCTTTACGGAGGTAATTTTCTAGATATCTTCTATAAGAAAAATGTACCAATTTTGCATCGTTTGTAAAAACAACAAAAGTAGGAGGTTGAGTTGATGCTTGCGTAACATACTTGATTTTTGCTCTTCTACCACTAATTGCGGGTGGCTCAACTGCAGCAATCGCATCGGCGACAACGTCGTTTAACATGCCTGTTGTGCAACGGAAAGTAGATTTAGCATAAACATAGTTTACTTCTTCCATCAACTTGTTTACTCTTTGCCCGGTTAAAGCCGAAACAGTAATAAAGCGGAAATAATCCATAAAAGCAAGGTCGCAGGACAAATCTTTTTTAAACTTTTCGACCGTATGCGTATCTTTTTCAATTAAATCCCATTTATTTACGACAACAACCGACGGTTTTCCTTGTTCGTCGATAAATCCGGCAATTTTTACATCTTGTTCAGATAATCCTTCACCTGCATCCATCACAATAAGGCAAACGTCTGCTCGTCTTACTGCGTTTAACGAACGCATAACGGCATATTCTTCAACTGTATCATCAATAATTGCACGTTTTCTACGCATACCGGCCGTATCAATTATTGTGTACTTTCTGCCGTTATACTCAAATGATGTATCGATGGCATCCCTTGTCGTTCCCGCAATGTTGGAAACTATCGTTCTGTCATATCCCAAAATTTTATTTACAAGACTACTTTTTCCTGCATTTGGCTTGCCAACGACTGCAATTTTAATTGTATCATCTTCGTCAACGTCGTTTTCATCTTTTGTCGGAAAGTTGGAAACTACTTCGTCCAACAAGTCGCCAACGCCTTGTTTTTGTTCTGCAGATATCGGAAAGACTTCGCCAAACCCCAGCGCATAGAAATCTGACAAATCAGCTTCTAAAAAGTGATCGACTTTATTAACAACAAGTATTACCGGTTTGTTAGATTTACGCAAAATTTGCCCGACATCGTAATCTTCCGATGTTAAACCTGTTTTATAATCGGTAAAAAACAAAATTACGTCGGCAAGATCAAGTGCGATTTGTGCTTGCTCCCTTATATGCTTAAACATAATGTCGTCCGATTTTGTTTGAATTCCACCGGTATCAATAAGTGTAAAAGACTTGTCAAGCCAAGTTGCATCTGCGTATATTCTGTCGCGAGTAACGCCCGGCATATCTGAAACTATCGAAATTCTACTGCCACAAACCTTATTAAAAAATGTAGATTTGCCAACATTTGGCTTGCCAACTACGGCAACAAGAGGTTTATTGTTCATAACTTTTACCTGTTTATTCTAAATACTTTTTCTTTAATAACTAAATTTCCCTAAATCACTTACAATTTAGCATAGCTTGACAGAGTTCATAAC
>CAVEYD010000094.1:0-2294 GCA_963619835.1 bacterium | reverse complement strand
CTTCGATAACTGTGCGACAACAAGAGTGGATGACGATATCGTTGATATTATAAACAAGTATCAAACAGAATGCTACTTTAATCCCTCGGCAAGAAGTTCGTACAGTTTGCAAATTGAAAACCAAATAAGTAAATCGAGAGAAGAAATTGCAAAATGTTTAGGTTGTGAAGCTCGAGAAATATATTTTACAAGTGGCGGAACAGAATCGGACAACATTGCAATATTAGGTTGCCTGCGCTCAAAAAAAGGTAACATTGTGTTGACCGCCAGTGAACATTCGGCAGTTTACAACACAGTTTTGGAATTGCAAAGCAAGGGTTATGAAATACGTCAAGCAAAGGTTTTGAGCGACGGACACATTGATGTTGATGATTTTGTAAAAAATATTGATGAAAACACGTCACTTGCTTGTTTTATGCATGTTAACAATGAAACAGGGGCTATAAATGACGTAAAAAAAATCAATGCACTTGTAAAGGCAAAAAATCCTAAAACGATAACTATGTCAGACGGCGTTCAAGCAGTGGGTAAAGTGGAAGTTAATTTAAAAAACCTGGGTGTTGATTTGTACACAATGTCCGGACATAAAGTACACTCAAGCAAGGGAACGGGACTTCTGTATATAAAAAGCGGTGTAAGCGTAAACCCAATTGTAAGAGGTGGCGGACAGGAACATGGTCTTAGAAGTGGTACCGAATTTGTCGGCGGAATTGTAGCCCTTTCTATTGCAATAAAAAAGGCAAACCTTCTAATACAAGAAAACTCTGCTAAGTATGTTGAATATAAAGAAATTATTGCAAATGCTTTATCTTGCTTGCCAAATTACAAAATAAACTGCACAGAAAATTGTTCTCCTGCAATAATGTCTTTGGCTTTTGCCGATATAAAAGGGGAAGTGCTGTTGCACATGTTGGAAAAATACGATATAATAGTCGGTACGGGATCAGCTTGCAGTTCTCAAAACAAACAAAGTAGAATCGCAAAAGCAATCGGGCTTTCCGCAAACTACGCCGAAGGAATTATTAGAATAAGTTTTAGTAAATATAATGATAAAAATCAAGTAGAATATTTTGCACAAAAACTTGTTGAATGTGTAAAATCTTTAAGAAAAACTATGCTTGGACAATAAAAAGGATAATATGAAAGTAATTTTAATTAGATATTCGGAAATTCACTTAAAAGGCAACAATAGAGAATACTTCGAAAGTGTTTTAATTGCAAACATAAAACATGTTATTGAAAATTACAAATGTGATTTTTCTCGTAGCAATGCCAGATATATTTTAAGAAATTTTGACGAAAATGAAATATCGCAAATTGTTGATGCCGTAAAAAATGTTTTTGGCGTTCACTCGGTTAGCATTGCGGAAGAAGTACCGTCTACACTGGAAAACATATCTTCTGCTGCAATTTCGATAGCTCCGCAAACAGGCACATTTAAAGTGGTAACAAATAGAGCCGACAAAAAATTTCCAATGAAATCAATGGATGTTTCAGCAGAAGTAGGAGGAGATATTCTTGAAAAATATCCGAATTTGAAGGTAGATTTGTTTGATCCGCAGAATGTTGTTAACATTGATATTAGGGAAAACGGAAAAACTTTTGTATTTTCAAAAATTATTAAAGCAGTAAACGGAATGCCTGTCGGTACAGGCGGAAAAGGAATTGTTATGCTTTCAGGCGGAATTGACAGTCCTGTTGCAACTTACATGATGGCTAAGCGCGGTATGAATTTGCGTGCCGTACATTTTCACAGTTTTCCGTACACAAGTTTGCAAGCTAAACAAAAAGTGTTGGACTTGGCAAAAATCGTAAAAAAATACACGTTACATATGACTGTTGACGTGGTAAGTTTTACTGAAATTCAAACAGAAATCCACGAAAAATGCCCCGAAGATTACATGATAACAATTATGCGTCGTTTTATGATGCGAATTGCCGAAAAATTAGCAAAAATGAATGGTGCAGGGGCAGTGATTACAGGAGAAAGTTTGGGACAAGTTGCAAGTCAAACTCTTGAAAGCATTACAAGCACAAATTCAGTAGCGACAATACCTGTGTTTAGACCGCTAATTGGTTTTGACAAAGAAGAAATTATAGAAATTGCACAGAAAATTGGCACTTTTGAAACGTCCATTTTACCATACGAAGATTGCTGCACAATATTTTTACCTAAAAAGCCCGTTACAAAGCCGAGACTTTCTGCAGTAGAAAAAGTTGAAAGCGTGCTTGATGTGGACAAATTGGTAGAAAACGCATTGCAAAATATTGAAACTATCGTAATAGAATAGTTC
>CAVEYD010000093.1:0-2339 GCA_963619835.1 bacterium | reverse complement strand
TTTAATTGTTCTATGTTGTCATACTCATTTTTTCTCATTTTAAATGATACTCCTTTTTAATTTGGTCTATTAATTTTGTCTCTTCCTTTGAAACTGGATATGCATTTTCATGATTAAGATAAAGATGTTTGTGAGGGAGAAGATTATCATGCGGAATAGTTAAATCGATACTTACAGATTGCTTATGATTTTCATCGTAAAAAGTAACGTGTTTCAATTTTCCATCTTGGATAATTGCATAAACCCTATTCTCCGTATGCGAATATTCTGGTGCTTTTACAGAACCTTTATTTTGAACTAAAATTTTTACATTATTATCAGACGATAGTGTGCCCAACGAAAAATAATTTTGCCCACCGGATTTGAATGTAAAATCGCCCGTATTTACACTTACAAATGCTCCACGAGATCCCATATTAAGCCACCTCCTTGATTGTGAATACGCGGGGTATACCATCGATATGCATTTGCTCATATTGTTTATTTGGAGCAAAGGCATCTTTATATCGGTAATTTATAAACGTGCCGGTCATACCTGTAATCATATCTCCAAAAACAAGAATTAGTGGCGGATTTATTCTCTTTTGAAGTTCTCTAAAACCTGCCAAAAAGTCTTCTGTATGTTCTATGCATCCAATAGTTGAGATTACAACAACGGATTCGTATTCTAAGCCACTGAAACATATATCGTATGTATCGGGTTTTGCCCAACCTATAGTAGGCAAAACAATGCATCCGTAATTTTGCCATGTAACGCCGAGCCATCTTGACATATAAATGTTGTGTCGTATTTCGTTGATGTTCATATCAGGGTATATGCTAAAATCCGGAGAGCAAACGGCGGCGAAACCTTGGAATAAGCCTATTTTTTTAAGAGGGGAATTCCACAACGTCATCAGTTTGCTATCATAGTTAAACATTACAATGATTGCCGAACTATCGGATGTTTTGGTAGAAACATTTTGTATGCCTATAATTTTAGCATTTTCCCAATCTATCGCATCTAATTTTGTTCTTTTAATTATAGGCATGCCAAATTTATCATATTGGCAATCGCCTATAATTGGTCGTATTACTTTGTACTTTTCATATTCTGATAAGCCATTAATCATGTGAATGGTACCTCATTTACGGGATTTTTTTAGAAAAACGGCATAGAATCCCGGTTTTTATGTAAAATTTACCGTTTTTCGTTGACTTTTTCCGTAAATATTGCTATGCTTATCATACCAAGGACGAGTATAACAATATTCGTTGGATAGCATTATTACGACTGTTGGCGCAGTTGTAATGATGCTTTTTTATTTACTACACACAAATAAATCACCCCCCTCATTGTAATAAATCTATAAGCTTTTTTTCATGCCTTTTTAAGGTTAAAGAAGAAAGCCTACACCAATTTATATATCGGTTGAAGCATATAGATGCGCATTGATCTGAAACATAAAATTTTTTTGCTATATCTTTATAGTCTTCGCAACCTGCTTGTTTTATCCATGGAGTCGGAGCAAGTAAGTATGCAGCATAGTAGTCTGCAATACGTCGTGCCAAATCGCTTTCGCATTTATGTCCCATCCGTATATGGCCTATTTCATGTCCGATTGTAAAACGTAGACGCTCTTCTATGCAATCCGACCTATAATATATTTGGAATTTTCCTTTAGCCGGATCGTAATAGTTTATTCCATCGGCATCTTTAGGATTAAGTATATTCATAGCTTCTTTATTCATTTTTGAAAACGGAATAAGCTCATAACCAAGAGAAGCTGCGAGTGCAATAGAGTCTATCGGATAGCTTGTAACGTTTTGTTCCACAAACAACCTAACGACATCCTCTTCAATTTTTCTATACAAATTCGATGGCAAACACAGCCACTCCAAACAATCTTGATCTTGCATCATTTCTCCGTTAACAGTTGAATCAACTTAAATTTTTCATCAGTAGTCATAGAAATCGTACTCCTTGCAACAAGGCGATAAACATCTTCAAAAGAATCTTTTGATTCTTTACCGGAAATTAAATATTCCACAGTTGTATTTAATGCTGTTGCCATGTTTGCAACTACTTCAATTTTAGGTTCTCTTTCGTTTTTAATATATCGACACATTGCCGCCTCAGTTACACCGCACATTGCGGCTAATTCTTTTTGAGTGTATCCGCTCTTTTTTAATAGCATTAATATTCTGTCGCCAATTCTTTCCATTTTTTATTGCCTCCTATGTCAAATTATCCATCTGACAATTTTATTATATATCTTAATTATCATAATGTCAAGTATTTTGAGAAAAATCTTGACATAATTTATTTTCTATGCAACTAAGTACAAGAATACCAATGG
>CAVEYD010000092.1:0-2389 GCA_963619835.1 bacterium | reverse complement strand
CTATTACACGCATAGCATATTCGAATGAGCAAAAACTTTTAACTTTTTCTCAATAATTTTGCATAAAAAATGTATCATTTTTAAATACACAAATTTGTCATGAAGTGTAAATGTATAAAAAAAAGAAGTCCGAAAAATCGGACTTCACAAAAATATTTTTATTTATTTTTAGTACATTTCACCTTGCGGAGCGGGAGCAGGTTGCGGTGGTTCGGGAATGTCACAAACAATTGATTCTGTTGTGAGCAATGTTCCGGCAACACTTGCTGCATTTTGTAAAGCCGAGCGTGTAACTTTTGTCGGATCCAAAATGCCTTTTTCAATCATATCTCCATATGTATCTGTCAATGCATCATAGCCGTAGTTTGCTTTGTTTGCAGCAAGTACGTTTGCTACAACAACTCCGCCGTCAACACCTGCATTTTGAGCAATCTGTTTAATTGGTGCTTCAAGTACTTTACGGATGATCGCAGCACCTGTCTTTTCATCTCCGCTGAGAGATTCAACAAGTTTGTCAACGTCTTTTGCGGCAGATAGTAGAGCAACTCCGCCACCCGGAACGATTCCTTCTTCAACAGCCGCACGTGTTGCGTTTAGTGCATCTTCAATACGAAGTTTGCGTTCTTTCATTTCAACTTCGGTTGCTGCACCCACTGAAATTTGTGCTACGCCGCCTGCAAGTTTTGCAAGGCGTTCTTGTAATTTTTCCTTATCATAGTCGGAAGTTGTGTTGGCAAGTTGATTACGAATTTGAGCAACCCTGCTGTCAATATCAGCTTGACGGCCTGCTCCTTCAACAATGATCGTGTTGTCTTTGTCAACCTTAACTTGCTTTGCGCGTCCAAGCATATCGATTGTTGCCGTCTTTAAGTCAAGACCAAGTTCCTCTGTTATCACTTGTCCGCCCGTAAGTACTGCTATATCCTCAAGCATTGCTTTTCTTCTGTCACCAAATCCGGGTGCTTTAACAGCAACACAAATAAAGCTTCCACGAAGTTTGTTCAAAATAAGTGTTGTTAAAGCTTCGCCTTCAACGTCTTCGGCAATTATCAAAAGTTTTCCGCCTGTTTTAACAACTTGTTCAAGCAAAGGCAAAATTTCTTGAATCGAACTTATCTTCTTATCTGTAATAAGAATATACGGATTTTCAAGTTCGGCAACCATCTTGTCCATATCTGTAGCCATATATGGGCTTGCGTATCCTCTGTCAAATTGCATACCTTCAACAATGTTGAGTTCGGTTTTCATCGTTTTACTTTCTTCAACCGTAATTACGCCGTCGCTGCCGACTTTCTGCATAGCTTCGCTAATCAGTTCACCGATGGTAGTGTCACCTGCAGAAATTGATGCAACTTGTGCAACGCTTTGTTTTCCTTTTTCATCTCCGGAGATTACAACCGGACGAGAAATTTCCTTAAGCTTGTCAACGCAAACAGCAACTGCTTTATCAATTCCCTTGCGCAAAATTATAGGATTTGCACCTGCGGCAAGGTTTTTGTTTCCTTCCAAAATGATTGCTTGAGCAAGCAGTGCAGCGGTTGTTGTTCCGTCACCAACAACGTCATTTGTCTTTGTGGATGCCTCTTTAATTATTTGTGCGCCTGCATTTTCAAACGGATCTTTGAGTTCAATTTCTTTTGCAATTGAAACACCGTCGTTTATTACCATCGGGCTGCCGTACTTCTTTTCCAAAATTACGTTTCTTCCCTTGGGGCCCAAAGTAATTTTTACTGTATTTGCAAGTTGATTAACGCCGCTTTCCAATGCGCGACGAGCATCTTCTCCGTATTTAATTTGTTTAGCCATAGTAAAATACCTCCCAATTACTCAACAATAGCCAAAATATCGTTTTGTTTAACGATAGTTACTTCTTCGCCGTCAACTTTAAATTGACTTCCTGCATACTTGCTGTAAAGCACCTTGTCACCGGGTTTTACAACCATTTTTACTTCTTTTCCGTCAATTATTCCGCCTTCTCCGACAGCTACAACAACAGCAACTTCCTGTTTTTCCTGTGCAGCGGTAGGAAGAAAAATTCCACCGACGCTTTGCTCTTTCTCTTCAATTTTTTTGACAACAACTTTGTCAAAAAGTGGTTTTAATTTCATTGTTTTGCCTCCTGAGATTTAAGTGTCAAAAGATTAGTGATAAAGCGTTAATTTTGTTTGTTTCGCCTTGTTTGTGATTTGCCTTCTCAATGAATTTTTCAAAAGTTAACATTTGAAGCAAACATTATTTTCAACGCAATCATTTTTTAAATTGCTAAAAACAATGTAATAACAAAGCCGACTTTTTCCATTTATCGAAACATGCAATTTTTTTTCTTTGAATGAAAACGTCTTTTTAACTTTTTAGCACTCTCGCCTTTCGACTGCTAACTATATTATAC
>CAVEYD010000091.1:0-2445 GCA_963619835.1 bacterium | reverse complement strand
AAAATACTCCACGAGCTTGCTCTTTAACTTCTTTAGAAGCGGCAAACGGAATACGTGTTGTATATCCTGCGCGTGCAGCAACAATCATCTTTGTGGGCCAAGCAAAAATATCTCTGTTCCATGTGTTAATTGTATCGTTGTACACTTCTCTTGCAGCTGTAATTTCTTTTTGCAAATAGCTGTTTTGTTGCAAGCAATCTGCAATTTCTTGGTGAGCCTTCAAATCTGGATATTGTTCAAAAGCAATATTGATTTTGTTTCCAATTGAATCAAGTTGTTCGGCAACCTTATTGCGTTCACCATCTTGATCTGCATTATTGTTACCACTACGATACGAAGCAATTTTTGTAAATGTTTCTTTATCAAGGTCAATTGCTTTGTCCAAAAGTTTAGCAGCATTTTGCAAAATCATAACGCGTTGTTCAAGATAGTTGTCAATTTGAGAAGCATCATGTTGAATTTTTTGTTCAAGTGCGTAAAAATAGTTTTTAGCCTTAATCTTTTTCACAAGGAAAACTATTCCCGGAATGATTCCCAAAATCCACAAAAGAATCTCAAAAATCGTAGAACCTACTCCAACTTTAACGGGTATTTGTTTTGCAATAACTCCCGTATCTCTGCCTTCTTCAACGACCGGATCGTTTACTTCGTCAAGCAAATTTGCCATAAATATTACCTCCAAAATTAATTTTTAAATATAGCACAAAGCCCGTGTTTGGACACTTTGTTACTTTTATCGTTTGTTTGATCTGACGTCACTTCAATTTCGCTGTACTTTTCAAGCGGAACATATTCGTACCAAATTACAGGCACATCATGGAAACATCCGTCACCGCCAAGTTTACTCACATATTCAACATGTTCAACTGTTTTAAAACTGTATGCTGCCACGCCAAGATTGTCATTGTTTCCCACTTTAGAAAGCAAACGTGTTTTAAGAATAACTTCCGTTTCTGTTTCATCGTGAGCAAACAAACTCGAATCGAACAAATTTGCAAGTACTTCCGACTCAAAAGACGTATAATTTCTTTCGTAACTATTTCTGTAAATATATTCCGTAGACTTAAATTGTTGATAAAGCGGAATACACATTAATGGGGCTACTTCAAAGTAGAAGTTTCTAAAAAATCCTTCGTAGAAATTCAAAAATGCTTTCTTGCACAAATCAACGTCGTATTTTTTGTAATCATCAAAATTTTCATCAAACTGCCAATTTTGTGCATGTTCGCTAATGATAATATTCAACTTTTTACTCTTAATAAAGTCAAAATCGTCACCATAAGGATCAGGTGTTTTCATTAAGTGTAACAAATTTTTTTGCGCCAAAGGAGTAAACATCAAGCGGAACTCCACTTCGTTGTCTCTATCTTCGGCATTAAACAAAGCATCAAATTCTTGATTGCCCATTTCGGTAAAATTACTTCCACCGTTTTGAACAGCTTTTTCTGCCTGTTTTTTCAACAATTTAGAGTCTTTTTCAACCTTACGTTTCAACTGTTTTTCATTTAATCTTTCTGCGTGTGTAGGTTGATGGCTAAAAGACAAATTGGGCGCCGCATCACATCCGAAGACAAATTGCGTGTGAAATGTGTAGTAAGGCTTAGGCTTAACAACTGTTGCGACAAGTGTTTGTGAATGATGTTCCGTGCGAAGATGTCCTTCACTGTCAGTACGAGTTGTCGTCCAGTGGATCACTAAAGTACCGGTATAAGTACACGTGCCCATTGTCATAACAAACCTACGTTCCTCAACAAACGGATTTCCAAGAATTTCTCCGGAAAACACACCTACTGTTGATTGATTAGGATCAACATTTTCCGACATGCCGTATTTATTTTCCAAAATATCCAGTCTTTTGTTGTTAAAGTTTTCGTCAAAGTCAACAATCGGCAACGTTTCTTCAATAAGTTTGTATAAAACCGACTTGTTAAACAACGCATGCAAAGGTTGAACTTGTTTCCAACATTTGTTGTATAATTCAGCAACAATTTTTTCAAGCGACGACTTTTGTTCGTTAAACTTTTTAATTTTATTTTTTATAACTGTACAAAGTAACACTATCGACGCAATAAGTATTGCAAGGCAAACCAAGGCCAAAATCAAATAAGTACTAACTTCATCACCGCTATTGTTGATTAGAATAATGCCAAAAACAAGAGTGCCGACTGCACTTAAAATCAACATTACAATCAAAAATATACGCCAACCTTTAACAGACGAAAGCTTTTTGCTTACACTATCTAAGCTCGCAAGTTGATCACGATATTTTGCTGAAGACCTTTTATTTTCGTCTACATTGACGGCAGATTGAGTCACAAGCGATTGGAAATATTCATTAACTTTTTCAGCAAACTTTTGTTTGTACACTTTGTTGTAAGCTTCGGAAAATTCCAACATTGTGTCATCCATATTCGCTTCCTCCTCAACTTAAATATATTGCATAAT
>CAVEYD010000090.1:0-2542 GCA_963619835.1 bacterium | reverse complement strand
TACATAAAGGTATAAAAAAAATGTCACAAAACTATCGAAACGAGCAAGACTCGCTTAACATAGAAAAAATCAATGCTATACTCGAGTTGGATCTTCCGGATTTCTGCACGGAGTACTTTGTCGGCATTTCAAACACGACCACTACTCTTACACGCTTAAATTACGCCTATGATATTAGAACATTTTTTAATTATCTCGTAAACAAAATAACGCGTTTTAAAAACAAGTCTACAAAGGACATTACACCTGAAGACATTGAGTCTTTATCACCGTTTGAAATTGAAGCTTATCTAAATTACATTGCCATATATAAAAAAGACGGGAAAGTTGTAAATAACGGAGACCGAGGGAAAAGCAGAAAATTGTCTGCAATTAAATCTTTGATTAGGTTTTTTGAAAAAAAACAAATCATTAGATACAACCCTACCGCTTCCGTTGACACTCCAAAACTCCACGAAAAAGAAATTATACGATTGGATAATAAAGAAATTGGATCAATGTTGAATGTTGTTGATTCCGGAATAGGTTTAAGCGATAGACAAGCTAAATATCAGGAAAACACACGAATTAGGGATATAGCTATTGTAAGTTTGTTTTTAGGAACAGGCATTCGTGTTAGCGAGCTTGTCGGAATCGACACAAAAGATATCAATTTTGATGATTTAAGTTTTGTAGTGACTCGAAAAGGTGGCGCTCGAGTTATTTTGTATTTTTCTGAGGAAGTTGCCGGTGCATTGTACGACTACTATATGCTAAGAATAGCCAACAAAAAAGCCGAAAACGATCCTGCACTATTCCTTTCGCTACAAAATAAACGAATTACAACTCGCGCCGTGGAAAATATTGTAAAAAAGTATAGTCAAATTGCTACACCACTTAAGAAAATAACTCCGCACAAGCTACGTTCAACATTTGGCACTCAATTATACAGGCAAACGGGCGACATTTACGTTGTTGCCGATGTTTTGGGACACAAAGACGTTAATACAACAAAAAAGCACTATGCTGCAATTACAGACGACATTAGGCGAAGCGCATCAACAAAAGTTTCTCTTTGGGATGCCGACGAATTAACGCCTAAAATTGAACAAGACGAGAACAAAGAAACAACCGATAAAAACAAAAAATCTTGATAAAAATGCTAAAAATTGTTGATAGATATTATTTTAATATACTAAAACGTTTTTAAAATAAATCTTTACAAGATAACATATTAAAATTTTTATAGTATTTATTCAAAAAAAATATACGTTTAAGTATAGTAATTCGAAAAAAATGGATAGTAAAATAGAAAACGTGGCAATCGTTTATCTAAATTTGCCAAACAACGATGAAAATGACTTGATTGAATTAAAAAATTTGGTTGAGTCAGCACAAGGGAAGGTTGCGCTTACTATTGAACAAAAAAGAAACGCTCCGGACCCTAATACAATTGTTGGATCAGGTAAATTGAATGAAATTAAAGATTACATTGAACTACATAATAGCAGTACTGACGATAAAATTAACGTTGTTGTGTTCTCCGAACAATTAAATTCAACACAAAGAGCTGTTTTAGAAAAAAATTTAGACTGTTCTGTTATTGACAGAGTTGATTTGATTTTAGATATTTTTGCACTTCGCGCAAAATCGGCAGAAGGCAAAAAACAAGTGGAACTTGCACAACTTTCGTATAATCTTGCCACAAAACCTGAAAAAAGCTACAGTAGACAAGGCGCCGGGATTGGCACACGCGGTCCGGGAGAAACTCAACTTGAAACGAACAAAAGAGTTATAAGAGAAAAGATTTATAGATTAAAAGCTGAACTAAATGAAATTGAAAAGCATCGCGAAATAACACGAAAGAAACGAAAAGAAAACGATATTTTTACTATAGCTCTCGTGGGTTACACGAATGCAGGAAAATCAACTTTGTTTAACAGATTGAGTTCGGATAATGTGTATGCAGATAATCTTTTGTTTGCAACTCTTGATACGACAGTAAGAAAAATTCAATTTAATGATCAAGAAGCTTTGATTTGCGACACTGTAGGATTTATCAACAATTTACCACATCAACTTATCGAAGCTTTCAAGTCAACACTTGAGGAAGCTATCAATGCAGATTTAATATTAGAAGTTTTGGATGTTTCGGACAACAATGTGGAAAATCAAAGAATAATTACGGAAAATCTACTTGAAGACTTAAACATTACCGCACCTATTATTAGAGTTTACAACAAATGTGACGCAAAATTTTGTAGCGACATTCTGTTTAACGATAACAAAAAAAGCATATTTATTTCCGCATTAAATGGCACAAACATAGACTTACTACTTGAAGAAAGTTTTGCGTACTCTTCCGACAAAATTGCAAAAATCAAACTAAAAGTACCCTACAAAGATTTGGGAACAACACTATCACTACTAAATCAGTACGGGGCATCACTTTCAACAAATTATTTAGATGACAACGTTTACTTACAAGTAAAAATCAAACGTAAATATGTAGATAATTTTTTAAAATATATTTATATTGAGTAGGTTTTAATTAGCCTACTCA
>CAVEYD010000089.1:0-2656 GCA_963619835.1 bacterium | reverse complement strand
GTCTAAATTTTTTAATTAAAATTTAGGCCTTTAAGTATTTTTCAATAAAATACCGCTAAAATTTAAGCATTAAATGCAAAAAGTCTATTTTTTAGACAAAGGAGATTGTTATGAAAAAATCCCTAATGATAATTTTGTCTTGTATGCTTATACTCGTTTTGTGTTTTGCAGTTGCATGTCAAGAGGATTCTGCCGATAACAATAATACTGGCAACGTCCAATGGGACTATCTCGGTGGTGGTGGACAGGGTGACATTGCACAAAATGTTGATACCGAGGACGACGATATAGTTGAAGCAGGAAACTCTGCCGCGAATGGTGTATCTGCGGACGTTTCAAGCGAAGGTGCTACTGAGCAAGAAGCAAGCACGTCGCAAGTAAAAATTTCCGAAAGTGGCACATATATACTAAGTGGAGAATACACAGGCGGAATTAGCATTAAAAAGAATTTAGCAGTTCACATTGTGTTGACGGGAGCAGATATTTCTTCACAAGATGGACCTGCAATAGAAGCCAAAAGTGGTTGTTCTCTAACGATTACAGTAATAGAAAATACAACAAACAGCGTTTCATACTTAGGAATAAGCGACGAAAATGCAATTCACGTTAAGGATGGAACGCTGGCAATTAACGGAAGCGGAACGCTAAGAGTGACGTCGACGGGAGAAAACTCGGGTAAAAACGGAATAAAAGTTGCAAATGCATTAACAGTTGCAGATACTACGTTGATTGTGGAAGCAACAAACCATGGAATTGCTTGCGGCTCATTTGCAAGTAAAAATGCTACAATTACGGTAACAAGCGGTAAAGACGGAATAAATGCCGATTGCAATTTTGATAACGACGAAGCCAAAACCGACTACACCTATACGACTGAACAAGGCTTTGTTTCGCTTTTAGATACATCTTACACAGCGGAAACATACGGAGACGGTATTCAAGCTGAAACTTACGTTTATATTAAAGGTGGTTATCTAAGTATTACCACAACACCGACTTTTGTTGCATATTCGTCTGCAAACATGACAGAATATGGTCTAACGTCTGACGATTTTAGATATGTAAAAAGCGGAAATTCTTATCAAAAAGTTGCCACGGACGAAAGAGTTAGCGGAACAAAATATGCTTTTTTGCAAAGCTGTAAAGGTATAAAAGTTGGATTGATAGAATATGAAGTAGAAGCGGCTGACGGAACAACAACCGAGTATGAAATTCCGACGGGCAATTATTCGATTGTTGTAGATAGCGGTGAACTGAGTATTGATTCTGCCGATGATGCAATGCACGTAAATGCAGGAAATTTGTTTATCAATGGCGGAAATTTGAATATTACGACGCTTGACGATGCGCTTACTGCTGATAATTTGCTTCGCATAAATGGTGGAAATGTTACTGTTTTAAATTCTTACGAAGGATTAGAGGGTGCATATGTAGAAATTAACAATGGTACACTTAACATTACCGCAACCGACGACGGAATAAACGCGGCAAGTGACGATACTTCAATTACAGAACATATCATTGTAAACGGTGGAGAAGTTACAGTTTTAGCTCAGGGCGACGGAATTGACTCAAATGGGAGTATTTTGTTTGCAGGCGGGACGATAGTCGTTCACGGGCCTACAAGCGGAGGAGATGGTGCGTTGGATGCAGATAAAGGCATTGTTGTTACCGGCGGAACGCTTTATGCGGCATCGTCATTAGGCATGGTTGAAACTCCGTCAAGCAACTCAACGCAAAATGTTGTGTCCTATGCGCAAAATCAAAGTATTTCTATAGGTACGACAATTGAATTAAGAGATGCCGATGGTAATGTTTTGCTTTCGGTTGTTACCGAAAAAGCTTGTCAATCGCTCATTTTGTCATCATCCGAGTTAAAAACCGGTAGCACCTACTACATTTACGGAGACGATACTCAACTTGTTTCATTTACTGTTAGCTCAGTCATATCTGCAGTTGGTAGCTCGCAAGGCGGATTCCCGGGAGGTTTCCCCGGTGGTTTTAACGGTGGCGGCGGACATGGCAGAAAATAGTGTAAAAAAAATTTTTTTGTTGCAGTAGAAAATAAAAATAAACGGATAATTATTTGCTGAGTATTTTTGATATATAAAATGTTGGCAATATAATCAGTGACAGTATTAAACTGACTAAAGCAATAAAAATAAAACAAGACATCGAAGATAACTTCGGTGTCTTGTTTTTTTTGGGATAAAAAACGAGTGGGAATCTCGTCTTTGTCAAGGAATTATATTGTACTTTTACATAAATTTTGCAAGTTGGCACTTTGCAAAATGTATAAGCGAAAATCTGGTTGAATTTTTACATTTCGTAGAAAAACGTCTGTTGAGTTATTTGATTTTTGTAAGCTTTTTCTCATCAATGTAGTTGCCAACATTTTTTTGGAATCGTGCAAGCAGCCCTTTGTTGTCATTAAAAAAATCACATGCTCGGATAGTTTGAGAAGTAATAGGTGCAGTTAATTTTTTGTATATTTCGTTTATGTCAAATTCACTCGAATCGTATTTCATATTTTTTCCTTCTTTGTTTTTGATAGTTAAATTTTAACATATATGTGTGCCAACATGCTGACATCTATTAAAAAATATTCGTAATTATTTTGTGTTATACTTGACAACTGTATGGCAGTATTCTATAA
>CAVEYD010000088.1:0-2711 GCA_963619835.1 bacterium | reverse complement strand
AAATAACTCTTACACCAATTTATTTCTTGCGTTAATTTGCATTTTACAATAGTTTTTACGTTTACGACAGTTCACATTTTATGCCAACTTGTACAATTTATGCATTGTTGTGGATTATTTTTTATGTTAATTTGCTTTTTGCAATAGCTTTTACTTTTTCTGCAAGTTTACATTTTGTTCTAATTTCATAGTAAAAAAAGCACCTTGCAAATGCAAAGTGCTTAAAATTATTTTTGTAATCTTTTGTCAACGCCCACAAGTTGACCGATTTTTGTCGTTTTTTGATCAACTAGTCGTGAAAAAATTCTTTCGTCGTACTTGTCGCGTATTTCCTCAAGAGTCAAGTTGCTACTGATAAAAGTTTGTTTTCCTCTTGCAATTCTTTCGTTAATCACCACAAACAAGTATTCGCTTGTAACGTTTTTGTAAGTGTTTTCCGTACCCAAGTCGTCTATCACAAGCACGTCCACATCGGCAAGCGTTTCGGTAATAAGTTGTTTTGTTTGCAAATCGCCCAAATGACATTGCAAAAAAGTGGAGTTAAGTCCGTAAGCCGTTGCAAAATAAACTGTTTTCCCAAGACTTACACAGTAGTTTGCGCAAGCGGTAAGTAGGTAAGTTTTGCCCGAGCCGGTATTTCCAAGAAGTAGCAAGTTTAAGTTTTTTTCGCAAACTTTTTTTGATGCTTTGTAAATTGCCAAATTATGTTCGTTATTTTCGGTAGAGTTTTCAAAAGTGAAGTTTTTGTTCACAATAGCACTTTCGTCGGCAATCACTTTTCGTATTTCTTTGTTCAAACACTCACAAGGTTTGTTGTCCACAAAACCGGTGTCGTTGCATTTTTTACAACAAAATTTTGGTTTAAGATCGCTTTGCGAGTAGTGGTATTTTTTTAGTAGTTCAGCTTGCTGTTCTTGCAAATTTTCAAGTTTTGATTTTGCCGAAGAGTCTCCCATTGCAACGGCAACGGTGGCAACTCTCAAATCATGTTCAAGGTTATTCCAATCGTTGTTTTTACGCAAGGCGGACAGTCTTTTGTCCAATTCGTCAAGTGCTTTTTCTTTTCGTTCGGCAATGTGTTTCAGTGCCAAATCGACAGCTTCTTTCTTGTTCATTAGTCCTCCGATTCGTCCAAAATGTTAAACAGTGCGGAAAGTTGTTCTTCTGTGTAAGGTCTACGTTCCATATCACGTCCGCCAATGATCGATTTTGTGTTATTAGTCGTTTTGTTAGATATATTTACATCAAGTTTTTTAGCTTCTTCAACCGATTTTACCCCATTATCTTTGTAGTCCGAAAGTATTCTGTTGATGTAAGCCATAGGTTTAGCCGTACCTGCCGATTTTTGTGCGACAAAGTCAATCAATTCCGGATCCAAGTTCCAGTTTTCCGTCCAATTTTTGAAAAAACTTCTGTCCGACGCTGTAACTTTTCTGTCAAGCCCTGCAAGAGCCAAAATTTCGGCAATTTTTTCATCGATAAGTGCAATGTTCGAAAGGTATTGTGTAAGTGACGAAAGTGTCGTAACGCCGTTTTTGTACAGTTTGTCAATCACCGACGACATTCCTGTCAGTGTTCGTATTCCACTCTTAAAGCAATATTTTGCAATTGCAAGCAGAGTTTCGTCTTCGTAACCGCGTCTCGACCACACAACAACATATTCGTCCACAACCGGATCAACATTTTGGTAGTACACGCCTATCGACTTACAAATATTGCGTGCCAAGTCGTACAAACGAGTTTTTTCTGCATCGTAGTCGCTCATTTCGGCAACCGACATTGCCCCTTTTTTGTAGTATTCGCAAAGTTTGTTGTCAAGTTTAGCCATTCCGCCTTTGCATTGTTTTGCAACGGCAACCACAACTTCAAGGGTAAAGCCCATTTCTTTAACCCATTTTTCATAAGCTTGTCTGTCGGCATGCTCAATTTTCTTATTCGATCCAAGTGCCTTAAAAACGCATTTTAAGTCGCTGTCGTATTTTTGTTGAGAGTCCAAGCTGTCAACAACGGCAACAAGAGTGGTAGCACCTTTTTGCAACAAATTCCTTGCAACGGTCAAAATATATCTGTAATTTATATCGTTGCCTTTAAGTTCAACGCAGTATTTTGCAACGGCAACCAGTGCATCCGGATCGAAAGTGGTGTTTTCCAAAAACAAGTAGTACTCATTATATTCGTTTACGGTAATCATTCTGCCGTCAATCACGTTTTGAATATCTCTTGAAAATTTAGAATATTTTGTCGGCTTAATTTTTTTAAGCGAGCTTGCTTCGTCTTGAATGGAAGTATAAATTATTCTCGGTTCGTCACCGACAATCGACACAAGTCCCATTTCTTCCCAGTAGCGGTAAGCATCCAAAATTTCTTCTTTTGTTATGCCCAATTTTTGTGCCATGGTTTCGCACGAATTGTCCGAGCCTTCGCTTTGCGACAACGTCAGTCCAAGTAGATACACAGCAGTTCTCATGTCAGGTGCATCGGTCATGTAGTTAATTATAAATTTATTGTCAATGCAAGTAAATCCCGAATCGATAAATTGTTTGTCTCTGTCGCAAAAACTCATATACGTTCCTCTGTTTTGTGCATTTTTATTATTGTTTTCGTGAATTTTTTGTTAAAAAGTTGTGGATTTTTTTAGTAATTTTTGCCGTCTATTTTGTCACAAATTGCTATCTGTCTTATCACAAATTGTTGTTTTTTTTTTGTTGCAA
>CAVEYD010000087.1:0-2740 GCA_963619835.1 bacterium | reverse complement strand
AAGTGGCTGGAAGATCTTGTAGTAAATTACACTTGGTCTTTGCTTGTGGATAAAAATATGATCAAAAATATGCCTTAAAAATCGCAAAAAATTTGGTGCGAAAAATGCTTATTCGCTACGAGAAAATTATACGAATGCTTATACTCATTCGCTAAATTGTTCTTGCACGGTTGGCACCAAATGACATTTTGTGGGATAGCTTTGGAACAAAATTTTGGATGATAATTTTCATTTCGACGCCTGTATAATGCGAGTATATCATGCCAACTTGTTTTTTCTGCGGAATTATGATATAATATTAAAGGTATGTAAGAATTTGTCAGAAATTAGGTGATTAACTTTGTTGCGGTCGACAAAACTTTAGTTCACATTCAAGAATCTGCAACAGCTATAACAAAATATTAAATTGAGTACTACGCTTTTTTTTTTTTTTTAGAATTTATTGATAGTTCTTCTACAACTTATATTACGAATAACAGATATGATCGAATCTTGGATACAATGGGGATACAATCACATTTGACTATATAAAACAAAACTGGGCAAAAATACATAAGAACAGGTACATGTATGGAAAATCGTTCTTAATATTATTAAAAACAGAAGCAAACAAAAAAAATATCGTCGGAAACTTAAATAAAAAAGAGTCAAATCTTAATTAGATTCGACTCTTTTTTTGTTCTATTAAAAAATATTAAAAACTTTATTACAACAAATATTCAAAATGTAGAAGGACTAAACTTCCAAAAAGTTTTGTATTAAGCAATCACCAAACATGTTTCCAAGCTTTATCATGGAAGACGAGTCGTAGTGATAAATGTCCGGAGCACCTGCCGGCTCGCCATTATACCTCAAATTTGCTTCTATTGTGTCTAAATAAATGTGAGATTCGCCTGTTTCGGCAAGGTGTTTTTTTGCATTGTTGATTACTTTGTATTCTGTCCATGCGGTACAATCGGAAATACCGGCATCGATAAAACCTATTTGTGCATCGACTGGTCCATAGTAGGCAAGATCGCTACGAAGATCGGCGACAAAATTGCGTTCGAGTTCCTCGTACGAATTGTAGCTTACTCCACTTGCATCCGATTCGCCTTGCATCCAACAAATTGCTTTAATAATCGGGTAAAGATCTTGCTCTTCTAACTTTTTGCATTGGGCAAGAATGTACTCGACTGCACCGGTGTAAAGACCGCCCGTAACTTTGCTTGAAGGAGACTTCCAATTTGACGAAAGTGTCGTCCCACCATAAGCGTATTTGATAATGTAAACTTGTTTGGCAGGATCAAGTGCCGAAATTTTTTCAGCAATACCAACTTCCGGCCCAAAACGATCTGTTTGATAGCCTTGACCAAGTTTAACCGAAGTAAATTGACCATTACTTGTGTTGGAACTTATTGTGCAAGCATAAGAAATTTTAACATTGTCGTAACCGGTAGCATATTCCGTCACTTTTTCAGCACCGACCGTTTTTGTTAGGTAAGTGCTGTGAGTGTGTCCCTCGGCATTACTTTGTCCGAGAAGCAATACAACCTGTACTTCGTTTGAATATACTTTTGGAGGATCTTCTGTTTTTTTCTCTTCGGGTTTTTGAGAAGGGGAACAAGAACATAAAGATAAAACTGCCATAAATAACGCCACCAAAATAATTGTAAATTTATTTTTCATAAACAACGACCTCCTTGTTTTTAACACCAACGTAATAAATCGCTGCATGTTCTTTGCCGTTTTGCGAATTGTCTTCATGATAGCAAATGCGATAATTTCCGTCAAAGTCCTTAAAGATCATAGCATGTCCACTATCGTTGTGAGGCAATTTGAGTAACTGATGTTTGTACTTACCACACAACATATTGTCGCCAAGCGGATAAACGACTCCAACAGAATACGCATCTTGTTTAACACTTGACCAACTTGACCAAAGCATAAACTGCACACCATCGATATTGTACACGAAAGGTGCATCCACAATGTAAACAGGGTGTCCTGTTGTGTTCCACTCAGGAGAAACTGACCACCCGGACTGACTTGCTTTAAACATTACGCAAGGACTACCCTCCAGTGCAGACAAATCATCTTTAAGTTTGACAAAACAAGCTTCCCCATCGGCGACCTGTACCCATTCGTGCGAAAAAATTGCGTAAGGAACATCATTTTCAACATACAATGTTGCATCAAGGGCAAACCAATCTAGAGGCGCTAATGCCTCACTGTGGACTTTAAATGGGCCTTTGGGATTATCCGCAACAAGTATTTGACTTGTACGTCTTACATTGTTGGTGCCAAACGTTCCAAACAAGTAATACTTACCTTTGTAAAAATGGACTTCGGGCGCCCAAAAGTTGTCCTTTGCCCAAAAGTCTTTGGCATCAAACACAACAAACGGCTCACTCCAATCTACTAAATTGGTCGACTCGTAGGCACAAAATCCCCTTCCGAGATTGCTTGGACTTGAGGCATACATGTAATATTTGCCGTTTTTATCCGCAAGCACAAATGGGTCGCGAATAACTATTTGACTAAGTTTCATAAAAACTCCCAAAAAGCGATAAAATTAAGTTAGGAGGAGAGAAGATTCTCCCCCCCCCTACTTTTTTTAAGCAATTGACTTGCTTTAATTTTTACACAATTTACTTTTAGTTAAAAACGTAAATTAAGCATTTGTGATAACAATGTTGCTGATTGTGCAATCCAAATCTCTGCAAAGGAAGTTTACAACAACTCTTCCTTTGTAACCATC
>CAVEYD010000086.1:0-2777 GCA_963619835.1 bacterium | reverse complement strand
CATATAGAAAAATTGTTAAGGAATTGTTTTATGGTAACAACACTTGTTGTAATGGCTGCCGGAATGGGAAGCAGATTTGGCGGACTCAAACAGATTACTCCAATAACCGATGACGGAAAAGTAATTGTTGACTTTTCTGTTTTTGATGCTGTCCGCTCAGGTTTTAATAAGGTTGTTTTTATAATTCGCAAAGATATTGAAGATGACTTTAGACAAGTTGTTGGCAAACGTATCGAAAAAAATGTTAATGTAGAATATGTTTTTCAAGATATGAGCTTGTTGCCGGACGGTAGAACAAAGCCTTTGGGTACCGGACATGCGGTGTGGTGCTGTAAGGACGTAGTGAAAAGTCCATTTGTTATCATAAACGCAGATGATTACTACGGATGCCACGCATTTGATAAAATTCACAATCATTTAGTCTCGGCCGATAACGGTCAATATGCGATGACAGCATATCAACTTGGACAAACGGTTAGCACAAACGGCACTGTAACAAGGGGTATTTGCGAAATTGAAAATGATTACTTGAAAAAAATTACCGAATGCTACGAAATTGATAATAAAGGCAATTGTATATTTAACGGTGAAAATGATAAATTTTCTTTAGAGACTTCGGTTTCAATGAATTTGTGGGGATTAACAACGGACTTCTTTGACTACTTGGATGGTCAATTTGCCGATTTTTTAGCAAAGGCAGATTTAAAAAAAGATGAATTTTTGATTCCAAATGTTATTTCTAAAATATTGGACAAAAACGAAGCTTCGGTTAGAGTTTACAAAAATACCGATAAATGGTATGGTATTACATACAAAGAAGATTTGGACGAAGTAAAAAAAGCTTTAAATGAATTCGTTAAAAAAGGATTGTACAACGGAATTTGGTAAATAAGATAAATAGTGTTTTTATTTAAATTGATTTAAATTTTTTACATTTTATATTTTTTGCCAACATTAAACATAATTGTTGTTAAAAGAAAACAAATATTTTTATATTTTTTTTATGGTAGAAATACCATTTTTTTATTGCAAATCAAAAAGCGTTTTGTTATGATATTTTCAATAAAAATTGAGTAAATAAATTTTAAATCAATTGGGAGAGGTGAATTGATGACTGACATAGAAATTGCAAGAAACTGTACGCTGAGCAATATAACCGACATCGCTAAAAGTATAGGCATTGACGAAAATGATCTTGAACTTTACGGAAAATACAAAGCTAAAGTATCGTCTAAGCCTAATATTAAAGAAAATGCTAAACTTGTGCTTGTTACCGCAATCAACCCAACGGCCGCAGGAGAAGGAAAAACTACTGTTTCTATTGGTTTGGCAGACGGAATGAATTTGATTGGTGCAAATACTTGTCTTGCTTTGCGCGAGCCTTCGCTTGGGCCTGTTTTTGGAATTAAAGGCGGTGCAACAGGTGGCGGATACAGTCAAATTTTGCCTATGGAAGATATAAATTTACATTTTACAGGCGACTTCCATGCAATTACCGCTGCAAACAATTTGCTTTGCGCATTGATTGACAACAGTGTGTTTCAAGGAAATTTACTAAATATAGATCCTGAAAAAATTGTTTTTAACAGAACTTTGGATATAAACGACAGAGCACTTAGGGGCATAATTGTTAATAATGAAGTTAAAGATGCTTTGCCTCATAAGGAAAAATTTAACATAACCGCCGCTTGTGAAATCATGGCAGTTTTGTCACTTGCCGAAGATTTGAATGACTTGAAAAGACGTCTTGGAAATATATTGGTGGCTTATACAAATGATGGTAAGGCAGTTTTTGCAAAAGATTTGCAAGCCGAAAATCCAATGGCTATCTTGCTAAAAGATGCATTAAAACCAAACCTTGTACAAACAATAGGAAAAACAGCAGCTTTTGTCCATTGCGGTCCATTTGCTAATATCGCGCATGGATGCAATAGCGTTACTGCAACTAAACTTGCAATGTCATATGCCGATTACACTGTTACAGAAGCCGGTTTTGGAGCAGATTTGGGCGCAGAAAAGTTTTTGGATGTAAAATGTCGCTTGTCAGGTCTTAAACCGAATGCAGTCGTTGTTGTTGCAACCGTAAGAGCATTAAAGTTACATGGCGGAGCAGATAAAAATTTGCTTAACGAACCAAATATGGATGCACTAAAAAAAGGGTTGCCTAACCTTCTTAGACACGTAAATAATATTAAAAACGTTTACAAGCTTCCATGTGTTGTTGCAATAAATAAATTTTTGAGTGACACCGATGAGGAAATTGAAGTAATAAAAAATGCTATTGCAAGCATCGGAATTGAGGCAATTGACTGCGACGTTTGGGGCAGAGGCGGACACGGTGCAAAACATCTCGCGCAAAGTGTTGTTGAACTTTGCCGAGAAGACAATTCGACATTCTCATTTGCATACAACGACGATGACAGTATTATTGAAAAAATTGAAAAAATTGCAAAAAGAATATACGGAGCGAAAGACGTAGAGTTTTCCGAAAAAGCTTTGCAAAGTTTAGATGCATTAAAAGCATTGGATATAAACAAACTGCCTGTTGTTATTGCTAAAACGCAGTACAGCTTTTCGGACGATGCTAAACTTTTAGGCGCACCAAATGATTTTACATTACACATAAGAGACATTGAATATCGTGGCGGTGCAGGATTTTTGGTCGCTTTGGCAGGAAACATGCTACTTATGCCAGGCCTTCCAAAAAAGCCGAATGCAATTTCTATGACAATTGATGAAAACGGAAAAATTGACGGATTGTACTGATAGATGGTAAG
>CAVEYD010000085.1:0-2779 GCA_963619835.1 bacterium | reverse complement strand
ATATTTTTGTACAAAAAGCTAATTAAAGGATATTTGCAAAAGCTACAAAACAACATTGATGCTCAAAATAAATCTGTTTTACAAAATGCAAATGTCAATAGTGCAAGTACAAACGACACAGCAAATGCTGTTTCCGACGGCGGTAGCGACACTACTCAAATAGATTCCAATTCCAAACAAAACTAATTTAATGAAAAACAAACTTGTACAAACAATTTTAATATTGCTTGCCGTATTGGCAGTAGCATCAATAGTGGTCTTTTCTTTGTTCAACGTAAAACTGTGTACGGATGACACGACAAACACACTGCTAACAGATGTTGTTCAGCGTGCACTTTTGTCTGCATTTTTGATTTTACTCGTTGCAAGCTCTAAAGAATATTCTTCGCTACTTGTCCCAAGTAAAATTGACAAAAGCTATTGGCTTGCAGTTCCTTGCTTTTTAGTAGCAATCGCAAATTTCCCCTTCTTTGCATTGGCAAGTGGTACTGCGGTAGTATCTCGCTTTGATATTCTTTGGCTATTTTTACTACAATGCTTGCTTGTGGGAGTAATCGAAGAATTGTTTTTCCGTTGCATTTTGCAAAAGATAATTTTTGATAAACTTCAAAACAGATCCGTTTTTTTAAAGGTTGTTTTGTGTTCGGCAATTTTTGGTTTGTGGCATCTTGTCAATTTGTTGTTTGGTGGGGGATTTGCCGCAACGTTGTTGCAAGTAGGTTATTCGTTTTTGATAGGTGCAATGCTTTGCACGCTAACGCTCGTAACGTCAAACATTTGGCTTGCCGTAACGGTGCATGCTTTGTTTGATGTCGGCGGAACAATTGTAAGCAGTCTTGGTTCGGGAAATCCCCAAGATGTCGGCTTTTGGGTGCTTACGGCTGTATGCGGAATGATATGCTTTGTTTGTGTTTTTCTTGTGTTGTTTCGCATCCAAAAGCAACAATGTAAAAAAAGCGAAACTAATTCGTTGCCCAATTAAAAATGTGAGAAACGTTGTTTGTCAAACGAACAATATTCAAACTAAGTACAATTCTCGGGTAATTTAATTAAATCAATAAAAAAAACGGCTTGCCAATAGGGCAAACCGTTTTTGTTTTTAATAGATATTATTCAGCAGCAGGAGCAGCAACGTAACCTGTTTCAAGGTTTTTCTTCATTGCGTTCCAAGAAGATTTTGCGCCTTCAACAGCAGTAGCATACGTTGTTGCAAAGCTTGTTTCAAATGTATCCAAAGCCGAATTGATAGTAGTTTCTGATTCATCAATTATGTTGTTAATTTCAACACCGGCATTTGCAATAGCTTCTACTACAGCATTGTAAGCGGATGTCAAAGCTGCTTTAGCAGTTGTCAAACCTTGGTTAGCTGCTTCGCCCGCACTAACAAGAGCGGCTTCCGCATTGTCAAGAGCAGTTTTAAGACTTTCAAGTTCTGTTGCACCGCCGTCAACTTCATTTTCTGCAACATATTGACGATAGTTCAAATAAGCTGTCTTAGCTTCTCTAAAAGCTACAAGAGACTTTTGATATGCGCTGTCTGCGTTTACAAGCAATTCTGCACGAAGCTTTTCAATTGTTTCGCAAGCTGTGTCGTAAGCTGTTGTCAAACCGCTAATAATTGCACCTTGAATAGCGCCTGCTTTTTCTTTTGCTGCTTCAAACTTTGCATGGTTAAAAGCATCTGCTTTTGCTTGATAGTAAGCATTTTTAAGTTCTTGCGAGTACATTTCGGCTGTCTCTTTACGAGATTCTGCAAGAGCTTCAATCTTTTCCATGTAGCTAAGAGCTTCAAGTCTAGCTTCGTCAATGTAAGGAGCACATTCTGCAAGCAAGCTGTCAATATATTCTTGAGTTAGGTCAGCGCCTTTTTTAAGAGTTGCTTGAATGTTTTCTTCCGAAAGATAACTTTGTACTTTTGCGCTTATTTCGTCATAGTACTTTTGAGCATCATCACCGGAGAACGAAATAGAAATGTTGTTTTCTCCGTCTTTAACATTGCCCGTTACGATAAAACCTGTTTCTTTGCAAACACTTACGTAAAGTTCAACGGCTTTGTCTGCGTCAAGACCGGTAAAGTTTGTACCGTTAATAACAAGGTTACCTTCTTCGTTTTTAGCATTTACGCTAACAACTTTGTTTTCTCCGTCCAAAATAAATTCAACTTCCGGGTTAAGCGAAACGTTCATTACCTTGGATTCTTCTTCTTTTTGAGTGTTGCATGCAACAAGTGAAAGAGTTGCGCAAAGGCACAATACCACTGCACACACAACCGATACAATTTTTTTCATTGTGTTACCTCCGATAAATCTATTTTGGGCAAATCTTTTGCCACGATTTTTTACAAAAGCGTTTTAGCTGACAAAACACTTTTTGCATTTGCGAGTCACATTATAGTACTTTTATCTAAAAAAATCAATAAAATGCAAAAAAAATTGTCAAAAGTGTTTTCAGCTTATCTTAACAAAAAATCGCTATGTTTTTATATGCAATTTTATGTTACGTTTTTTTTTAAAAAAATCAACCGTCAATTTTTGTTAAAATGTACAAAATCCAACGATTTTAGCCAAATTGATGCCCTTTAATTAAAGACTTAACTGAAATGCAAAATATTGTTTTTTTTATTTTTGTATGCTACAATTATAAAGTAAGGGTTCTTTTGGGAGAAATTTATGCAAACTTTTATACAACTTGCTTTAATATTTACAATCGGTGGTACATGCGGTTGGGCAATAGAGTTGTTTTATCGTCGATTTGCACACAAAAAATGGATAAATCCCGG
>CAVEYD010000084.1:0-3006 GCA_963619835.1 bacterium | reverse complement strand
ACTTGCAAAAAATCTATTTTTATGCTAAAATCAAAAAAAATAAAAAGTAGTTTTTTGATAGAAAAAAAACAAAACGGAGTTTTGCCCGGTGTTACGTTCATTTACAGACAAAACTAAAGAAGCATTATTTTCGGTCGTGCCTATTGTTGCAATCGTGCTCATCATGTGTTGCACGCCCTTACTCAGCCTAACCACAAACGAAGTCGGGCTTTTTTGTGTATCGTCAATCGTGTTGATACTCGGTATCGGCACGTTCAGTTTAGGTGCAGACTTATTCATGACGCCCATCGGCGACTATGCAGGTAGCGGACTTACTCGTTCCAAAAAAACATGGTTAATTTTGCTTGTCAGTTTTGCGATGGGAGTACTCATCACCATAGCCGAGCCGGACTTGTCAGTTTTGGCAGAGCAAGTCAAAGGCAAAATCGAACCCATGGCGCTCATTATCACCGTCGGTGTCGGTGTCGGTTTGTTCTTGCTTATTGCCGTACTCAAAATTCTATTCAAAAAGTCGCTTTCCAAACTCTTGACGTTTTTCTACATGACATTGTTTGCGTTGGTTGCAATCTTAGTCGAAACGGGCAATGGCGATTTTCTTGCAATGGCGTTCGACAGTGGCGGAGTAACCACCGGACCAATCACCGTTCCGTTCATCATGGCGTTCGGTGTCGGTATTTCACAAACAATCGGCGGTAAAAACAGCGAAGAAAACTCATTCGGACTTGTTGCGCTATGCTCAATAGGGCCCGTTCTTGCCGTAATGGCTTTAGGACTTATCTCAAAAGGCGACGTCAACTACACACTTGCCGATTATTCCATTGCCGAAAATCTCGGTCATGCAATTCTCTCAACAGCATGGGAAACTGTCAAAGACGTTGCGTTCGCACTCGGGCTTCTTGCCGTATTTTTCATATTTTTCAATGCATTTTTCCTAAAACTACCCCTTCGCAAGTTAAAACGTATTGCATTTGGATGGCTTTACACATTTATAGGACTTGTCGTTTTCCTAACCGGAGTTTCAATCGGCTTTATGCCAATCGGTTTCAAAATCGGCACCGAGCTTGCTCAAGCGCCAAGTTGGGTAGTTGTACTCATAGGGTTTATCATCGGTATGGTAGTAGTGCTTGCCGAACCGGCAATTCACGTACTCAACAAGCAAGTCGAAGAAGTCACCAACCGTACAGTCAGTAAGCGTAGCATGTTAATTGCACTGTCAGTCGGTGTCGGAATTTCCATCGCACTCAGCATGTTGCGAATAATTTACAAATTTTCCGTCTTGTACTACCTAATTCCCGGCTACATTCTTTCGCTCGGACTCAGCTTTTTTGTTCCCCCCGTTTATACGGCAATCGCGTTCGACAGTGGCGGAGTGGCAAGCGGACCGCTCACATCCAGTTTTATTTTGCCCATGGCAATCGGTGTTTGTAGTGCATTAAACGGTGATGCAAGCAGAATTCTAACCGATGCTTTCGGTATCGTTGCAATGGTTGCAATGACACCGCTAATCACAATTCAGTTGCTCGGTTTTCGTGCGGTTGTTGCCAAAAAGATGCGCGACGATGCCGCTCAAAAACGTATTTTGGAAGCCGACGACGAACAAGTCATTTACTTTATGTAGCACAAAAACAAAACTTTCAAAAAATTGTTTTGTTTCAAAAAATCAAATACGTATTGTAGTTTTTAATCAAAAATTTATTGCAAAAGTTTTTAAGAGGTAAAGCCGCATGGCAAAATCAACCCCCATCAAAAACAAAATAGAAGAAGTCAAGCAGGAGTTGGCACAGGACCTAAAGCAAGAAGTAAAAAAGTTGTCGGCAAAAAACAAAACCGCCAAAAAGAATCTTGCCCCCAACACTCTCATGCTACTTATAACTGTCATCGAACGTCGCAAGGCGGAGTTTTTCATCGACTTGCTTCAACAGTTCGAAGTCAACATGCAGTTAGACGTTTCGGCATTTGGCACTGCGCCCCCCGAGTTGCAACTTGTAACGGCCGATCCGGAAAAGCAAGTTATTTTCACCGTTATTCGCAAGGACATGGTTCCAAAGGCACTTGAAACGTTAGACGAAAAATTCCACAAAATTCGTAACGGCAAAGGCATAGCATTTACAATTCCGCTAACCAGCACCGTCGGAGTTGCCGTTTATCAATTCTTGTCCAACCGCAAATAGTTTTTGAAAGTTATATCTAACCGCAATTATTTTTAATGCACTTGTCGTATTACCGCATTTACCAAAAAAATGTTTACAAAAATGCATTTACCAAACCAAAAAGCAATTAAAAAAATTTGCACCTTAACAAATCTAAACAATTTGCAGGTTAACAAGTCAAAAACAATTTGCATCATACCGCACTAAAACAATTTTTTGCAGTTAAACAAACTAAAATCAAAAATTCCCCAAACACAAAATATTCTAAACGGAGATTTTCTTATGAACACCAAGCACGAAGCAGTGTTTTGCATAGTTAATGCAGGTTCGTCCGAAATGGTCATGGACGTTGCACGTGAAGTCGGAGTCACCGGCGGCACAGTCATTCACGCCCGCGGAACTTCCAACAGAGATGCAGACAAAATGTTCGGCATCACAATTCAACCGGAAAAAGACATTGTCATGATAGTTGTCGAAACGCCCTTAAAGGACAATCTTTTGCATGCGTTGTACAAAAATGTCGGACTTAAATCTGAGTGTCAAGGCATAGCATTTTCATTGCCGGTCGAAGACGTCATCGGTTTGTCCACTCACAAAACGCCAAAGGACGTCAAGCCGACTGGCGCAACCGTAGGCGATGGAGCAAAGGGCAAGGACGCCCCCAAGCCCCAAACGGACGATGCCCCCAAAAACCCGCAGTAAACCGGCGGCAAAATTTTTCTTAGTAAAAAAACATTTTTTCTTTTCTAAAGTAAAACAATTTTTCTTTGCTAAGGTAAAAAAATTTTTTCCCACAAAAACAATGCAAAATTTTCTTAATTAAAAAACGGCAAAATTTTCTTTACTAAGGTAAAAC
>CAVEYD010000083.1:0-3007 GCA_963619835.1 bacterium | reverse complement strand
TTGTAGAATTAGTACAATTTATATTTTAAAACTTTATAGATTATTACGAAAATATCAAAATAATACTAAAATTTGTAAGAATATAATATACTATTATAGACATAATATATATAAAATAGATTTTTTGCTGAAATTTGGAGAAAAAATGCCGAGACTTTATTTCAAATATGGTACTATGGGAAGCAGTAAATCTGCTCAGGCACTTATGTGCAAATTTAATTACGAACAAAAAGGGATGGTTGTTTTGTTGGTAAAACCCGCTTTGGACAATAGAGGTGATGACGATATTCCTAAAGTTAGATCACGCATTGGTCTTTCGTCGCCTTGTAGCATTGTAGGAAAGAACGATAGCTTTATAAAACTTTTTGAAGAATTTAGAAAGTCAAATGGTTGCGATTGCATAATTGTTGATGAGGCTCAATTTTGCACAACTAAACAAATAGACGAACTTAAACAACTTACATTACAAGTTCCTGTACTTTGTTATGGCTTGATGAACGACTTTAGATGCAAACTCTTTGAGGGGAGTAAACGACTTGTCGAACTTGCAGATTCACTTCAGGAAATAAAATCTGTTTGTAAGTGTGGCAGAAAATCTACAGTAAACGCAAGGTTTATAAATGGAAAATGCGTCGATGATGGGCCTGTTGTTTTTATCGGTGGTGATGAAAGCTACGAAAACATGTGCTATTGGTGTTGGCAAAAGGCGTTAAAAGAAGGCAGACAGAAAAAAGACTAATTTTTTAAGCAACATTTTATTCTTTATCTTTGATAATAAATAAACTGTTTGCTTTTTTTTTGTTTGTTTGATATAATAAAAATATGCTTAAAGAATTACAGGTTAAAAACAAACAACTTTTATCAGATTTAATTACTGAACAAACCGATTTGGGTTATTATCGCGTTTTGAAAGTTATTAAAACAAAAAGTGTAAAAATTAATGGAATTAGAGTTGGAAACGATCAAAACGTATTTCCCGGTGATGTCGTTTATGTCTACATGGCAGATCGTGAAAAAGACGGAATTGAAGTAGTTTACAGAGACGACAACATTCTTGTCGTAAACAAAGCTGCAGGAATTGAAGTGATGGGTGAAAACTCATTAACAGAGCGTGTAAACAATTTTTTGACAGACGTTACGGCAACTCCGGTGCATCGTCTTGACAGAAACACTCTCGGTCTTGTTGTGTTTGCTTTAAACAAAACTGCAGAAACAGAACTACTTGCCTCGTTTAAAGAAAAAGAAATAGATAAAACCTACAACTGCATTGTAATTGGTGCGCCAAAACAAGTTAAGGCAAAATTAAAAGCTTTTTTGTTTAAGGATGCAAAGAAAAGTTTGGTTTATATTTCCGACACACCAAAACAAGGGTACATGCCGATTGAAACTCATTACACATTGCTTAAACGTCTTGGTGAACTTTCTTTATTGGAAGTTAAACCAATTACGGGCAGAACGCATCAAATTAGAGCCCAGCTTGCACATATAAATTTGCCAATTTTGGGTGACGGAAAATACGGTATTAATAAAATCAATACACGTTATCGCGTTAAAACGCAACTTTTGTGTTGTACGAAAATTACGTTTCATTTTAATCAAGGTGCGCTTAAATATCTTGATGGCAAAAGCGTTGTTTTGGATTTCGATCTTACACAACATTACAAAAAGTAATTTTTTTCGGCAACCTGTTTGGTTGCCTTTTTGATGAATTATGAAAAAATTAAAAATTTGTTCTATTGAAAATCATTCCATCGCAAAAAAAATTGGTCTTAAAAAAGATGATATAATTGTTGAGTTTAACAATGAAGCTGCTTTAGATATGCTTGATGTGGCATTTTTCGATTCGCAAAGTGATTTTTCTTTGACAATTTTGCGTGGCGACAGTAAATTACACTTTGATGTAACAAAAAGTGTAAACGAGCCAATGGGATGGGACTTTTATGATGATTGTTACATTGAACCGAGATGGTGCGCAAACAAATGCGTATTTTGCTTTGTCGATCAACTTCCCAAAGGGCAAAGAGAAACACTATATGTAAAAGACGACGATTGGAGACTTTCGTTTGTTTCCGGAAATTTTGTTACGTTGACAAACCTTTCGGATAAAGAATTGGATAGAATACTTACAAAAAAGTTTTCGCCTTTATATGTTTCGGTTCATGCGACAGATGATGATATTCGCAGAAAATTGCTACAAAATCCGTCTGCTAGACCAATTTTGCCATTGCTTAAAACTTTTGCCGATGCGGGAATAACATTATATACTCAAGTTGTAATGTGTCCCGGATTAAATGACGGCGAAGTTCTAAGGAAAACAATACAGGACTTGTATCAACTTTACCCGGCTGTGAAAAATGTTGCGATTGTACCGGTTGGACTTACAAAATATCGCAGTAATCTTTGTAAGCTTGCTCCCGTAACAAAAGAAATTGCAAACGACACAATCGACTTTGTAGAGGAAATTGATAAGCACTGTTTTGAAAACAATGGCGTGCATTTTGCATACTGTTCGGATGAAATGTATGTTTATGCTGAAAGAGATATCCCTTCATACGAATATTATGGTGATTTTGAACAGCTTGAAAATGGTGTGGGACTTGTTGCCGATACAAGGTATCAATTTGATTTAGCCTTTGAAGATGCAGTTTCCGCAAAGAAAAATCACTTTACTCTCGTTACAGGTGTTTCTGCAACAAAGTACATACAAGAACTTGTAAATAAAGCAAAAAACAAATTTCCTTCGTTGGATGCCGATGTTGTAACCGTAGTAAACAAATTTTTTGGTGAAACAGTAACTGTTGCCGGTTTGGTAGTAGGCGGAGATATTGTTGACACTTTACAGAATACAGAAAAAGTAGGCGATACTTTAATTTTGCCAAGAGTTATGTTGCGTGAAATTGAAGACGTTTTTTTGGACGGAATGACTCTTGATGAGTTAAAACAAAAGACAGGTAAAAAAATCGTGGTTGTCGCCGATGGTTATGAACTCTGTCAAGCTATGCTAAAT
>CAVEYD010000082.1:0-3060 GCA_963619835.1 bacterium | reverse complement strand
ATGTTTAAGATACTGATGAATTCCTGCCCTTAAACGTCCTGTTCCCATGCCGTGAATTATCCAAATTTTACCATATCCTGCTAGAACAGCTGCATCAATAAATGCATCAATATTTGCTATTGCTTCATCAACCGTTTGCCCAATAACATTTATTTCATTTTGAGCGGATTTCTTAATTTCATCGTCTTGACTTTTGCCGTAAGAAAATTGTCTGTTTTTAACTTTCTTCTCATTTTTTTCGGCTACAGAGTAAAATAAATCATCTGCAGAAACTTCCGTAGTCAAATTGCCTGCTTTAACGGTAATTTTTGACCTTGACTTTATAGACAAAATTTTCACTTGTGTTTGCGTCTTTTTGCAAAAAAGTACGTCGCCAACTTTTAACTTAAAGTAATCTACTTTATCACCGGTAAAAACAATTTCGTCTTGTTCCTCATGTTCTTCAGGCTTGATAGAATTTATCTGTTTTGCTAAATTTCTTGCCCTAAACAAATCTTTGTCCGAAACATTTTCGCTAGATAAAATTTCTTTTAATTCGGTAATTATTTCGTTGGCTTCAGCTTTAGCTTTGTCGACTATTTTTTTTGCCTCGTTTCTTGAGCCATCCAATAGCTTATTTCTTTCATTTTGCAAGTTGTCATTGAGTTTTTTAGTACGCAAAGCTTCTTCTTTAATTACTTGTTTTTCTTGTTCGATTTCGGCAAGTTGCAACTCGTATTTCTTTCTTATGTCGTCGGCACGTTGCAAAGCTTTTTCAAAGTTTTGTTTTTCTTCGGAAACGTTTTTCTTTGCAAAATCAACAACGTCTTCTCTTAATCCGAGTTTTTTTGCAATTGCAAGAGCGTTAGAACTGCCCGGTACGCCCATAATAAGTTTGTACGTAGGAGCAAGCGTATTTAAATCGAATTCCATCGACGCGTTTTCAACTCTAGGGGTTGACAGAGAATATTCCTTCAATTTTTCGTAGTGAGTGGTAATTACAGCTTTTGCACCGCATTTTCTTAAATAATCGGTTACAGCAAGTGCCAAAGCCGTTCCTTCGTTTGGCTCTGTTCCTGCACCAACTTCATCTATCAAAACCAAGTCTTGTTTTCCGCAAACGTTTAAAATATCTCTCAAATTTGTAATATGTCCGGAAAATGTTGAAAGATTTTGTTCAATACTTTGCTCGTCCCCAATATCACAAAAGATATTTTCAAAATAAGATACGGTACTTTCTTCGGTACATGGGATAAACAAGCCACTCATTGCCAGTAAGCACATTAGTCCCGTTGTTTTTAGTGTTACTGTTTTGCCGCCCGTATTAGGGCCTGTAACAACTATTATATCATAATTTTTGCCCAAATCAATTGAAATTGGCACTACCTTTTTCTTGTCAAGCAACGGATGTCTTGCATTTTTTAAAGCTATAAAACCATCGTTGTTTAATATTGGCAAAGTACAATGGTTTTCAATAGCCCATTTTGTTTTAGAAAAAATAACATCTATGTCAGCAATAGTATCTTGTGCAATCGATATTTTTTCAGCGACCGGTGAAATCCTGTCAGTAAAAGCTTGTAATATTCTTTGAATTTCGGCTTTTTCTTGCAAAAAAGCTTCCCTTAAAGCATTGTTAAGTTGAACAATTGCCATAGGCTCGATAAATATAGTTGCCCCTGTTGAAGACTGATCATGAATTATTCCGGGAACAAAAGATTTATACTCTTGCTTAACGGGAATAACATATCTATCACCACGCAAAGTAACTATCGAGTCTTGAAGATATTTTGCACTATCTCCGTTTTTTGTGTACGAAACAAGTTTTTGCTTAATATCGGCATTTATGTTGCGAATTTTTTTTCTAATTGCAAACAATTCGTCCGATGCTTTGTCGTTTATTTCTTCTTCTGAGATTATTGCAAAATCAATGTCTTCTTCAAGTTGTTTGTCGTTGTAAAGTAAATATGCTTTATTTTGCAACAAAGAAATATCAACTCCGTAGTCCTTAAACAACGAAACTTGCAAGTTTCTTGACGTTCTCAAAACTCGCATAATTTTTAATAATTGTGCTGTAGACAGGCAGGAGCCGACTTTTGCAAGTGCGCACTCTTCTTTTACATCATCTACAGACAAATCAAAAGACGTTTCATATTGAAATAAATCGTAAGCTTGTTTAGATTCGTTTATTAGCTCACATGCTTTTTCAAAACTGTCAGCAGGCAAAATCGAGCAAACTTTTTGTTTCGCAACCGAACTAATACAAAAGGCAGAAACCATTTGTATTATATCTTTATATTGAAGTTTTTTCAGTGTTTTTTCGTTAATCATTACAGTAAATTTTAATTTATTTTATCGTACAATCTACCCTTGGTGTAAGGCAAATTTTCAGTGTAATTGTCGTCTGTCCCGTTTATCAAATTTATATAATGTTCCAAAAGTTTAATATATGTTGCGTCTTTTGGGTTGTTGCAAACGTTATCAAAATCAATCAAAAATCTCCCCGCAAAGTTTAGTTTTTTAGCGACGGACAATTTTTTACCGTTTATAAGCTCAAAACGACACATTTTATCTCTACGTCTATAAACAAAAAATTCGTTTTTAAATTCGTCTACATAGATTAATTTCTTTTTGTTCGCTACACAACTACTGCAATCACAGTTAAATGCAACCTTATAAGGACAATGTTGCAATTGCATTAAAGGCAAACAGCCGTCGACAAAAATCAATCCGTTTTGTATTTTGAATTGATTAATTTCTTGCAAAGAAAGCTCATAGCTGTAAACAAAAGAATCGGCATCGTTAAATTGCAAAGCCATGTAATCGTTAAAAATATTTAGACCTCTACCCGCAATGTATTGCAAATTGTTTTCTCTAGCAAATTGTACTTGACCGACATTGTTGCAAACTAAACCAAAATTTTCTGTCAACGGTAAATTTGTTTTAAGATAACTTAAGTCGCAAAAAGAAGGTAAGTCTAAATAAAAAAATGTTTTTTGTGCTGTTTTAACAAGACTTGATTTATCTATTAAACTGGGCTTGTATATTAAATATTTTATGTTTTCAAAATATGAACTTTTGCAA
>CAVEYD010000081.1:0-3170 GCA_963619835.1 bacterium | reverse complement strand
AAAAAAATAGATTGACAAAAAAAAGGGAAAAAGCTGAAAAATAATAAAGTTAAAAAAAATTGGGGCAGCTGAAAAAAGTTAAAGAAAATTCGGGTTGTAAAATAGATAGACGGAAAATGCGTAAAAAAAAGGAATTTGAAAAAAAATCAAATTCCTAAAATTAAACGTGTGTATTTTGAGGGGCAAAGAAATTTTTCACCAAGCGGTCCCCTACCGTAATCGTGAAAATCGCTTCCGCCTGTAACAATTAGATTGTATTTTTTTGCAAACGAACCGTAATAACCTTTTTCGTAGTCGTTGTGGGTGAAGTACTTGGCTTCGATACCCATGAGCCCGGCGGAAACAAGCGGTTTGAGAAAACTGTCAAACGAAAGCTTGCCTAAACGAAGTTGTTTGGGGTGAGCGAGTACCGGAACTCCGCCATACTTCAAAATAAATTGAATTGCTTCAACCGGGGTGATACGTTTTGCTTTGACATAGCAACTGCCGTCCGGCCCTAAGTACTTTTCGAAAACTTCCGGAATATCGCTACAAACACCCATTTCGACCATTTTGCGAGCCATAACTCCACGACCGACTGTGCCTTCCTTGTTGAGCGAGTCTAAATCGATGAAAATTCCATGCTTGGCAAGTTTGTCGACAATCATTTGGTTGCGATCGTTGCGAAGTTTGACTATTTGAGAAATTTCTTGCGCAAAAGAACCGTCAGAGATATTCATGTTGTACCCCAAAACGTGTACTTCACAAACGGAATAACAAGAAAGTTCGGTGCCGACAATAAGCTTTAGACCGACTTTTTTGGCTTCGGCTTGGGCACGAGCGATGCCGTCAACTGTGTCGTGATCGGTCAAGGCAATACAGTCAAGCCCCTTTTCTTTTGCCAAGTCGACAAGCGCTTCGGGAGAAAAAACTCCGTCGGAGCAATTTGAGTGTGTGTGTAAATCGCATTTCATGTTTTTAGAATACAACAAAAAAATCAAAATGTCAATTTTTATTTTGTCGCATTTTTTCTGAGTGCAAATAAATTTTTTGCGACTTGAAAAAAAAGCGAAAAATAAGTTTTGTAAAAAAAAGAAAAGTTTTTGTAAATAAATTGTTTAAAAAATGATGAAAAACAACAAAAAAATGAAACAAAAAATGCAAGGAAAAAGAAGAAAATGTCGCAAAAACGTTAATACGTATGAAGGTTTTTGAGTTTTTAATGATTTTTAACACAAAAAAAAACGCCTTCAAAGAAAGAAGGCGTTTTTGATTTGATTTTTGACTTGGTGTAAGTAAAATTACTTTGCCAAGGAAACTGCAACTGCGCAAGCAACGGTAGCTCCAACCATGGGGTTGTTGCCCATTCCGATAAGTCCCATCATTTCTACGTGAGCGGGAACAGATGAAGAACCTGCGAATTGTGCGTCACTGTGCATACGTCCCATTGTGTCGGTCATGCCATAAGAAGCGGGACCTGCAGCAACGTTGTCCGGGTGCAAAGTACGTCCTGTGCCACCACCGGAAGCAACCGAGAAGTACTTTTTGCCGTTTTCGTTACACCACTTTTTATAAGTACCTGCAACAGGGTGTTGGAAACGTGTGGGGTTGGTGCTGTTACCTGTAATGGATACGTCAACTTTTTCGTAACGCATGATTGCAACACCTTCGTTTACGTCGTCTGCGCCATAGCAACGTACTTGTGCGCGTTCGCCGTCGGAGAATTTAACTTCACGAACGATTGTAAGTTCGCCTGTGTAGTAGTCGTACTTGGTTTGAACGTAAGTAAATCCGTTGATACGAGAAATAATGTAAGCAGCATCTTTGCCAAGTCCGTTAAGAATAACGCGAAGAGGCTTTTTGCGTGCTTTGTTTGCATTACGAGCAATACCGATAGCGCCTTCGGCTGCGGCAAAAGATTCGTGTCCGGCAAGGAATGCGAAGCAATCTGTTTCTTCACGAAGAAGCATTGCACCGAGGTTGCCATGTCCTAAACCTACTTTACGTTGGTCGGCAACGGAACCGGGGATGCAGAACGATTGCAAACCGATACCGATACATTCGCTTGCTTCGGCAGCAGTTTTTACACCCTTTTTGAATGCGATTGCGCATCCTACAGTGTAAGCCCAAACAGCATTTTCAAATGCGATGGGTTGAACGCCTTTGACGATTTCTTCAACGTTTACACCATGATCTAAGCAAATTTTGCGAGCATCTTCCAAATCTTTAATGCCGTATTTTGCCAATTCGGAATTGATTTTGTCTATTCTTCTTTCATAACCTTCAAATGTGATAGCCATTGTCTTTTCCTCCCCTGTTACTCATTGCGCGGAACAATGTATTTAGCGGCATTTTCAAAACGTCCGTAATGCTTTTTAGCCTTTGCAAGAGCGTCGTTTCCGCTAACACCCTCTTGAATTGCCTTCATCATAACACCGAGATTTACGTATTCGTAACCGATGATTTCGCCGCCTTCATCAAGTGCAAGACGAGTAACGTAACCTTCGGCCATCTCGAGATATCTTGGTCCCTTGGCTTTTGTTGAATACATTGTACCAACTTGGCTTCTTAAACCTTTGCCGAGATCTTCAAGACCTGCGCCAACAGGCAAACCTGCATCGGAAAAAGCAGATTGAGTACGTCCGTAAACGATTTGCAAGAACAATTCGCGCATTGCTACGTTGATTGCATCGCAAACAAGGTCGGTGTTGAGAGCTTCGAGCAAAGTTTTGCCGGGAAGAATCTCTGCTGCCATTGCTGCAGAGTGCGTCATTCCGCTGCATCCGATTGTTTCGACAAGCGCTTCTTCGATAACACCGTTTTTGATGTTTAACGTAAGTTTGCATGTGCCTTGTTGAGGTGCACAGCATCCGCATCCGTGTGTAAGTCCGCTAATATCGTTGATATTGTATGCTTGTACCCATTTGCCTTCTTCGGGAATGGGAGCAGGGCCATGGTTACAACCCTTTTTTACGCATTGCATCAACTCAACTTCATGTGAATATTGCATAAAAAATTTCCTCCAAAATTTTTGTCGATAGAATTATAACACAACATTTTGACAAACGCAAAGATTTTTTTATAGTTTTTAGGGAGTAATTGATACAATTTTTTTATGCTTTGTTTATGTTTTTTAATTTGCTGAGGTTTGGGGTGTAAGTTGCAAGTAGATGCACTATTTTTTAGAGACT
>CAVEYD010000080.1:0-3329 GCA_963619835.1 bacterium | reverse complement strand
GTGATATTCAGGGGGGAATAAATGCCGGAATATCTACTTGTTGGTTTAATCCAAAGCATAAAAAAAACTCAAGTGAAGTATTGCCCGATTACGAAATAGACGATTTGAGAAAATTGTTTGATATACTTTAATTTTTAAAATTTTAAGCAAGTCGATACTAAAACTTCGACTTGCTTTTTAATAGTGAAAATCTTTTTATGATACTAAAAATGTTTTTTTGAATTATCTCTTTACAATTCCTTATTTTTAATAATTTGTAATAGATTTTGTAGCGCTCGTGCACGATGACTTACTGCATTTTTTTCTTCCGGTGTAGCCTCGGCAAATGTTTTGTTTAGCTCGTTTGAAAAGAAAATGCTGTCGTAGCCGAAGCCATTTGTGCCGCATTCTTTTTGAGTAATGTAACCGTCAACTCTGCCTTCTGCAGTGTACATTCTGCCATCGTTAAACCGTAAAACAACTACCGTTGAAAAATGTGCTTTTCTATTAGACTTTCCGCTTAGATTTTTTAATAGCTTTTGTCTATTTTGTGTGGAATCGTGATTGCCAGCATATCTTGCCGATAAAACTCCGGGCTCTCCGTTTAGTTCGTCTACACACAATCCGGTATCATCTGCCAATACAGGCAATGTGGTGTGTTTTGAAATTTCGCATGCTTTAATGATTGCATTCTGTAAAAATGTTGTCCCGTTCTCATCCGGATCGCAAACGATATTCTCTTTTTTAAGAGTTGTTAACTCAAAATTTGAACCAAAAATTTGTTCTATTTCTTCAATTTTGTGTTGGTTATTGCTGGCTATAAGTATTTTCATTATCATCCTCGTTGATAAATATGGTATTTTTATTTTTTGACATTATTAGCGTTTTGAATGATTCGAATCTTCTCGGGGCTATCATTATTTGTGATATTATCGGATCCATTCCTTTGTGTAAGTAGCTTATGTATAATTTTTGGTCCTTTATTACAATGTTTAATATGTTTTCTATTTTTATTTTGTTGCTTAAAACGTCTACGAATGCTAAATTTAAGTGTACGTATTTTTCATCGACTTTATAGTAAATTGTGGATAATATCAAAGACATTAAAAAGATTAGCGGTGAAGTAAACAAAAGGACTCGTGCTTGTCCGTAAGACATATTAGCAATTTGTATATTGCATAGAACCATTATGCCTATTGCAATTGCAATTATAGATAAAGCGAAAATAAACCAAAGGGTTACGGTAATTAATGTTGAAAAAGTAGCTTTAAATTTCATCGTTTATGTACAGCCTTTTAAATTATTTTTTTATTCTTATTTTATTATATCATAATTTACAATCTTTTGTTGTTTTTATTTGTAAAATGTAGTAAAATAAACAATATGAGAATTATTACGGGAAAATATAAGGGTAGAAAGCTTGTCGCTCCAAAGGGCGAAACGCGTCCAACTTTGGACCGAACAAAAGAAACTTTATTTAACATAATTAGCAACAGACTTAATGATGCAGTGGTTGTTGACTTGTTTGCAGGTTCCGGTCAGATTGCGTTAGAGTGCCTAAGTCGTGGTGCAAAAAAAGCAATTTTGTGTGATAACGATAAATACGCTGTCGATGCTATAAGAGAGAATTTTTCCAAAATAGGCGTCGAACCTAATTTGTACGTTTGTGATTATGCTGTTTGTTTACAAAAAAATGCAAACCTAGGGGCTGATTTGATTTTTGTTGATCCGCCGTACAGGTCAGGATTTTACAATGACGTTCTTCAGCTAATTGGTGAGTATAATGTTTTAAATAATGAAGGAATTGTTGTGTGCGAGCGACTTGCAAGTAATACTGTTGCAAAAAGTGATGTGTTTGATTTGTTCGATTCTCGAAAAATTGGAACCGTTTGCTTTGATTTTTATTCATTGAAGGTGGATTAAAATATGAAAATAGGTGTTTTTGCCGGATCTTTTTGTCCGATTACGATTGGACATTTAGATGCTATAAAAAGATTTTCTAAACTTGTTGATAAATTGTTTGTTGTCGTTGCAGTAAATTTTAAAAAGAATAATGTTATTGATGAAAAAGATAGGCTTTTACTTGTAAAGAAAGCAACAAGCAAATTAAAAAATGTTGAATGCGTTTGTTGGAATGGCTTGCTTGTTGACTTTTGCATGCAAAACAATGTCGACGTTATGTTTAAAGTCGTTAGAAATTCCAGTGAAATGCAACAAGTTGTAGAAACTAACGATATTAATGTCGATTTGTGGAAGGGTGAAACTGTTTTTGTGGTCGCAGATAGAAATCTCCGCCATGTTTCTTCATCGCTTGTTAGAGAATTAGCATTTTTGAAAAAAGATTTTTCTATGTATGTTCCCGAAAATTGTTATGAAGATATAAAGAAATTTTTGGTATAATTATTGTTATGTTTATTGAGAAAAATATGCCAAACGTCAATGAATTAAAAAAATTACTACCATTGACGGATCAGCTAAAACAATCCAAAAAAAAATTTGACGATAGTCTTAAACTTAATATATTAAATCGCGAAAAGCTTATTGTGGTTTGCGGTCCGTGTGCTGCGGACGATGTTGATGCTGTTTGTGAATATATAGACAAATTGTCGATATTGTCAAAAAAATATTCAAACTTGCTAACTGTAGTGCGGGTGTATACGTCCAAACCACACTCAAATGGTAGTGGTTACAGAGGCATGGCTTTTGGCGATGGTAACTTTGAACAGGGGCTGTTAAACTGTCGCAAAATGATGTTACATGCATTATCTTGTGGACTGCCTATTGCGGATGAAATTTTGTACCCTGATTTGTATTTTTATCTTGATGATTTGATTTCTTATGCATTTATCGGCGCAAGAAGTAGCGAGGATTCGTTGCATAGGGATTTTGCATCCGGATTGGAAATTCCTTGCGGTATCAAAAACGGAACGGATGGTAGCATAGATAAGGTTGTAGATTCTCTTTTTGCCGTGGCAAACAACAGAACATTTCCTTATGATAATTTGGTTTTTAAAACCAACGGCAATAAAAATGCGCATATTGTTTTGAGAGGCGGTTTTTTAAACAATAAGTTCTTTGAAAACATAGATGATAATTCAGTTAGCTATGCCAAAAATTTGTTGGATGATAAAGGCTTGAATAATTTTTTAATGGTTGATTTATCTCATGCAAACAGTAGTAAAATTGCTGTTAATCAAATTAAAAATGCATCTGCTGTAAAAAATCGTTTTGTAAATGGTGTAATGGTTGAAAGTTACCTTAAGTCAGGTAGAAATATTGGTTTTGGTACTTCTAAAACAGATGAATGCTTGAGTTTCGATGACACAGAAAAATTATTTGAAACTTTAAGT
>CAVEYD010000079.1:0-3358 GCA_963619835.1 bacterium | reverse complement strand
GTCTTACACTCAATCAAAAATTTGATTTGTTCAAAAATTTGATTGTACAAAAATTTGATTGTACAAAAATTTGATTGTTCAAAAACTTGATTTGTTCAAAAATTTGATTATTCAAAAAAAACTTGGCAAAAACTTTTACAAAAAGGAGTAAAAAAATGGAAAGAACAGGAGTCGTAGCGGTAATAGTAAGCAACCGCAACAGCGTTCCCGCCGTACAAGAAGTGTTATCGGCACACGCACAAATTATTGTCGGTCGTATGGGCATACCGGACAAGCAAACATCCAAAAACATTATTGCCCTTATCGTCAAAGGTCAAGTTGACGAAATCTCGGCGCTAACAGGCGCACTCGGTCGCATACAAGACGTTTCGGCAAAAAGTGTCCTAACCGCCACCGACAAGTAATTTAGCAAGCTTTTTGAAAAAAACACGTAATTTTTCTCAAAAGACAAAAAATTTTTCTTAAAAAAGCAAATAATTTTTCAAACAATAAAACAATTAAAAAATACAAAGGAGAAAAAACCATGAAAAAAATATTGGCAATCTTATCTATTTTAGTACTAACGGCAGTATTCACGTTCGGTTTAGTTGCTTGTCAACCCACCGAAGAAAACCCAACCGAACCCACACCTATCGATCCCGTTCAAATCAGTTATCAAACGGATGCTTCGGCAATTATTCCGCTTTTCGTACAAGGCAAGGCGGAAATTGCAGTTATCGGTGAGCCGGCTGTAACCAACCTAACCAACAAAATGGCAAAAAACAATGTCACAATCTACAACTGTTTCGACCTTCAACAACTTTGGAAATCGGCAACCAACAGCACAAACGTAGGTTATCCGCAAGCAAGTTTAATTGTCAAAAAAAGTTTGCTTCAAAACAAAGCATTTGTAGATGCGCTTTTGTCGGCACTTGACCAAAACGCAAGTTACATATCGGCAAATTTAAGCACGCTTGCCCAAACAATGAAAGATAACGGCAGCACGCTAACAGTCAACTACACGCAAGAACTTATCAACCGTTGCAATCTTTCGGCAACACGTGCAAATGCAAGCGGTGTAAAAACCGACATTGAAACATATCTAACCGAATTCGGTTTCTCCGCAAGTAGCGAAAAAGCTCCCTTGCCGGCAGACGATTTTTATTTTGATTCTACATCGGCAACCTCAACGGAAGATGCTCCCGCAAGTGTAAGTTTGTATTGCCCGGACGGTGCGCCCATGCTATCGGTTGCAAAAATTATTGCCGAAAAGTCAATCGGCACAACAACAGTCAATGTCAACATTTCTACAGGTGAAGACGTTGTTGCAAAAGCCATGAAAGGCGAAGCCGATATTGTTGTACTTCCCACAAACGCCGCCGCAAAAGTTTACAATGCAAAAAAAGCTTATTCGCTTGTAACAGTCAACGTTTACGGAGTTTTGTACGTAGTCAGCACAACCAAGCTTAACGATTTGTCCGAACTTTCCGGCAAGCTTGTTTACAGCATCGGGCAGGGCAACACTCCGGAATATGTTTTCAAAAAGATTTTAACAAATGCAGGTTTAACTTACGCCGATGCCGAGTAGTCGTGCAACATTTTAGTTTTAACCGCAAAGTCTAACAAAAACTACTAAAAACAAGGCAAAAATGGCAAAAAGGATACTCAAAAACTTAATATATATTGTTGTTTGCATAGCGGTGTTTTGTATTGTTTGGACAGTTTCGGCACTTATTGCCGATAGTCCGCTCATTTTTCCGGATATTCCTACCGTCTTAAAGGAAATCGGCACACTCTTTAGCACTCAATCGTTTTATGTCTCAACAGGACTAACCGTTTTACGTTCCGTCTTGTCATTTTTGCTGTCTTTTTTAGTTGCGCTAATTTTGTCGCTTGCCGTAAACCTATTCAAAATTAAACGCGGAGTAGATTTTGTCGTAACGTTTTTACGTTCCGTTCCCACAATATCTATTATATTGTTGTGTTTAGTAGTTTTTCCTTCCAAGCAAATTCCCTACATTGTTTCGTTTTTGGTAGCGTTTCCGGTAATGTATGCATCTTTCGTGCAGTCAATCGCAAGCCAAAACGGACTTTCGGAAATGTGCTCAATTTTCTCAATTTCCAAGTTTAACCAAGTAGCCAACGTCTATTTGCCGTCCCTAAAAGACGATTTATTTGCACAAGCAAGTGCCAACTTGCCGTTATGCGTAAAAATAGTGGTGGCAGGCGAAGCCCTTGCCCTTCCTCGTTACGGACTCGGCAAAGTAATGTACGTTGCAAAAAACAATGTCGATATGGCTCGACTTTTCGCACTCACATTGTTTGCGCTAGTATGTTGTTTTTTGCTCGAAGGTTTTGTCGCACTCATCAAACTTGCTTTTAACGGTATTCAAAAGAATCAAAACCGAAAGAAAGTTTCTACAAACTCAGCTGAACAAACGGCATTAGACGGCAACACACCCGTTGTCAATTCCAACGACATTGCAAATGCCCAAGTCGGCAATTTTGACTCCACAGAGTACAGCCAAGATTTAGCAACAACCCCAATTCCAACCGATATTATCCTAAACAACATTTCCGTCACCTACAACGATACGGCAATTTACAACAACTTTAATGCCGTCTTTTCGGCAGGCAAATTGCACGTAGTTTTAGGCAGTTCGGGATGCGGAAAAACAACATTGTTAAACGTAGTTGCCAACTTAGTTAAGCACCAAGGCACGTGCATTACGCAAAAGCCGTCTTACGTTTTTCAAGAACCTCGCTTGTCCCCAATCTCATCGCAAAAAAATATCGAAATTGTACTTAAAAAATCGCACAAAAACCAACAAAATCTTGCCGTGCAAAGTTTAGCGTCGGTCAACTTGCAAGGCAAAGAAAATCAAATTGCAACCACGCTTTCCGGTGGCGAACAGCAACGAGTCGCCATCGCACGAGCTTTTGCCGTCAATCGTCCGGTATTGCTACTTGACGAGCCGTTTAAGTCGCTCGACTACAAAGTCAAAAACAGTTTATACGGCACACTTTCTAACTTACTCAAACAATCTCCCAAAACAACATTGTTTGTCACTCACGATATTGACGAGGCTTTACAACTTGCCGACGTCATTTACGTCATGCAACGAGATCCAAACGGCAGTGCAGTGCTAACAAAAGTTGCGGAAATTTCTGTCCCTCGTGGCAACCGCGATATTTACGATCAACAAAACATTGAATTACGCAAGCAGTTGCAACAACTTATTTGATTGTAAAATGCTTTTTGCTTCAATTCCAACCGCCACAGCATCACTTTATTTTTTTTATTTTGTCTTTCACAGTTTTATTTTATTGTTTTAATTCTTTCAAGCACAACTTTATTTTCCGCTTTAATTCTTTCAAG
>CAVEYD010000078.1:0-3410 GCA_963619835.1 bacterium | reverse complement strand
CAGTTTTTTTATTTAGTTAATTTGTTAAATTGCACTTAAAAGGTTACTAATAAAGTCGTCTAATTTTTGTTGTTTCCACAAGTCGCGGTGTAAATCACGTTCGGTTGATGACAAGCTCTCATGGGTTTTTTCAAAAAATTCCTTTGATGTAAGGTCAGTTCCTTCGTTTAAGTTGGTGTAGTATAAGTATCCTTGTAAATTTCCATTAAATTCCATGTCTTGCGTCACTTTACTACCACTTATTGTACGTTCGCACGGAATCGTCGCTTTGTACGCAGTTGTATCTTTGTTGCAGTATATCAAAGCCATTTTGTACTCGTCGTCTACAGATATTTCCATCATTCCGCTATCGATAAGTTCAGCCATGGTAAGACTGTCAAGAATTTCTTTCATTCCACCGTTAGAAATAGCGCTCGAAGTTTTATTTGCAATTTTTTCGTACAATCCGTTAATTTTGTGATATTTGTCAGTTCCTAAGGTAATTACATCGTCGGTTGTGGCATGCGCACATTCGCTTGTGCATTTTTCATACCAAACAAATCCGTAGCAAGCAGAGGTGTGCACAGTGTGAGCTTCTTCGCAATTTAGTTCTGCTTTATAGTAAGTTCCCTCGTCTAACATTGCAATTGTTGTTCCGTCTGTTTTTACCCCTTCAACTAAATCTGTAAATGTTGATAAGTCGCTAATTTCTTGTCTTTCGTACCCTAAAATTAAGCCCATTTTCATATCGTTTAAATGGTTAGAAAGTTCCGCAATTGGCACGTCTTGCAATGATTTTAAAATATTGTTGTCCGAACCGATATCAAGTTTACGTAATGTCAATGTGTCCATTACAGAGCTTATTTCATTTATTTTACAATTTACAAAAGCCTTCGTTATTCCGCTTGCAGGTGTAGTCGGTTCTTCTGAATTTGTTTCGGTGTACCACACAACTTCGTAGCATTCAGCTGTATGAGTATGACTCAAACCGCAAGTGGTTTCTGCATAGTAGTATTTTTCGCCCTGTAGTATGTAAACTTTCCCATCCGATCCGTTAAAAGTCGTCGTAGACGTACCAAAAGCATCAACGGTTGTTTCGTCACTCTTTTCTTTGCGCAGGTAGTTCATTGCCGTTCCTACATACACATCATTGATTTTGTCGCCTATTTCGGTGATTTTTGTTCCGCTTAGCTCAGACAAAATTGCATTTGTAGAAGTATCGACCACTTCTCCAAGTGTCAAATCATTTACTTTCGATCCAATATCATTTAGCGTGCAGTCTTTTAAAGCAGTTAGTATTTTAGGTGATGAAGAATCGATCGTAACTATTTCCGATAATTTTAATTCGTCAACCTTCGTACCGATATTACCTATAGTGCAATCGCTAAGTGCTTTCAAAATCTGCGGAGATGAGGAATCAATTGTAACAATTTCACCGAGTGTCAATGTATCAATTACTGTCGACAATTCACCAACTTTTTTGTTTTTAAGGCTAATCAGTAGTTTAGATGTATTTGGATCGGTTTCATCTATTGTAATAATATCGCCTATTGTTATGTTTTGTATTTTATCTTGAATTGTTGTGCCGGTTAATTCTCCAATTTTTACACTAGCAAGATTTTTCATTACTCCGGTAAGTTCATCGCCCGAATTGTTTCTCCAAACAAAGTCAAAGCAACTTCGAGAGTGTGTGTGTTCGCTTCCGGTGTATGTAAAGTCAAAGTCGCATGTTTTTGCTCCTTCGTACCAAACGTCTTCGTCACATATCGCAATTTTTACGTCAGTGCCATCTACAAGATATTTAACGCTTGTGTCGATTGTAGTAGTGTAAGCAGAAACATCCAAAATCTCATTGCGTGTGTTTTCGAGAATTTCTCCAAGATAAATCCCGTTAATTGCGTCGTTCAAATCTTTTATTTTAGTGTCTGCAATCGATTGTAGTCTTGTAGGAACGGGGTTCAAAACTTCTGCAAGAGTAAGTTCGTTTAATTCGTCGCCAAGCGATTCGAGTTCGCTTATAGTTTTGTCGGCAAATTTTCCGATAATTCCGGATGAAGTCGTAGTGCAAGCATCGTCGGTGTACCAAATCATTTGATAGCACGAAGAATCGTGTTGATGAGTCGAATCGGTATTCTCGCAAGAAAGTTTGCCTTCGTACCAAGTAGCTTCGTCGTCTGACGGTTTAGCTATTGCAATCGAGCCATCGATTTTTTCACGCACAAGCAATATGCTGTTGCCGTCCGCATCTATGATATCTTTGTTGATTGTATATTCGCTTATATCGTTTAGATTTTTACGAGTATAGCCTACAATCATTCCAATCTTTAAATTTGTAAGAGCATCTCCGCTCATTATATCACCAACAGTTATATCTGCTAAATTAGCATACAATCCGTCGGCAACGGTTGAATCGTTGTACCATTTGCCTTCCGATTCATTGTAGGTGTATCCAAGCAAGCTGCCTATTTTGACACCGGTTATCATTTCGTCCGGATTTATGTTTCCTTCGTCGTCAACAATGTCAGCAAGTGTGTTGTCTCCAAAAATTGCTTTAATTGTCGTGCTGGTGTCGCCGAGTAACTCTGTAAACTTAAGACTTCCTATTGTAGCGAAGGCGCCGGCTTCATCTGTACCCGGAATCGGATTTTTAAGTTGCACAAACAAACTTTCTCCGCCGGATAGTGCAGAAACAACTTTACCTATTGCACATTGTCCCAATGCATAGGTAACTGCGTTTTCATCTGCAGTTGACGGAAAATTATTTGGCAACAATTGAACAAGTTTTACGTTCTCAAAAACATAAGCAATCCCCTTGCTTTCGTCTAAAAGGTCGGCAATCGAACCTGTCATATTGTCTACTGCATCTTGATTTACAATTTTTCCACTGTCTTCGGAATTACCGCTAAACATGTTTACAATGTCAGGTAGTGTACTAACTTGAATTTGTGCAAGTGCATTGTTTACGCCATCACCATCTCTAAAAAATTCAAACAATGGTATATCTAAAACACTGTCGGGAATAGTGACTCCCAATTTTTTGTTTAAGGAGTCGATATTTACATTGTTTTCATCAAGATAGTCACCCAATGTGAAATACTTATCATCAAAGACTTTTCCAGTCTTTTCATTGTAAAGGGAAATTATTTGATTGTACATGTCGTAAAGCGACTTGTCAGCCAGATCCCCCATGTATGTATTAGCTGACTTATCTATCTGTGACGGTTTTAGTACAGCCACGCCGTACCATGCGGCACCGGCAACGCCACCTACAACCAACACGATTCCGGTAATTATTCCAAGCAAGAAGGCAACAAAGCGTCTCATGATTTTCTCCTTTAAGCAAATTTTCCAAAAATACGACTTTAAACTAACATATATGTCTTTAATCAGTATTGAATTTTAAAAACAAAATATTCCTAAACACAATTTAA
>CAVEYD010000077.1:0-3457 GCA_963619835.1 bacterium | reverse complement strand
TGCGGATAAGTATCTCTTGGTATATATAATACCAAAATATGCAGAAAAATTCAAGATAAAGTGTGATTCGCTATGTTAAAATACGAAAAAATTCTATAAATTTAACATTTAAGCGAACTATTTTTGACTGTCTTGATACTCTTTTATTGCTTTTATCATAATTTGCCCGCAAGAATCGTATGTTCTGTCACGTAAACCATACAACTTTACAAATTCTTCCTTGTTAAGTGGCTTATATGTAGCTAAACTGACTAACCCTTTGTTGGTGACAATTAAGTAAGCCGGCAATTTTCTACTTTGGGCAATTTCGGCCCTTGTTCTACGCAAGACTTGTAATAGCTTCATATCGGTTATTAGGTTACCTTCATTATCGACAACAACTTCAAATCCATCTTTTTCAATAACACGTTTAGAGTGCTCTACAACATGAACTGTCGGTTTTTTAGATTCTTCTTTGGGTTTAAATGGCTTTACTGGAATAGGTGTAGGAATATCTTGCTTAATCTCGTGGCTATAAGACGGCTTATCTATTGAAGAATCTTCTTCAAAATCTTCCGTTAGCCATCTTTTATAATAGTCTCGAGACATAAGTCTATCGCAACCTTTTCCATCCGGCTTATAATTAGTGCAACCTAAAATCGGACCATTATTCCCCTTTTTAACAATTAAGTAACCATCTTTGCATTTATCACATTTCTCAATTGACATATCTCCGCCACTTAAATCATTTGTGATAAAGCTACAAATTTCCGGTTCGTTTGTACACATCCACAATCTAAGTCCATAGTTTTTCTTCCAACGAAATTGCAATGGATAGCCACAAATCGGACACTTTTTTATTGCCCCGACATTTGTTTTGTCGTTTTTATCGATATTACCATTAACAGTTACGTTAGGATAGTCTTTAATAAGCTCTAAAATAAACTCAGACGGATGCTGCTCGGGGGTTACAATATATACACGATTCTTTGTACGAGTCATTGCAACATAAAACAAACGTCTTTCTTCCGCATATTCAATTGACTTATCGTCTCGCACAACATATTGCATTACGGGATCATTGTCAACTTTTGACGGAAAACCATAAATTTCGTTTCTTGCGTTTACAATGATGACATTATCATATCCTAAGCCCTTGGAACTGTGAGCAGTTAAAAACTCAAGCTTTGCATAGCGAAATTTTTTGCTTATAATTTTGTTGTTCTGCTCGTCATAAATAAAGTCATTGGAAAAGCACAAATTTCTTGCATCAAAACCATATCGACCTATCAAAAGAATTGAAGAATTATTTCCACGTCCTTCCTCTTTGTTCTTATCAAGTATTTGTCCAATAACAGTCTCGACATGTTTTCCTAATTGATAATATTTCCCGCCTTTCCCTTTGAATTCTTTTCTATCGAACTCTTCCGAGTAGGTTTCAATAATAACCGGATTTTGTATTCTTTTGGGAGAAACAAGCGATTTTTTGATTTGACTTTCGTTTTTCTGTATAAAATTACCTGCAATATCAATAACTTCTTGTGCATTACGGTATGTTTTTGTAATTTTTAGCTCTTTACCATAACCCATTATCGAGCAAAAATGAGTAAACAAAGTAATATCTGAGCCACTAAACGCATAAATAGATTGCCAATCGTCTCCAACGGCAATTATTTTCCCGGAGCACAAATTAGACAGTTCTTTTGTTAAGTCAAACCTTTGACGTGAAATATCTTGATACTCATCAACAATGATATACTTAAAGTCTAACTTTTCTTTTGAAATTTCTTTTTCGCGAAGCAATCTTGCGGAATCGTTTATCATGTCTTGGAAATCCAAAGAATTGGTTTCTGCTAATTTCTTTTGATACTCAAGATAACATTCCTTGCATACGTCTAAAAACAGTTTGGTGCGTACATTTGTATTTCTACGCTCAAAACGATAAAAATCGTCAATATTATAGCCGTCTGTCTTAAAATTGTTGATAAATACACATATTAACTTAACAAGTCTTGCAATATATCTGTTTTCTTCGGTATTTACCAACTTTTCAAAGACTTCTTGAGACGGGCGCTGTCTTAAAACAAAGCCTTTCTTCTCCAGCTCTTCTTTGAAATGCTCTAATAAGTCACGTCCGTCATTATATTGCGAAAATGTATAAATTAAACAAGTTCCATGCTTTTTATGTAAAGCAATTTTGTCAATGATTTCTTTTTTATATTTTGCAAGCTGTTCTGCAGTATAAAAACTATGTTTTCCGCTTTCGGTAATACCAAAATGCTCTATATATGCAATTTTATTACCTTGCCTTATGCAAAAATCAGGTGTGTAAGGTTTTTTCGCCTTTAAGATATGATAAGGATACGGCTCTTCATAAACATAATCTATGTTGTTTAGATACAGAAAGTTTGCAAGTTGTACTTCTTGAGCCGAGCGCAACACTTCGTTTGTAATTGTTGTTATCTTATTTGTTCTTCTGTCGATTATTTGTTCATTATATTCGTTAACATTGCTTTTTAATGTGGAAAAATCCGCTTTAGATACATAATTGAAAAATAGATTGATATCGTCACCCTCATAAGGTGCATCAAAATAAGAGCCGAAAAACATTATAAGCTTATCTACAAGCTCGGGTTGTTCTAAAATATTACCCTTGAGATAGTTGTTGACCGTATTAAAAAGAAAACCTTCCCCAACTATTTGCTTTTTTGCATCGTCTTGTTTTCTTAAAATTGCATACCCTGCACTATGAAAAGTTGTAATAGGACAAGGGATCAACAAGCCTTCGTTAATTCGTTCTTTTAATTCTCCTACTGCCTTGTTTGTAAACGAAATTACAAGTATTTGCTTGGGATCGACATGTTTAACTTCAACCAAATACCTAACTTTTGCCGCAACTGTGGTAGTTTTACCTGCACCTGCTCCGGCTATAACAAGAGAATAATCTTCATCAGACAAAATTACTCTACGTTGTTCTTCGTCTAAAACAATCTTGGGATCAACCTCTTTAAGAATATTGTCTAAATATTTCTTTTCGGAAACTAAATGGTTTTGTATAAAGCTTTCGTTGTGTTTTTCGACAATTGCAGATCCTTTTTTAAGGTCAACTATATCATTATATTCATTAAGAAAATTTATAATTGCCTTCTCGTTGACATTGTTTTGCTTACAATAGTACGAAAGAGTCTTTGCTTTTTGACAATTTTCAAAAAATGTAGCCGTGGACTTATATTCGAGTATTAAATTTTTATAATCACTTCTCGCAATAAAAGCATCTGATTTTAGTAAATCGTCGAACTTTTTGTTAAACGACATAGCCTGTTTATATTCATCAGGTTGATTATTTAGTTCGGGTTTATTTTTCTTGCTAAATAATTTAGAAAAAAATCCCATCGTAAAGCTCCTTGCCGATTAGGTCCTATATTAAGAGATTTTCTCAAAAAAAACGGCTTAACTTTTGTGGATAAATATCTCTTGG
>CAVEYD010000076.1:0-3457 GCA_963619835.1 bacterium | reverse complement strand
AAACTAACAACCTGTAAAACAAAATATCGTCTTAAATTACTTGCCCACAACTTAAATGCAACTGTCCTAAACTTCCGTTTTTCATCTTAAATGCAACTGTCTTAATCTATTTGTTTTCAACTTAAATGCAATCGCAAGCAACCACAATTGTCCCAAAAAGCGTTTGCAAAATTCATCACAAACAAAATCTTATGCAAAATTTTTTCAAAAAAATTGTTAATTTACCGCAAAAAATTTGAAATCGCTTTAATCAATATGCTACAATAAAATTAGGGGAAGAAAGTTTTGTTTGAGGGAAACAACTTTCTTTTCAAGTATCCGAGGGGTCGTACACCAACAAAAAAGGAGTACAAACTAAATGGATATTGAAACATTTTTGCAGTCGCTATTTTCTTTGCTAAAAAACAGCGACATCTACTTTTTCATGTATGCCGTTGCAACATGCCTCTTAACGCAAATTGTCAAAAAAATTTTTGTCAACAAAACCAAAGTCGACGTTTTACACAAATTCGATTTTGCAGTAGTGTTGCCGTTTTTAATTGGTTTTCTTTTTGCCGTTTTAGATGCTTTTGTTCGCAACACTTTTGCTTTTACTTTTTGCAGTATTGTCCAAATTTTCACAAGTACGGCAACCATCGGAGCGCTTGCCTCGGTCATTTTCAAACTGTTTTCGTCGCTCAGCGGAAAAAATCTCAAAAGTCTTTTGTCAAACGATACTTTTGCCGTTTTCTACAATCAACTACTTTATTTTGGTACGGCAAAGCAACGTCTAAAAAGTGGCGAACTTTCCTTTTCGGATTTTCTCGAGCAAGTCAAACTTGTAGCAGATAATGCCCAAACAATTTATTCCGCTCAAGGTACGGCAGAGTCCAAACGCGAAAAACTCTACAACTTGCTCAGCGGAATTATCGACGAGACCGATATCACCGCATGTGTCAACGTAATCAACAAAGCGCTAATTGCCCAAAATTCGCAAAAAACTAAAAGTTAAAATTTTTTTGCAAAGTAAAAAGTAGAAACTTATTGTCCGCAATTTTTTGCGGACAATTTTTTTTGCAAAGATAGTAAATTTTTACAATATTAGCCAAATTTTTTATTATAATTATGTTAAAATTTAGTTAGAAATTAAAAATTTACATGCAACAAACGGAGTTTAAAATGAAAACTTATCTCAACAATTCATGGCAATTTTTCCAAGATTTTTCCGAAAGCATTTTCGACGACAACACACAAGGCGTTGCCGTTCGTTTACCGCACACCAACAAGCAACTTCCGTTCAACTATTTTGACGAAACGATGTCGCAGTTTGTCAGCGGTTATCGTTGCTATATCGATGCGGACTTAGCCGAAGGCAAAACCTACTTACTCACTTTCGAGGCGGTAGGGCACTATGCCGAAGTTTACGTCAACGGCAAAATGGTTAGCACGCACAAAAGCGGTTACACAGCGTTCACAGTGGACGTTACCCCGCACCTACAAAACGGCAAAAACCAAATTGTCGTCAAGGCAGATAGTCGCGAATCTGTCGATCAACCCCCGTTCGGTTTTGTCATCGACTATCTAACTTACGGCGGAATGTATCGCGAAGCCTATCTCGATATCAAACAAGGCGCCTACATCACCGACGTTTTCGTGCAAGCCCTTCCGGGAGAGCCGATTCATGCCGATATTCAGGTCGAAAAATTCACTGTCGGTCAAATGCTTTATGTTTCAATTTACGATGGCGAAAACATTGTTGCCACAGCGCACAAAGACGTTTCGAGCAATCTCACGCAGTTCGATATTACCCTTCAATCGCAAATTTTATGGGATATCGATAACCCTCACTTGTACAAATTTGTCGCACAAATAGGCGAAGATATTTACCAAACAAATTTTGGTATTCGTAAAGCGGTATTTACCCCAAACGGATTTTATCTTAACGACAAAAAAATAAAGCTTGTCGGTCTCGACCGTCACCAAAGTTATGCTTATGTCGGTTATGCCATGCCGGAAAGCATGCAACGTTACGATGCGCAAATAATGAAAAATCAACTCGGACTCAACATTGTCCGCACGTCCCATTATCCGCAAAGTCAGTACTTTATCGACGAATGTGACAAGTTGGGACTTCTCGTCTTTACGGAAATTCCCGGTTGGCAACACATTGGCGGAAAGGAATGGCAAGACGTTGCCGTCGAAAACGTTCGTGAAATGGTCGTGCAGTACCGCAACCACCCCTCAATCATTTTATGGGGTGTTCGCATCAACGAATCTCTCGACAACGACGACTTATACAAGCGCACAAACGCACTTTCCCACAGTTTAGATTCCACTCGTCAAACAGGCGGAGTTCGTTATTTCCAAAAATCGCACTTGCTCGAAGACGTCTACACCTACAACGACTTCAAGTGGAACGGTGCAGCCGATCGTGACCAAGTTTGCGACAAAAATGCGCCCTATCTCATCACCGAGTACAACGGACACATGTATCCCACAAAAACGTTTGACGATGCATCTCACCGCAGAGAACACATGTGGCGCTATGCCAAAAAGCTCAACGACGTTTTCGGAGACGATCGAATTTGTGGTGCAATCGGTTGGTGCTTGTTCGACTACAACACGCACAAAGATTTTGGCTCAGGCGACAAAATTTGCTATCATGGAGTTTTGGACATGTTCCGCAACCCCAAAGATGCGTCCTACATTTTCAACAGTTTTGGCAAAAAGCCGTTTGTAAAGGCATGTTTCACCACCGAAATAGGCGATTATCCCGGCGGTGACATAGGCGACATGTACGTAATGACCAACTGCGACTATATCAAGCTTTACAAGGGCAAAAACTACATTACCACGTTTGACAAAACACATTCCCCCTTCAAAAACTTACCGCATCCGCCAATTCTTGTTGACGACCTTGTCGGCGACTTACTTGTTACCGAGCAGGGACTAACCGAAAAGCAAGCCAAACTTGTAAAACAAATCATGGTAGACGTCAAAAACTTAGGCATTGGCGGAATTCCCTTCTCGGACAAGATTCGTGCTACAAAAATCATGATGCAAAAGAAATGGAAAATGCAAGATCTTGTCAAAATCTACAACAAGTATTACGGATCGTGGGGCGGTGAAGCAAATCAAATCACCATCGAAGGTTACATTGACAACAAACTTGTAGCTACTCAAAAAATTGCCACAATGTCTACTTGGACGCTCAAAGCTACGCCAAGCGCAACAACGTTAACCGAAGGCAACACTTACGACGTAGCACTTGTGCAAATCGAAGCCATCGACAACAACGGCACACGTGTTCCGTATGTAAATTGTCCTATTCACCTTGAGGCATCAGGCTCAATCGAAGTTATCGGTCCAAGCGATTTTGCCCTTCAAGGCGGTGTTTTCGGCACTTACGTAAAAACCACAGGCAAAGGCAACGGCACACTCAAAGTAAACGACATCGAATTATCTTTCGAAGTAAAAT
>CAVEYD010000075.1:0-3522 GCA_963619835.1 bacterium | reverse complement strand
TGTTGTTTTGTAGCTTTTGCAAATATCCTTTAATTAGCTTTTTGTACAAAAATATCAGTGCAACACCAACAATTACCATAATTACTGCCGTAAGTTGTGACGGAGTAAGCCAAGATATTCCGGAAGATCCGCGAGCATCGTCATCTCGCGCGTATTCGATGGCAAAACGCCAAGTTCCGTAAGCAATAAGATAAATTGACGGTGTGTAAATAAGCTTTTTCTTTAATAACAAGTAAGCGAGTACGGCAAAAAGAATTAGTAAAAAAATTGCTTCGTAAAGTTGCGTTGGCAAACGATATTGCCACTCCATAGTGCCATCGGAAAGTTCGATAAGCATTTTTAGCCCGATAGGCGCATCTATTTTAAAGCCGTAGCAACAGCCTGCAAATAGACAGCCGATGCGTCCAAATGAGTGGGCAATTACTATACACGGAAAAGCACAAGCAACAACTTTGTCTATTTGAGCAATATGTTTTTTGTCCTTAAACATAAAATGACCGACAAGAAAGTAGCCGACAAAAAATCCTACCACTGCTCCGATAAGACCACCATAGAAAGTTGCACCTGCTCCCCAAACCCAATTACCTGTTGCAAGAAAATGATACCAAGATTGGAAAAGTACTGCCGATGCATAGCCTATAACTACACACACGACACATACAAAAAGCGAAAAATTAAACACTTTGGCATCGACTTGCACTTTGTCACAAAAAATACGAAACAGCACTATTGCAACAAGCACACCTAAAATTATCATCCAAGTGTACAAATCGATTGTTAAAAACTCTACATAAGGAAACATGTTTTACCGCCTAAACTTTTTAATATTTTAACACATATATTTGTCGGTTTCAACAAGTTGCGCTTTTTTTGTGCAATTTTTTGTGCATAACATTATTTAAAGAAGCGGATCACTATATTTTTTGCATTGGCTGCAAAAAACTTGCACATTTTTTACTGTTGATGTAAAATGTGATCAACACAATTAGGAGAATATTTTTATGAAACAAGCAATACTTGTTGTTGATATGTTAAACGACTTTGTTACCGGATCGCTTAAGTGCGACAGAGGTTTGGCTATTGTTCCGCAAACGGCAAAACTTTTGGACGGAGCAAGAAAAGCCGGTGTGCCGGTTATCTTTTGCAACGATGCACATCTAAAAGGAATCGATCACGAACTTAAACTTTGGGGAGACCATGCCATTGCAGGAACAAAAGGTGCGGAAGTTATTGACGAACTTAAAGTTTGCGACAAGGACTACGTTGTTCCCAAACGTCGTTACAGCGGATTTTTCCATACCGACCTTGACTTGCTTTTGAAAGAGTTGGGCGTTGATACGGTAATTATGACCGGATTGCACACTCACATGTGCGTAAGACACACTTCCGCCGATGCTTATCAACTTGGCTACAACATTATCGTAGCCAAAGATGCAACAAACTCGTTTACGGAAGAAGATTACAATTACGGTTTGAAGTACTTAAAAGACGTTTATGGCGCTGAAATAAGCGACGTTGACTCTCTTATTGCAAGCTGGAATAAATAAGTAATAAATAAAAGGGGCAACATTTTTAAGTGTTGCTCTTTTTTATAATTATTTTTTTTATAAATCACAAACATTGTGCACGGAAAAGTTTTTTGTGGCAAATCGATAAAACAGCTGTCACTTACCAAATAGTTAGTAAGCAAAAACTTAAAAAAGCAATTTGTTTTTAACAATTAAAGTGTTGACAATAAAAATATGTAATTGTATAATGTTTTAGAACAAGTGTTCCAACAATAAAAAAATACACCCCATCAAAAACAAAAATACAGAAAAACAAATGACGCATCTTAATTTGTAACAAATAATATGGAAAATAGAACTTACTTTTGCATTGATATGAAAAGCTTTTTTGCTTCGGTTGAGTGTGCCGAACGGCAACTTGATCCACTTGAAGCAAAGCTTGTTGTTGCCGACGTTACACGAGGTAACGGCGCGATTTGTCTTGCGGTTTCGCCAAAAATGAAAAGCTTAGGCGTGAAAAATCGTTGTAGGTTGTTTGAGATACCTAAAAACATGGAATACATAATTGCTAAGCCGCAAATGAAAAAATACATAGAATATGCCGCAGACATATACGACGTGTACCTTGACTACATTTCTCCTGACGACATACATGTGTACTCTATTGACGAATCGTTTATTGACGTTACAAATTATCTTAAACTTTACAACACCACAGCAAAAGATTTTGCACAAAAACTGATGAAAGAAATTGCCGAAAAAACGCACATACCTTCTACGGCAGGAATCGGAACAAATCTGTTTTTGGCAAAAATTGCTTTGGACATAACCGCAAAAAAATCTCCGGACAGAATAGGCGTACTTACCGAAGATATTTTTTGCAAAACTTTGTGGCACCATCAACCTATAACTGACTTTTGGCAAATTGCCAAGGGAACGGCACGAAAACTTGCCAATTACGGAATTTTTGACATGGCCGGCATTGCAACCGCTCCCAAACCGCTACTTAAAACTTTGTTTGGAAAAAACTATCAAATATTGCTTGACCATGCATGGGGAAAAGAAAGTTGCACCATCGCCGACATAAAAGCTTACAAAGCAAAATCGCACTCGGTATCACAATCGCAAATACTTTTTGAAGATTACAATCGTGAAAAAGCAAAACTTGTGCTTGTGGAAATGACATTGACAATGTGCGAAGAAATGATGCGTCGAAAAGTTGCATGTAATTGTGTAAGCATCGGCGTGGGCTATTCTAAAGACGTTATTCCGCCAACGGGCGCCGGCAGAAAAATAGGTCAAACGACAAACCTGTTTAGCATATTAAAAAAGACGGTAGAAGACCTTTTTGAAGAAACGACAGCTTTTAACACTCCTATAAGAAAGCTTAGCATTTCTTTTGGCAATTTAGTGGATGAAAAATACTGCAATTACGATATTTTTACAGACATTGATGCCGTAGAAAAGGAAACTCGAGCAGAAAAAACTGTGCTGAAAATTAAGGATAAATTTGGTAAAAATGCAATACTAAGAGGAATTGACCTTTGCGACGGAGCAACAACAAAAAACAGAAACAAACTTATTGGCGGACATAATGCCGAATAAAAAGGAAAACATGAAAAAAGACGATGACGAAAAACTGAATAGGGCGGCACAATTTGCCCCATTTGACGCGTTGAAGGGTTTGCAAGAAGAACTTCGAAAACGAGAAGAACGTCGCTTAAAGAAGGAATCTCCGCCCGAGGAGACAAGCGAAAACGATTGCGACTGCTAAAAATTAGAAAAATCAGGAAAATATAAAATAAAGTGCAAAAAATTGTATTTTATTTTGTTCGCATTAAAAGAAAGGCAAAGAAATCGCACAAAACATAGAAAAGAACAAAGCACATGCTATTGTATTCTTTTGCTTACACCATTAAGATTTTTTTGTAAGCATATAAAAATGTTGTAGACGGTAAAAATTGTAAAAAAATACTATAAACAAAGAAATGTTACAAACAAAAATGCTATAAAT
>CAVEYD010000074.1:0-3648 GCA_963619835.1 bacterium | reverse complement strand
CAAACATACTGCGCATACGAAAGCTTGTCTAACAAAAACTTATCATATACATTTTTTAAACTTTCGAAATCATTTTTCTTTTTTATTGCCACAAAAACGGAAGCGCAAACATTTCTATTCAATTCCAAATCGTAAATATCGTATCTTGCAGGAATTATATCAACATACTTTGCACCCTCAATATAACGAGAATATGAATTATTGCCAAATACAACAATGTTGCTATACCTTAAAAACGGATAATCCCTTACGGGGGACACGACAACTGTTTTTCTATCAACAGAATTTTTAAAAAATAAATCTATTGAAAAATCATCAAAGCAGTATTCATCCTTATATTTTAAAAATGTGTCGTAGTCGTCAAAAACGGCAAGCACGGAACTCTCATTTAATACGTTTTCTATGTCAACAATTTTTTCTTTTTTAAAAGAAGGCAAAAAGTTTTTAAATAAATTTATTTTGTAGAACTCATCCAAACACACCGAGTTGCAAATAGCAAATTCTTCAATAATTCCATTGACTTTCTTTGAAAACTCATCAAATTCCAACGAACAAACAATATCTACGTTTGCACCATTCTTAATAAGCGATGCGTATTTACCGAACTTAAAAAATCCCTTCAACTCAAGTCCGTTAGACAATCCCAATGAGAGATGTGAACCATCCTTGCCAAATGAATTCGCATATTTAACGACATCTCTAACTCTACATTTTATTTTATTTTGAGGCAAAAGCGGTTGAAGAAAAGACGAAATTTGATACAAGTCTTGTGCAGAACAATCTACACCAAGCTCCGCATCATAATACACAACTTTATCAAACAAATTTCCATCCATCTGCGAAAATATCGAAGATAGTCTGTTTTTAAGCATTTCAACCTTATCAGCGGAAACCGTAAATCCCACAGATGCACTATGCCCGCCAAATTTAACAAGCAAATCTGCACATTGGCTAAACGCATCAAACAAATTTACTCCATCTATCGAACGAGCCGAACCAACATAATTATCTCCATCTTTTGTAACCACAACCGTAGGTAAATTGTACTTTTCCTTATACTTAGAGGCTACTATACCTAAAATTCCATGTTGCCAATTATCGCCTTGCAAAAAAATAAGTCGCAAATCGTATGCTCGTTTTTCATCGAAGGAACTATCTACCTGTTCAATAATTTCATCCAGCAGTTTTTTTCTTAAATCATTTAACTCTAAAAGCTTTTGCACTTGTTGAGCATTTTCCTTATCACGGGATAGTAAAAGTTTTAGAGCTTCGTAAGGATTTCCAACTCTTCCTGCCGCATTAATCTTTGGTGCTATTTTCATGGCGACATCGGAACAGGTCATTTCATTACCACATTTAGATAACTCCGCAAGCTTTTTTAAACCTTTATGATTTCTTTTAGCCAATCCAAGTTTAACTATACTTCTATTCTCATCTGCCATGGGCATCAAATCGCCTATTGTACCAATTGCAGCCAAGTACGCATAGTTTTGAGCAGTGGTAAAATCAGACAAGGCCTCAATAAGTTTCCATGCCACTCCCGAACCTGATAAATTTGGAAACGGGTAGCCCATTTTGGGATTCAAACAGATACAATCAGGTAATTCGTTCGGCAATTCGTGGTGATCGGTAACGACAACTTCAACTCCCAACTCATCAACAATTCGCTTCACATCTTCTTTGTTGCTTATTCCACAATCTACTGTAATAACCAAATCATAATACTTTTTTTCAAAAGCATCAATTACTAAATCTGCATGCAATCCGTATCCTTCATCCCTTGTAGGAACGATTACGTCGTTATCAATGCCATTATCAGAAAAAAACAACGAAAGCTCCGCAGATGCCGTTAAGCCATCGGCGTCATAATCTCCACAAATTAAAATGCTTCCTCCGCTCTCCATAGCCATCAAAATGGTATCGACGGCTTCACGCATATTTACCATTTCAAAAGGGGGGTGAAAACATGTTTCATTTCCAAAATAATGTGCAAAATTATTTTTATTGACTCCATGCGTTACACAAACTTCGGCAAGGCCTTGCGAAAATCCTTTCTCGAGCAAAAATTCTATTGAATTGTCATTTAATCTTTTTATATAATTTTCTTTCATCACGATACGCAAACAGCCTTCTAACACAGATTAGAAGGCTGTAATAAACATACTTATTTAGATTACTTTCCAGCTTTTTTTGAATACACATCCGAAACAAGCGGAGCAACAATAGCAGCAAATAATCTGTTCAGCCCCATTGTAGCAACAAAGGAAAGAACTGCACCATAAAGCAAAACATTACCGAAAGGTGCTGTGACAATTGAGGGTATCAACCACAAAACAACGCCCAAAACTACTGCAGCGGCATGAACAATAATGTTCAACTTGTTAGTTTCTAAAAATCCCTTATATTTCGAAGCATTGTAGGTCTTTGTAAGGCAATATTCACGAATCTTATTGAAAGTTAAAATTGTAAAGAAAGCCATCAAAGCATAGGAAATCAACAAACCAATCGCAGCTGCGATATTAAATATTTGCATTCCGACATATCCTGCAAAAATTACAAATACGACTAATACAGTTAGTTGAGAATAAATTGCCGCAATTCCCAATGCTTTATATTTAACAAGGCAAACAACCCAGAAAGCAACAACTAATGCAGCAAATACACACAAGAAAATCAAACCACCGTAGTTTACGCAGTCATTAGAAGTAACAAAATCATCGGTCTTGTTAAGTGTCAACTCACCTTGAATGTATCCTTTGTTAATAAATGAAGCATACAACTTGGCAGCACTGTCAGAAGATGTGTAAACATACATTACACTGTCAGATTGCTTGTAACAATATGTCGTAGCACTTTCGTCAACATACACAATGTAGGGTGTACTTGTGGAAAGCGAGGAAGCAGCTGATTTACCTTCAGCATTCAAATTAACCTCAACGATGTGGTAAACATTATCACCATTAACGTAACGACGAATACTTGTGCTCTTGTAATGTTCTTGTTTAAGAATCATACTACTTGCACTGTAATCTGTCGAAGAACTCGAAGAAGATGCATTAACATTTGAAATCTCAAGTTTGCCGGTTACAGTAATTGCAGACAAAATAGAATCGGCTGATGTTTTACCGGTGTTGTTTGTTTTAATGCCATCGGCATTTTTAATTGTGCCTGCAGTTTCAGGAACAATTACAACAGCTTTGTTTGCTGCTTCGTCATAGCTAACAGAACATCCGTAGTATCCGTAAGCATGTGCTAATCTGTACAATATTTGATTTTTAACAACGCCAAAGTCAGCATCTTCATCAAGACTGACTGAGTACTCTGCTTTAACATTATTTGCAAAAGCATTACTGCATTGAATTAAACTTAACGGAGAATAGTATTCGCCATACTCACCATAAGAAAAAGTAGGAATACAAGCAAACACTCCAAAAAACAGAATGATTACCGCCAAAACAGTCAATAATATGGCGGAAGAAATCTTGGACATAAAAGCCTCCTATAGCTAACCTAATTAAGGGCAAATTTTCCATCTACCCAAATAACCATTTCATTATATATTGTAAAAATAAAATAGTCAATCTTTTTTTCTAAATTTATATAATAAGCAAATAGTTAAGTAGAAAACTTAACGCGTTTCAAATAAAT
>CAVEYD010000073.1:0-3666 GCA_963619835.1 bacterium | reverse complement strand
GTTATATTTATGTTAGATAGATATTAAAAAAAACAGTCAATATTAGATTAAATTACTAAAATTAAAGTTTCATATAACGTATTTTGTAAAAAAATTAAAGAAATTAGAGAAAATAAAATAAGTAATAAAAGTAAATAGGATAAAAAAATTAAAAAAATAATATAAAAAAATAACAAAAATAGGCACACATAAATGTGTGCCTTAAAATTTTGATTTACCCGAAAGAATAATATAAAATTAGTCTTCTTTGTTGCTTGTTCTGATGCAACGGGTGCAAAGGTATTCGGTAGATTCCTTTCCATCAATTACGACTTTAACCTTTTGCAAATTGGCATTGTAAGTTTTAGGAGTCTTTCTGTTAGAGTGAGACACCTTATTTCCGGACATTTTGCCTTTACCGCATATAGCGCATACCTTGGACATATTTACACCTCCGAGTAGGTTGAATTACTTGTGCTTTAAATTTAACGCTTTGTTAATATATCATTTTTTTTTGCGTTTGGCAAGTAAAATAACACAATAATATCAAATATTTTTTCTCAAGTGCAACTTTTTATCAATCAATGCCTTAACTAAGGCAAAAGTTGACACAAAATAGAATTTAGCACATAAAAAAATTGTTGCGGAACATAAATGTATGCCCCATTATCAATTAAAAGTTGGTTTTCCACAATTTTTTGTGCGTTAGGGAAGAATTGATAAAAATCAACATGGAATTTTTGCGTAAAAAATTCTTTGTTAATTCCGCTTGAAAGACGTAATCCAAGCATTGCATATTCCGATACTAAATCCGAATCGGATAAAACTTGCGCTTCAGCTGTAGTTTCATTGGATGAAACATAATCTAAAATGTCAAATTTATTTGTGTATCGAGTATTGTTGATAAAACCGGCAGCTGCGGCACCAAAGCCATAGTACCTTTTTTGAGTCCAATACGCAAGATTGTGCTTGCATTCAAAACCACTTTTTGCAAAATTTGAAACTTCGTATCGTTCAAAGCCTTTTTTTGAAAGAAATTCGACAGCAAACTCATACATGTCGGCGAGCAAATCACCGTCGGTAACGCAAAGCCGTTTTTGACTAAAAAGTTTGGTGTTTTCGTGCAATTCCAACGCATAACATGAAATGTGCGTTAAAGGAAGGTCAACAACGCAACTTAAAGATTGACGGAAAGATGAAAAGTCTTCCGGTAAGCCCATGATTAAATCGGCATTTATATTTGATATGCCTTTGGACTGAATAAGTTTTAGCGCAGATAAAAACTGTTCGTAATTATGCAAGCGACCTATTTTTTTTAACGTGGCATCGTTTGCACTTTGAAGCCCCATTGATACACGATTGACATTGTTAGCTTTAAAACAATCAATTAGACTTTCGCTGACGCTTTCCGGATTGCACTCGACTGTCGTTTCGACAACGTTTGATAAATCAAATTTTGACGATAGCTTGTCAAAAACACGATCTAAATATTTTGTTGGTACGGATGACGGCGTTCCACCACCAAAAAAAATTGTCGATATTTTTTTGCAAGGCGTTTCTGCCTTTTCAATTTCGAGGCAGAGTTTGTCAAAATATTTTTTACATAAGTTGTAATCGGTACATGAAGAAAAATCACAGTAGTAACACCGTGATTTGCAAAAAGGTATGTGCACATAGATTGCATAGTTTTCTTCTTTCATAACTGATTTTTAAATAAATACCGACAAATGTTTTTTTAATTCGATGCAAAATTATAAGTAATTTTTGCAAAATACTACAAAAATTTAGTCATCAATTTTTAGAATAGACATAAATGCCTCACTCGGTACACTTACAGAACCGACTTGACGCATACGTTTTTTACCTTCTTTTTGCTTTTCAAGCAACTTCTTTTTACGTGTGATATCTCCGCCATAACACTTTGCAAGAACATCTTTGCGTAGCGCCTTTACGGTTTCACGAGCGATGATTTTTGTGCCGATTGCAGCTTGAATAGGAATTTCAAACATCTGGCGAGGAATAGCATCTTTTAACTTTTCTGCCATTTGACGGCCACGTGCATAAGCTCGCTCTTCGTTTACAATTATGCTTAAAGCATCACAAACTTCACCGTTTAACAACATGTCCATACGGACTAATTTTCCCGGGCGATAACCGATAATTTCATAGTCGAGACTAGCATAACCCCTTGTGCGAGACTTTAACGTGTCGAAAAAGTTGTAAATTATCTCGTTTAGCGGAATTTCATAGGTCAACTTTACGCGTTTTTGATCAAGATAAGTCATGTCTAAAAATGTTCCGCGTTTATCTTGACAAAGTCCCATAATGTCGCCGACATACTCCGGCGGAGAAAAGACTTCGGCTTTAACAATTGGCTCTTCAATATGCTCGATTGATGAAACTTGTGGCAACTTTGTGGGATTGTCAATCATCAACGTTTCACCATCAGTGGTAAACACCTTGTAACTGACACTTGGCGCAGTGGTAACTAAATCCAAGTCGAATTCTCTTTCAAGACGTTCTTGAATAATTTCCATGTGCAGTAAGCCCAAAAAACCGCATCTAAAACCAAAACCGAGGGCAACAGACGTGTCCGGCTCGTACATAAGGGAAGCATCGTTTAGTTGCAACTTTTCAAGAGCATCCTTTAAGTCGTTGTATTTACTTCCGTCGGCAGGGAAAATTCCGCAGAAAACCATCGGCTTAACTTCTTTGTAGCCCTTTAACGGTTCCGCACAACGATTGTTGTAGTCTGTGAGAGTATCACCGACTTTTGTGTCACAAACAGTTTTTATACTTGCGCAAACATATCCGACATCACCGCTACTCAAACAACCTGTCGATGTCATTTGAGGAGTAAAAATGCCGACTTCGGTTACTGTAAAATGCTTGTCGGGAGTACGGAACATCTCTATTTCGTCTCCGACAGAAACTTTGCCGTCCACCACTCGCACAAAAATAATTACACCTTTGTAGTTGTCGTATTGACAATCGAAAATCAACGCCTTTAGAGGTTCATTATCATCTCCTTTAGGGGCAGGGATTTTTTCAACGACAGCATCAAGGACATCTGCAATATTTAAGCCTTCCTTGGCAGAAACAAGCGGACAACCTTCTGTGTCAAGTCCTATAGTTTCTTCTATTTCCTTTTTTGCGGCAGGTACGTCGGCAGAAATCAAATCTATTTTGTTGATAACCGGAATAATTTCCAAATCATTTTCCAAAGCCAGATAGCAGTTTGCAAGAGTTTGTGCCTCAACACCTTGAGAAGCATCAACAACGAGCAAGGCGCCTTCACATGCGGCAAGCGAACGTGATACCTCGTAATTAAAGTCCACATGTCCCGGAGTGTCAATTAAGTTTAATTCATATTCTACACCATCTTTTGTGTACTTCATTGTTACAGGTGTAAGCTTTATGGTTATTCCGCGTTCACGCTCAATATCCATACTGTCTAGAAGCTGAGCTTCCATGTCACGTTTGGCGACCGTGCCTGTAAGTTCCATAAGACGATCGGCAAGCGTACTCTTTCCGTGGTCAATATGGGCAATAATACAAAAATTTCTTGTTGTTTGTTTTGACATCTAAACCTCGACAAAACTTAAAAAAATCGTTAAAAATTATTTTTTTCAACGAAAAACATAAAGTTCAAACGATTTAATGTTTTTTAATTACTAATATTATAAC
>CAVEYD010000072.1:0-3726 GCA_963619835.1 bacterium | reverse complement strand
AAAAAGGTATGCAGACAACAGTCAATGGAGAAATGAAAAGGGTTGTCTTGAATATATCATTGTTCTACAAAGCAAACAGTTTTAATAGAATGTAAAAGATTTAAACACGCATAATTACTTATGCAAAGGAGATAAATATGAAAAAACGCGTTTTAATGTGTGTAAGTTGCCTAATACTAACACTTTTAATGGCACTTACGTTGGTTGGATGCGGACTTGATGAGTTTACATTGTTTAACAGTTCAAAGGGAAGTTCGTCTTCTCAAACAAGTTCCACTTTTCAAAAAGTTGATGTTGGGGTTAATAACTACTCTGTAGATGATGAAGGCACAACAACCGAAAAAGTTGCAGCAATTGCAATGGCGGCGACATACGAATTGACCTGTGAAATATCATATAAGTACAATGTTCGTACGATGAGCGGTTACTGGTATGGCGGAGGAAGCGGAAGTTATTATTCTACAACCGGTTCGTCAAAGGCACAAGGAACAGGCTTTGTGATCAGCAAAGATGGCTACATGATTACAAATGCACACGTAATAAATGTTGAAGACAGCGATCAGCTTAACGGATTTTCTATCGTTTCTCGCAAGATAACCGCAAAACGTGCTCAACTGGACGAATCGTACGAATGTGAAATTGTTGCGTACAACGAAGATATTGACTTGGCTTTGTTAAAGGTTGTGGTTAAGGATGGCGACACAAACGATTTTAACTATTTGCCTTTCTTTGATTTTACCGATATTGAAACCGCAACCGAAGGACAACAAACCTTGCACTATGGTGAGACAGCCATTGCAATCGGCAACGCAAACGGATATGGAATAAGCATAACAAAAGGTGTAATAAGCGCGCCTCTCCGTAAGTTTAGTAACAGCGATGGCACTATAACAAGAGCTATCCAAACCGATGCAGCAATCAATCCCGGTAACTCCGGCGGACCGCTATGCAATGCTTATGCGGCAGTTGTCGGTGTTAATTCGTTCAAAATTGTTGAAGACAGCACCGAAAACATGGGCTATGCAATACCGGGCTATGTTGTTACGCAATTTATAGATAGTCTTGCAGACGGAACTTATGATAAAACAGCAACTATTTCTTCTACGCACGGAGTTGCTTATACGGATACCGTAGACGTTAAATACTATGCGGCTACGACGCGTGCGTATTGTGCAGACGGCAGCAATCTTGTGGAAAAATAAACCGCAAGTCGCGCATTTTTTCTCTTCCTTTGAAAAGGGGCCCGTATTAGGGTCCTTTTTTCATGCAAAAAAAACAAAAGGTTGTACTAAAAGCATCAAAAAAAGCTATACGTTGTTATTTTTGAAGGAAAAGCAAAAAATATATTGTAACGTTAAAATGCTTAAGGAGTGGCACATAACCTCTTTTCAAGAGAAGTTGCTTTTTACGGTTTGAATCGAATATTATAAAATGAATTAAAAAAGTAGTTTTATAATAATTAAAATAGTTAGAATTGTGAGTAATTAGTGTCAATCAACAAAAGATAGAAAAATCACATTCAATAACTACTAATAATGTAAATTGTCTGAATTTGCCTAAAAATGAAAACGACAATAAAAATATCATTATTTTTGAAAACTCTTGACAAATCGCGACGGGGGGGGGTAAAATAGGGGTAAACGCGGAGGTTTGCGGTAAGTCATCATTTTTAATGCCAAAATTGTTTACCGCTTACAGCTTATTACAGCGTCTTACAACAAGCATTTTGTGAGCAAAAAACCAAATTTGTGCAACTTGCAAAAGCATTCGAGTTTGCTCGGCAATGTTCGCACAAAGGCAAAATCAATCAAAAGTTAAAATAATTTTGCAAACAGTTTTGTCTAAAACAATGTTTTGTAAGTAATGGTAACGTAAAAAGCCGTAGCAGTAAGTAGTTAAGTCAAAAAAAAGTTCAACTAACCTAAAAACCAAATATAAAAAGGAGAAAATTTTAATGAAAAACAAAGTACTAATCAGTGCAGTTTTGACAATTGCACTTTGTGTCTCTCTTGTTTGCGGTGCAACGTTTGCATTGTTTACAAGTCAAAGTCAAGTAAACATTGCCGTAACAAGCGGTAAAGTAGACGTCGTAGCATCCGTTAGTGATTTAGAGGCTTATTCACCCACAAGCGTTGCAGGTGATGGCACTCTTGCCGATGACACCAACTTGGCAGACAACACAGCCGAAGAAAAACTTTTTGCAAACGGCGGCAGTGCAGCTTTAGACGAAAACGTTCTAACTCTTACAAACGTTACCCCGGGCGACAAAGTTACATTTAACATCAACGTTGTAAACAACAGCAATGTTAAAGCTCTTTATCGTATTGTTGTCGGTTGTCAAGACAACGACGGACTTTTTGAAGGCCTCCAAGTTAATTTTGTAGATGCAACCGGCATCGACTTCGCACAAAACGTTGCAGGCATCACAGCAATTTCTAAGTATGCTTTATTTACAACCGAAGGCGAAGAAAAAACTATAAAAATGAGTTTAGAACTTCCTGCCTCAGCAGGCAACGAGTATACAGGCAAAACTTGTTCGGTATCGTTCAAAGTAGAAGCATTACAAGGCAATTCAGCAGTCAGTGATGCACCTGCCGGCACGCTCGAACTTTATTCCGCCAGCGATTTAGTTAGCTATGCCAAACTCGAAGCGGCATGCGTAGATACAGATTCTGTTATGTGTAATTACACAACAATCAAATTGATGAATGACGTTGATTTTGGCGGTGCCGATTGGACTCCGATAATGACTCGCAACAACACACTCGGACAACCCGTTTACAACACAGAACCAATCATTTTTGACGGCAATGGACACACTGTAAGCAACTTTAATGCGGTAGAAGTTTACGACGGCTCCAATTATTACTCCGGATTCTTTGGCGAAGTTATAAACACAACAATTCAAAATCTCACAGTTGATCATGCAACAATCAATTCAACTCACTATGCCGCAGGTATAGCAGCACAATTGTTGTACAAATCAAAAGTATTAAATTGCAACGTAACCAACACAACAATCACATCCACTCCTGAAGATTACAACAAAGACGGCAATTACGACAATGGTGACAAAGTTGGCGGAATTGTAGGACATTGCCAATCTAATGGCGCGGTTATTTCCAATTGCTTGGTAGAAAAATGCTCAATCACAGGTTACAGAGATATAGGCGGTATTGGCGGTTATGCGGCAGGCGATTTAACAATCGAAAATTGCACAGTAAAAGATACCACGATTACATCCGATCACACTTACAATTACAAGCAAATCAACAGAACCGAAGATCTTGCTTCTCTCAACATTCACGAAATTGTTGGTAGATACGGCAACACAATCACCGAAACAAGCAACACATATACCAATGTTACAATAGTCAACGAATTATAAAATAAAAGTGTTTGTTTCAAATTGATTACAAGACAACGGTTTTGTGCTTCAAGCAAATATTAAATTATCGCTTGTATGTTTAATCAATTAAAAAATTACGGTTTAGTTGTTAAAACGAAAAAAAAGCAATTCTTTCGTTATTTAACTAATAAAATTGCAAGTTTTTGATTTTGTAATATTTTACAATCATCTACGCGTTGAATCAAAAATTGCACAATTTTAACTGATAATTTTTACACCCCCAAAAGAGAGAACTCCCCGTTCTCTCTTTTTTTAAGCCTTTGTCAATTGTTTTTTTAAAATTGCCGCTTATTTTTTTATTATTCCAAATTACCGCA
>CAVEYD010000071.1:0-3784 GCA_963619835.1 bacterium | reverse complement strand
AAATTAAACAAACCACGCAAAACACAAAAAAAAATTAAACAAACCACGCAAAACACAAAAAAAAATTAAACAAACCACGCAAAACACAAAAAAAAATTAAACAAACCACGCAAAACACAAAAAAAAATTAAACAAACCACGCAAAACATTTTAATAGTTGTCAAAGGAGAAAAATGTTCAACATACTTGTTGTCGAAGACGACAAAAACACACGAAAATTGCTTTCTACAATCTTAACCAATGCCGGCTACAACGTTACCACCGCAGGCGATGGCGAGCAAGCGTTAGAAGTTTTAGATCACAACCATGCCGATTTACTTGTAATCGACGTAATGATGCCCAAAATGGATGGTTACGAACTCACCAAAGTCCTTCGAGAAAACGGCAGTCAAACGCCCATGCTTATGCTTTCCGCCAAGGACAGCGTGACGGACATAAAGGAAGGTTTTCTTGTCGGCATAGACGACTACTTAACAAAGCCTTTCGATTTTGAAGAGTTGCTTTTGCGCATAAAGGCGCTTTTAAGACGTTCCAAAATTGTTTCCGAGCACAAACTCACTGTCGGTAGCACCGTTTTGGACTATCATTCCTATTCGGTAATCACACCGCAAGGCGAAGAAATTTTACCGCAAAAGGAATTTTTACTGTTGTTCAAACTTTTGTCCTATCCGGATGTCGTTTTTACCCGCCTTCAACTCATGGATGAAATTTGGGGCATGGATGCCGAAAGTGACGAACACACAGTCAATGTGCATATAAATCGTTTAAGAACACGTTTTGCCGACACAAAAGATTTTGAAATCGTAACAATTAGAGGTTTAGGCTACAAGGCGGTGCGACACGATGGACAAAACTAACAAAAATTCTACCAAAAACAGTAGTGGTAGCACCCCCAACGCCGATGCCACCCAAAATATTGCCACCAAAAGCAAACTTAAAAAACACAACCACGAAGAAAAATCTGTTAAGGCAAACACCCAAAAAACCAAATCTGCCAAAGAAAGCAACAACAAAACCAAATCTGCCAAAGAAAGCAACAAAACCAACCCCTTTCAACAAGGCGAAAAAAGTTTAATTCAAAACAACTATCGCAACAGAGTTGTCGTTCGCTTGTCCAAATGGCTAATAATCGGTGTATTTATTTTGTTTGCAATAGCGCTTGTCGTTTCTTTTGGTTTAGGTTCGTTTATCAGCAGTTTGTGGAAGCTTGACGACTATGGTAGCATAGCCGCCTACACACTTATCGTACTTGTAATCAGCTTAATCACAGGCACATGTCTTGCATTTTGGTATTCCAAAGTTTTAACCAAAGCAACTGCGCCGTATGTAGAAGCCTTGCACAAAGTAAGCCAATGCGACTTTTCCGTTCAAGTAGAAGACACGCCCATGCTTGCCGACTTACACGTAGCCGACCATTTCAACGACACAGTCCGTCGTTTGCAAAATGTCGAAACGTTAAGAGAAAATTTTATCTCAGACTTTTCGCACGAATTCAAAACGCCAATTGTTTCAATTTCCGGTTTTGCCAACTTGCTCAAAAACCCCAACTTGTCTGAATCTGAACGAAACGAGTACTTAGACGTAATCATTGACGAATCAAGGCGCCTTGTAAAACTTTCAGAAAGTGTACTCATGTTGTCCCGCCTTGACGGACAGCAAGTAAGCAAAGAAAAATATCGTTTGGACGAACAGTTGCGCCAATGTGTTTTAATGTTCAGTAACGAATGTTTACAACGCAACATAACCATCGTTCCGGAACTAAATTGTTCGTTTATCAACGGATCGGCACAACTAAACAGTCAAATTTGGGTAAATCTCTTGTCCAATGCGGTAAAGTTTACCTCCGACGGAGGCGAAATCAAAGTAACCGCAAACGAAGAAAACGACGTTGTAGTCGTTTCAATTGCCGATAACGGTTGCGGTATGGACGAAGAAACAAAAAGCAACATATTCAACAAGTTTTATCAAGGCGACAAGTCCCACATGACGCCCGGCAACGGATTAGGACTCAGCATAGTCAAAAAAATTATCGAGTTAACCGATTCTCAAATTCAAGTAAACAGCACTTTGGGCAAGGGTAGCGAATTTATCGTAACTCTAAAAAAGGATGCGTAGCATCCAATCTATCTTAAACGTACCGCTTTAAGCGGTTCAACGCAAAAAAACAGTAAAAAATGTTAAAAGTAAATGATTTAATCACAGTTACGGCAGAAGAGTATACCAATGCCGAAGTCATAGCTCACTACAACGACTATGCCGTATTCGTTCCGCAAATGATTGTCGGAGAGCAGGCAAAAGTCAAGGTCAACTATGTAAAACGCAACGTCGCTTATGCCGATGTCGTCGAAATTTTACAGCCGTCTGCTTTTAGAACAAATCCGCCTTGTAAACATTTTGGAGAGTGTGGCGGTTGTTCGCTCATGCACATGGATTATTCTCAGCAACTTTTGTTCAAACAAAACAAAGTGGTGCAAAACCTAAAAAAGATAGGCAACTTATGTTTAGACGTTTTGCCATGCTATCCGTCCCCAAACACGCTTAACTATCGCAACAAACTCAGCCTTCCGGTTAGGGGAAGTGTCGGCAATTGTGTTATAGGCATGTACAAAAAAAATTCGCACGATATTGTTCCCCTTGACGATTGTCTTTTAGGCGAGTGGTCCAACGTGCTTGTAAAAGTTGTCAAAAAGTATCTTGACGACAACAAAATTCCCCCCTACAACGAAGGCAACTTCAAGGGTGTTGTCCGCCATTTAGTCGCACGTTATGTAGACGAACAACTGCTTGTAGTAATTGTTTCCAACGGAAGTTTTAACTACAAAACCGACACTCTTGTAGCCGAACTCAAAAAGCATTTTTCGTCGTTTGGACTTTTTATCAACACAAACACAAGCAAAAACAACGTAATTTTAGGCAACCAAACAAAGCACGTTTACGGTTTAAAGTACATAGACGGCACACACAACGGCATCAAATACCATTTGCGCCCCACAAGTTTTTTCCAAGTCAACAACCAAGTAAAAGATGCAATCTATTCTCAAGTAAAGCAACTTTTAGACGTTTCAAAAACGCAAGTACTTATCGATTGTTTTTCCGGTATAGGCATTTTAACAAATGCGCTTGCAAGCCCAAACTACAAAACTTACGGAGTTGAAATAGAGCCGTCGGCGGTTGACGATGCTAACGAAGCCACCAAACTAAACAACACCCAAATCACCAACATGTTAGGCGATGCCAAAGTGGTTTTGCCACAATTAGCCAAGCAAAATCAAGACAAAATCTTGTCGCTTGTTGTCGATCCCCCTCGCAAAGGACTCGGCGAAATGTGTCAAACTTTATTAGACGTTCCGTTCAACAACATAGTGTATGTGTCTTGCGATTCGGCAACCCTTGCAAGAGACTTGTCAATTTTGTCTCAAAAGTACAATATCAATTTTGTAAAGCCTTACGACATGTTTCCGCAAACCGACCAAGTCGAAACGGTAGTGTCAATGTCGCTAAAATAGTAAAATTAAAAACAAACAACAACAAAAACTCTAATGTGCCAATTGTAGTAAGGAAGAAAAACAACAAAAATTCTAATACGGCAATTGTAGTAAAGAAAACAACAACAAAAATTCTAATACGGCAACTTTAGTAAAGAAATAACAACAACAAAAAAACTAAAATAAGAAATCTAAAACAAAAAAGACTTTTTCCGTTTAACAATTTTAAGTAGCAATCTATTTTTGTTAAAAAAAAGTCTTTTTTTTATTAAATTAAAATTTTTTATGCACCCAAACGA
>CAVEYD010000070.1:0-3840 GCA_963619835.1 bacterium | reverse complement strand
GTTTATCTTAAATTTTTATCTTAAAACAGCGCCGTATTTATCGGCAATAGTTTTTAGAGCTTTAGCAACTTGTTTTTCAATATCACTATCAACCAGTGTTTTGTTTTTGTCTCTAAATTCTACAGATATTGCAACAGATTTTTTGTTTTCACCAAGTTGTACACCACGATAGATATCAAACAATTTTGCGTTTTCCACAAGTGCTAAACTTGTAAATTCATCCAAAATATCTTGTACGGCAACAGATTCGTCGCAAACCAAAGCAAAGTCTCTTGTAATCGAAGGGAATTTTGCTATCGGTGCATATTTTATTTCACCGCGACGCAATTCAAGAAGTTTATCCAAGTTTAATTCCGCAAAATAGACATTGTCGTTGTCCATTTTGAAGTTTTCGATAATTTGTGGATGTACCTTGCCAAAAAATCCTACAGAGTTGCCGTCAACAAACAATTCACCGCAAATTCCGGGATGCAAGACATCACTTTCACCACGTTTAATTTTTACGTCATCTGCAAACAATTTTACCGCTTGCAACACATTGCAACGAAATTCGTCAAATGTAATGTCAGTTGCAGCAATCGAAAGTCTTTTTTGCTCCGTCGGCAGTTCGGTAAGAGGCAATTTATCCGCTAAATAAACTTTTCCGACTTCAAATAAACGAAGGTCTGTGTTCTTGTACGAAAGGTTTAAGGCAACACATTGTAACATATTTGGAGCGAGAGATCTATTCATGTAAGATAAATCTTCACCAATAGGATTTTTAACTTTGATGTACAAGTTTTCGTCAATAGAATTTATACTTGCTTTTTCATAAAGTGATTTTCCTGCAAAAGGATAAAAAACGCACTCATTGTAGCGCATTCCACACAAAATACCTTTAAGCTTGCTTGCATACGAATCTGCAAGTGTTTGTCCACCACAAGTGATATGGCTATTTTCCATCAATGTTCCGGTAATATTGTCATAACCGTAAACACGAATAAGTTCCTCCACTATGTCGCAATCACGAGAAATATCATCACGATATGGCGGTACAATACATTTTACAGAGTCGCCTTTAATGCTTGTTTCAATGTTAAGCGAATGTAAAATATCAACAATTTTATCGTCAGGAATAACTATTCCCAACAATTTTTCTATGCGGTTTTTATCAAATTCAACAGTTTTATCTGTTGCAAGTTTGCCGTTACAAATTCTACCTTTTGTAATTTTTCCGCAGCCAAGTTGTTGTGTAAGGTGTAAAGCACGAGATAGTCCTAAATTGTTAGTATACGACTCAATTCCTTTTTCAAAACGTGCCGACGAGTCCGAACGCAAGCCAAGTCTTCTACTTGTGCGGCGAACGTTTCCTCTTGCAAACGAAGCTGATTCAAACATGACGCAAGTTGTATCATCTTTGATACCGCTGTTTGCACCGCCCATTATTCCTGCAAGTCCAACTGCACGATTTTTGTCGGCGATAACCAAATCATCGTTTGTCAAAGTGTATTCTTTACCGTCAAAAGGAACAATTTTTTCATCTTTTTCGGCACGACGTACAATAATAGTTTTATCTGTAATATCATTGTAGTCAAATGCATGCATTGGTTGACCAATTTCGTACAAAACGTAGTTTGTAATATCAACCAAGTTGTTTATACCGTGAAGCCCCACCTTTGCGAGTCTGCTTGTGAGCCAAATAGGAGATTTTTCTACCTTAACGTCCGTTAAACCTTGCATGTAATAGTTCGGGCAAATATCTTTTGCCTTTATATCGACAGAAACCAAACTTGAAGTCTCAACAGAATTTTCCGTATAAGAAACATCAGGTTCTCTGCAAGTTTTTCCAAGAGCAACTGCCACTTCGCGCGATAGTCCCAAAACGCTGTTGCAATCTTGACGATTGCTTGTTACACAAACATCCAACACATAATCGTCAATTCCAACTTCCTTGCGAATATCTTCACCAACGATTGCAGTATCTTTTAATACCAAAACGCCTTCTGTATCTGCGCCTTCGTAGTAGTCTTTTGTAATACCAAGTTCTTCAGCACCACAAAACATACCCCACGATTCTTCACCACGCATTTTACCTTTGGTTATGTGAAGTCCGTTTGCAGTATGTGCGTTATGTAAAGCGACAGGAACTTTATCTCCTACTTTTACGTGATGGTCATTTGTTACAATAGGAATTATTTCACCACCAATATCTACCTTGCAACAAAGCAATCTTTCTGCATTCGGGTGCTGAGATATTTCTTTTATTTGGCAAACTTTAATATTTGTTACGTTTTCACCAAGATAAACAACTTCTTCTATTTCCAAACCGATGTCTACCATTTTTTTACAAATGGTATCAATATCTTCGGTTACATCAACAAAATCTTTAATCCAACTAAGAGGTAATTTCATAGTAATTCTCCTATTTACTAAATTGCTTCAAGAAGCGTTGATCGTTTTCGTAAAACAAACGAATGTCAGGAATACCGTATTTAATCATTGCAATACGTTCTACTCCCCATCCAAATGCATAACCGGTATATTTTTTGCTGTCTATTCCGCAATTTTCCAGCACCACGGGGTTGACCATACCCGCGCCAAGAACCTCAATCCAACCAGTGCCTTTACAAAGTGAGCAACCTTTTCCACCGCAATTACTGCATGTCAAATCGACTTCAACACTTGGCTCGGTAAACGGGAAGAAGGACGGACGGAAACGAACTTTTGTGTTTGGTCCAAAGAAATTTGCGGCAATATATTCCAAAGTTCCTTTTAAATCGCAAAGAGTAATGTTTTCATCAACAACCAAACCTTCAATTTGATGAAATACAGGACTATGGCTTGCATCGCTATCCGAACGGAAAACTTTTCCGGGACAAATCATTTTAATTGGAGGTTGTTGCTTTTCCATGAGTCTTGCTTGCATTGCACTTGTTTGAGTGCGAAGCAAAATATTGTCCGTTATGTAAAACGTATCTTGCATGTCTCTTGCGGGGTGATCCGCAGGAATATTTAAAGCTTGAAAGTTGTAGTAATCTGTTTCAATTTCCGGTCCGGAAATAACTTGAAAGCCCATAGATACCAACAACTCAATCATTTTATTTTCAACCAGGGTTATAGGGTGTAATGCCCCCCAAGACATTGTCGATGTAAGTGAAACATCAACTTTTTCGTCATTAAGTTTATGTTGCATTTCAACTTTTTTAAGTTGTTCGGTTCGATTTTCAAAAGATTCCTCAAGAATATTTCTTAATTCATTTACTTTTGCGCCAAATGTCGGACGTTCTTCTGCAGGCAAATCTTTTATGCTTTTAAGAAGAGCTGTCAATTTTCCGCTTTTGCCAAGATAGCTAACTTTTAAGTTTTGCAAATCTGAAAGCGAATTGCAAGCCGCAAGCTCATCAAGACAAACATTTTTAATTTCATAAATTTTGTCCATTTGATTTCTCCTTTACATCTATTGTTTTCTTAAAAATAATGATTTTTATTATTCTTTTTACCTATTTTTGTGCAAAAAATTTTTATTTAGCCCAATTTAATAGCTACAAATTAAAAAATCGCCCAACAAATCGATAAAGAATTGTTTAGGGCGAATTTAAAACCGCTGTACCACCTAAATTTAGAGTAAAACTACTCCCTTTAAAATCTGTTTCGTAGAAATACGTGAGGAGCTAATAAAACTTTCACACCTCCAACTCCAAAGTGAATATCTTTTTACGACATCGGCAAAGCTTCCACCATTCTTTGCTCGCTAATCGATGCTAACCGTAAACTCTTATGCTTTTTCATCGTCTTATGTTGATTATATCAAATATTTTTTTTTAAAGCAAGTTTTTTAATATAAAAATAGTATTTAATAAT
>CAVEYD010000069.1:1908-3879 GCA_963619835.1 bacterium | reverse complement strand
CTAAAAATCACTCAAAAATCGCAAAAATCTATGAAAAATCTCGAACAAGAACTCAAATTATCGCTTACCGAACGCGAATACAACTTGCTTAAAAACCAAGCCGACGTTGATGCAATCAAGCAAACCAACTTTTATTTTTCAAGTCCGTTAAAGCAAAACGACGTAATGATTCGCATCCGTCAAAAGCAAAATGTCTATATCGCTTGCTTCAAACAATGCCTGTCTTACGTCAACGATGTAGCGGTGTGTGACGAACGCGAAACCGAAGTAACCGAGTCTTTTGCTCGTCTTGCCGTTGCTCGTGGCATCACCTCAACCGAACTCAAATCGCTTTTCAACATAAATTTTGTTGACGTAAACTACATCGGTCAAATGGACACTTACCGCACAAAATTTGTCTTAAACAGCTTAACAATCGAGCTTGACAAAAACGACTATCTCGGCACAACCGACTACGAACTCGAATGTGAATCGGCTTTTGTCGATGCCCTTCAAAACTTAAAGGACTATCTCTTTTACACTTACGGCATCGTTCCCAAAACGTCCAAACCCAAAGTCCGTCGTTTTATGGATCGTCTTTCTTCCGCCCACTTAAATTAGCTACAAATTTTCTCGCTGTCTATTTTAAGCAAAATTGAAAAATCTTGTTTATTACACAAATCAATCTAAAATCTTAACAATCAAATCGCAAATCTACTTAAATAAACTAATTACTATGAAGTTAAAACCTATTCCGCAAAAATACAAATACATAATGTTCGACTTTGACGGTACGTTGTGCAACACATCCCCGGGAGTTTTTGCCACACTAAAAAAAGTTTTTTCGCATTTTGGAGTCGATCCAAACTCAATCGACCTGTCAACTTGCATCGGTCCGCCCCTCAGCGAATCTTTCACTCGCTACATTTCGGCAGAAAAAATGTCCGATGCAGTCAAGCTTTACAACCAAATTTTAGTCGAGGACCAAGCCATGAAGGACAGCTTTGTCTATCGTGGCATGGAAGAAACCCTTTTTCGCTTAAAGGAACGCAAGTTTATTTTGGCGATAGCGTCCAACAAGCCACAAAATCAGCTCGAAGATTCTGTCAAAATGCATGGATTAGATCAAGTTTTTTCGGTAGTGCAGGGAGCGGTAGACAACAATTCCAACAAGGTGCAAACCATCGAAAAACTTTGCCAAAGTAACAACTGGAACAAATCTCAATGCCTTCTTGTCGGCGACACAATCTACGATGCTTTAGGCGCGCGCGATGCCAAGGTTGATTTTCTTGCCGTAACTTACGGATTCGGCAACCGCGATCAAATGCAACCTTATGCCGTTGCTTTTGCCGAAACCCCTCACCAAATTTGCACGCTTTTACGTCATCCGGCAGAGTGATTTTTGTCCCCAAAAATTTGCATATAATTGCTTTTTTCCTTTGCACCTCAAAAAAACAAAAAATCACAATTTTTTGCAATTTTTCCACAAAAAACCGCAAAATACGAAGTTTTTTTCAAAAAATATGAAACTTTTTTCATTCAAAAATTTTGTAATTTTTTTCTAAAAAAAACCTAAAAAAGCGGTGCAAAACGGTTTTTTGACTTACAAAATTAGTAGACAAATTATTTTCGCAAGAGTATAATTTAATCATCCTAAAAACAAGGAGAACATCGGTATGGCTCACAAAATCACAGATGATTGTATTGCTTGCGGCGGTTGCCAAAGCGTTTGTCCTTGCGACGCTATCAGCGAAGGTGACGGAAAATTTGAAGTTAACCCCGATCTTTGCGTAGACTGTGGCGCTTGCTCTGCACAATGCCCCGTTGGTGCAATCGAGGAAGAGTAATAAACAAATCCAAATTCAAAAAAAGGCTTGCTTAATTTTTTAAGCAAGTTTTTTTTGACTTTTTATCTTTTTCTAATTTTATTCTGTTTCTCAATTTTTTTGACTTTTTATCAACTTTTATTTTTTTTTAATTTACGCCAACAAA
>CAVEYD010000069.1:0-1898 GCA_963619835.1 bacterium | reverse complement strand
CATCAAATCTTTTCTTTACAACAATCAATTTTTGTTGTACAATTTTATCATGAATTTACAATCGGACGAAAAATTAGAAGACCTCGGTTACCAAGGTTTACAGCTTATTCAAAGCACAAAATTGTATCGTTTCACAACCGATGCCGTTTTGCTTGCCAATTTTTGCCACGATTTATCCGGCAAGTTTTGTGTCGAATTCGGCACAGGTAGCGGAGTCGTGTCAATTTTGGTTGCCGCCAAAAAACATCCAAAAAAGATAGTCGCAATCGAAATTCAACCGCAAATGCACAATCTTGCCGTTCGCAACGTTCAGTTAAACAACCTCCAAGGGCAAATCGACGTCGTTTTGGACGACTTAAAAAATGCCCCAAAAATTCTCGGCAACAACTTGTGCGATGCTGTAATATGCAATCCCCCTTACCGCAAAGTCGGTAGCGGACAGACTCAGCTCGATCCCGTTCTTGCCGTTTGCAGGCACGAAGTTTCGGCAACGCTTGCGGACGTAATCGGCAGTGCCGCCAAAATTCTCAACAACAAAGGCAGTCTTTATCTTGTCCATCAGGCAAGCAGACTTGCGGAAATTATCACTCTTTCCGCCCAAAACAATCTTGCCGTAAAGGAAATTTTGCCCGTTTGCCCTCGTCCAAACGCACAGCCAAATTTAGTGCTTATTCGAGCAGTCAAGTGTGGTGCGTCGGATTGCAAACTGTATGCGCCCTTGTCGGTGCTTGACGCTGACGGCAACTATTCCCCGCAGGCAAAAGCATGGTACAATTTGCAGTAATTTTTTAGTTAAATTGCCCCAAAAAATCAAAAATTCACCAAAGGAAAAGCAAAATGGTTTATTTTGTCGCAACCCCCATAGGAAATTTAAAGGAAATCACCTTCCGAGCAGTCGAAGTGCTAAACAGTGTCTCGGCAATTTTTTGCGAAGACACTCGCCACTCAAAAATTTTGCTCGGTCAGTACAACATAACAAAACCGCTTTACAGTTACCACAAGTTTAACGAAAAAGCCAGTCTCGATTTTGTCCTGTCGTTTTGTCAAAAAGGCGAAGATATTGCCGTCGTGTCGGATGCCGGCATGCCGTCGATAAACGATCCGGGCAACATTTTAGTCAACGAGCTTATCAAAAAAGGCTACCCTTACACTGTAATCAGCGGTGCAAGTGCGTTTGTCAATGCGTTTGTTTTAAGCGGATATCAACCGCCGTTCACCTACTATGGATTTTTACCCGAAAAGCAAAAGGATCGTGATGCCTTGCTTGACGGCAAAGTCGGTGTCTCAATTTTTTACGTTTCCGTTCACGACCTAAACGAAAATTTGTCTTATCTATCCAAGCGACTCGGCAACCGCGAATGTTGTCTTGTAAAGGAACTCACCAAATCGCACGAACGTGTCCGTTTCATGCATCTATCGGACGTGGTAGACGACGACAAAGGCGAATTTGTTTTAGTTGTCAATCGTGCAACCGAACAAAATCCGCTTTGCAACTTGTCAATTGAAGAACATATTGCCTATTACGTCAATCTTGGAATGTCCGTTTCCGAAGCAGTCAAGTCCGTAGCCAAAGACCGCAACGTCCCCAAAAACGACATTTACAAGTACACAATCAAAAAGGACTAACCTAAAACACAATGTTTTATTAAAGCGACCAACAACTTTAACTTAAACAACAACTTTAACCTAAACAACAACTTTTATCTAAACAACAACTTTTATCTAAACAACAAATTTACTCAAACAGAAATATTTACTAATCACCGATTTTTTTACCCAAGCAACACTTTTATCAAGGAAGTAAAACAGCAGTTTTAAAAAATCAAATCATTTTAAAAGTGGTAAGTAAATTTTAACAAAAAATTTCAAATCTTAACAGTTTTTGCGTTTTTATAATC
>CAVEYD010000068.1:0-3910 GCA_963619835.1 bacterium | reverse complement strand
CTATTATACATAAGCAATGTGAGTTGCAATAAATATTCCTCTATAGCTCAGCAGGTAGAGCATGCGGCTGTTAACCGCAGGGTCGTTGGTTCGAGTCCAACTGGGGGAGCCAACAAAGTCTGTAAGATTTTCTTACAGACTTTTTGTTTTACAACAATAAAATATTGATAAAAACAAAAAATTGTGATAAAATAAAAAAAAGTCAAAAGCAAATTATATAGCATTAAAACGACTATCGATTAAAAAAAAATATTTTAAAATACATTTTCGAATTTGAGGTTATTATGAACGAAATATTAAACAACATGCTAACTCGCAGAAGTATAAGAAAATTTCAAAATAGACCTGTTCCGCAAGAAATAATTGATCAAATAATTACCTCCGGATTATATGCTCCAAGCGGAATGGGTTCACAAAGTACAATAATAATTCAAGTCGCAAACAAACAAGTGAGAGACAAACTATCGTCCCTTAATGCAGCGGTTATGGGACGTAGCGGAATAGACCCGTTTTATGGTGCATCATGTGTGCTTATTGTCCTTGCCGACAAAAATGCACCTACTTACTTATATGACGGATGCTTAACAATGGGCAACATGATGAATATGGCAAATGCCTTAGGGATCGGCTCTTGCTGGATTCACCGAGCTAAACAAGTTTTCGAAAGCAAGGAAGGTAAAGAAATTCTTTCAAATCTCGGTATTGAAGGAGACTACGAAGGCATAGGCAACCTCATTTTAGGATATGCCGACGAAACACCTTCTGCAAAACCACGTAAAGGCGGCAGAATCTATTATATCAAGTAAAGAAAAACCACAATTCGTATATTTTATTTTTTCGGCAATCAACGATTGCCGTTTTTTTTGGTAAATTTCTGTAATTTTTTATATTTTTTAAGGCACATAACTTATTTAATTTTTTTTAACGTGGTAAATTATTTACATTTTTTATAAAAAATGATAAAATTATTTTATAAAAAATGAAATTTATTTATAAAGGCAACAAAAATGGATGCAATCGTAAAAAAACTCAATCAACTAAAAAAGCAACAAGGAATCACGCTAAAGCAATTGTCTGAACTCAGCGGTCTTACGCTTGGCACAATCAATAAAATAATGAGCGGCTCACTAAAAAAAATCAAACCCGAAAAGTTAAAATCTTTAGCGAAGGCACTTGGTGTTAGCGTACAATATTTAACAGATTCCAACGATGACACCAACTCCAACAAACCCAACTATGGCTTACTTAACGTTGCTTGTATTTCTCCGGAAGTTGTTGTGGCAGATGTTAAGCACAATATTTCCGAAATTCTCAAACAATCAAAGAAAGCATACGAAAACGGAGTAAAACTTGCACTATTCCCGGAGCTTTGCATCACAGGCTACACGTGCGAAGATTTGTTTTTTCAAAATACTCTACGCAAGGCAGCGCTTAACGGGCTTAAAGAACTTTGTACACTTTTAACCCCATTAGACATTGTTGTGGTTGTCGGGCTTCCTATTTGCGACAATTTAGACAATCTTTACAATGCAGCTGCAGTTTTGTATCACGGAGAAATTTTAGGCATCGTTCCCAAAACCAATTTACCAAACTACAACGAATTTTACGAGAAAAGATTTTTTACACCAGCCCCACAAGAAACCACATCCATTAACGTACTTGGCAAAAATGTGCCATTTGGAACAAAACTGATTTTCCAAGATATCGATTTCCCGGAATTAAAATTTTCTATTGAAATCTGCGAAGATGTTTGGGTTGCCGAAAGTCCGTCAATATCCCATGCGGCAGCAGGCGCAAACGTAATTTTAAACCTATCCGCAAGCGATGAAACCGTTGCAAAAGCCGACTACCGCAGAAAGATGATCGAAATCCAATCAGGGAAACTTTGTTCTGCTTACCTTTATGCATCATCCGGACCGTCCGAGTCCACCTCTTCGGTCGTATTTTCTGCACACAATATTATTTGTGAAAACGGCGATATTCTTGCAGAATCTTTACCTTTTACAAGCAGTTACATTCAAGCCCAAGTAGATCTCGAATTTATCTCAAATGAACGCGCACGAATGAAAAGATCCGAAGCTTATGGATACACCACCATTTCATTTAGTTTGCCCGTTTCAACAATACCCGATAGATTTTACAACCCAACGCCTTTTGTTCCACATGATAAAATACAATTTAACGAAAGATGCGAAAGAGTGTTAACTATGCTATCATACGGATTAAAAAAACGCATAGAGCACACAAAGGCAGCTAAACTTGTAATCGGGGTGTCAGGCGGTTCAGATAGCTCACTTGCACTACTTATTTGCACCCGAGCACTTAAACTATTAAATCGTCCATCTACAGATATCATCGCAGTTACGATGCCTTGTTTTGGAACAACCGAAAGAACTTTAAACAACTCAATAGCACTTGCTGTGGCTCTTGGCACGACTGTAAAGAAAGTTGATATATCCAAAGCCGTAATCCAACATTTTGAAGATATAAATCACGATTTTAACAAAACAAATATAGTTTTTGAAAATTCACAAGCACGCGAACGCACACAAGTTTTAATGGACATTTCAAATGAAGTAAATGGTTTGGTTGTGGGTACAGGAGACTTGTCCGAATTGGCACTTGGATGGGCGACGTTTAACGGCGACCACATGTCGATGTACGGAGTAAATTCAAGTGTTCCCAAAACTCTTGTAAAAGCTTTGTTAAAATACACGGCAAACAACTCATCTGCCGAGGTAAAACGGGTTTTAACAGACATAATCGACACTCCAATTAGTCCGGAACTACTCCCCTCAAACGATAAAAAACAAATAACACAAGTAACCGAAGACGTAGTCGGCCCCTACGAATTGCACGACTATTTCTTATATATGTTAATACGAAAAGGATTTATGCCATCAAAAGTCTATGCACTCGCTCAAATATCTTTTGCCGACAAATACGACAAAGACACTATTTACAAATGGCTTAAAAAATTCATTTGGAGATTTTTCTCACAACAATTTAAACGTTCTTGCACGCCCGACGGAGTAAGATTAGGATCTGTTGATCTATCAAAATACGGTCATAGAATGCCATCCGATGCAAGTTGCGAATCTTGGCTACAAGATCTTGAATATGCGCACAAAAACTTTTAAGTTTTTGTCACTCAAAACAATTTATCGTAAAAAACAAACCAAGAGGTAAATCAATGAGAATGCGGTACAAAAAACATCTTGAAGAAAGAATGGAAAAAGTAAAAGATGTTTTACTACATAGAGAAATTGAACAATTTTATAAACTAAGCGAAGAAGAGAAAAACTTTATAATAAATCCAATAGAAGTATTTGGAAACTTCAACCCCATTTATTTGGAATTAGGATGCGGCAAAGGATCTTTTGCAATCAAATCGGCAAAAGCTTATCCGGAACAAAACTACATAGCCCTCGAAAAGCTATCAAACGTAATTGTAGGCGGATGCGAACAAGCACAAAAAGAGAAATTAAAAAACTTAAAATTTTTAAATTGTCGTGCTGAAAATTTACTCTATTACCTACCCAAAAATTCAGTAAAAGAAATCTTACTAAATTTTTCCTGTCCTTTCCCCAAAGAGACATACGCAAATCGCAGACTCACAAGCAAAAATTATCTTTCAATTTACAAACAATTACTGTTGCCGGACGGAATAATCCGACAAAAAACCGACGACCATGATTTTTTCATTTATTCAATTGAAAGTTTGCAAGAAAATGGTTTTGAGGTATTCTATCAAACAGAGAATCTTGGCGAGACACAAGACGGCAACATAACTACAGAATATGAAGAAAAATTTCGAGCTTTAGGAAAAAATATTTACTCATTAAAAGCAAGAATAAAAAACAACTAACCAAGCTATCTTTAGGCTCTCAACTTATATAAACAAAAATAT
>CAVEYD010000067.1:0-4163 GCA_963619835.1 bacterium | reverse complement strand
CAATCAATAAAAAATTAAAACAAAAATAAAAAAATAAAAAATTATCACCAATTAAAAAAAAAGAGGACTTTTTCACAAAGTCCCCTTATTTTTTAATCATTTGTCAATCAATTTTAACAATCAGCGATTTTGACACAAAGTCTTCCGCCTCAAAGTGTTTAATGTCTGTGTCCAGTGTGTTAAACGAAACCGATCTACCCAAAAGACTGTCCACTTTCACCGTACCGGTAACAAGCATATTTATTGCGGAAGAAAACTTTCCTGCGCCGTTGTACACGCCAAAAATGTTAAGGTGTTTTTGGCAAATTTGCGCAACCGATAGTTTACTTTCTTTTGTCGAGTATCCCGCCAAGCAAATGTTCGCGTTTACCGATGCCGATGCGTACACGTCTTTCATAAAGAAGTCGCTGTCTGAAAAGTAAACAAGTTCCTTGCACATTCTACCGCCGGTTACCATCATCACTTCTCTTTCGATGGAAACTTCGTTCGGGTTAAAGCAGTAAAACACGCCCATTTCTCTTGCAAGTTTAAGCAGTTCGGTCTTTTCGCTAATAAAAATAGGCACTGCTTGGAAGTATGCAACAAGTTGTGCAAGAATAAGTCCTGTGCGAGTCGACGAAAATATAGCAATATGTCTGCCTTTTTCAAGGTTCAGCGCATCAATTATGTTCAAGCAAAAAGCCACGTAAGAAGTGTACAAAGCTCTTTCGTTCGAAAGGTTTGTCGGCAATTTATGCAAAAGAGTGTAGGGCAAATCTACAAAGTTTTGTAGCAGTCCGTTGCTGTTTAGTCCCAGTTCCTGCATGTTAGAGCATTTTGCAATATCGCCCTTTAAGCACTCACTACAAACGTCGCAAGGAAGGTACGGTTCAACAACAACTCTGTCCATTTTTGTCAGCATCGAATTGTCTTTATCGAAAACTTCCGAAACAACGCCCACTGCATTTCTGCCCAAAACAAGCGGATAGCTTGTTTTTACTTTACCTTGGTATATGGCAAAATCGGAAGAAGAAATCATAAGTTCTTCAACCTTAATTTTTACCTGTCCCGATGTAATTTTTGATGGCGGATTTTCTTCAAAACGAAGAGTTTCCGGTTTGTCAAGTATCCAAGCTTTCATTAAAAACAACCTTTTTAGTCATTTTGTAGTGGCAAAAACGGCAACTTTAACCGCTTTACCGTACATTTTCTTACATTATACCAAATAAATTAAAAAAAATCTACTTTTTTTATAAATTACAAAATAATATGTAATTTTTATTTTTTTAACCTGTCTTTAATCAAAAAACTTTTTCCGTTTTCTTTTTAAGTAAATCGATTTTTATTTTTTGCCCATCGTTGACACAAACAACATTTGATAGTAAAATAAAACTAAGCGATTTTTTCAATCGGAGGCAACAATGAGACTACAATATTTCGGTCATTCATGTTTTAGACTAATCAGCGACACAGGCACAACGGTTGTATGCGATCCGTTCGACAAAAACATGGTCGGTTTTGAAATGCCCAAAGTGCGTTGTGACGTTGTAACCGTATCGCATCACCACAAAGATCACGATTGCGAACAAAACATAATCGGTTCCTATGCCGTTTTAGATAAGGAAATTTCTTGTGCTGCCGACGATATCGCAATTCAGTCGTTTAGCACTTTCCACGACGACGAAAAGGGCGCAAAGCGAGGCACAAATTTAGTTTTCACGTTTCTTATTGACGGCATAAAAGTCGTGCATTTAGGGGACATAGGCTTTTTAGACGAAAAAATTGTTGCCCAAATTCGTGGTTGCGACGTGTTGCTACTGCCCGTTGGCGGAGTTTACACAATTGATGCCCAAACCGCAAAACTTTTCATGCAAGCCGTTTGCCCCAAAATTGTCGTTCCCATGCATTACCACACAAGCGAGCACAACTTTTATTTAGACGGTTTGCAAAACTTTTTGCAACTGCTTGAAAAAAGCCAAGTGCAACAAAAAAACAGCTATCAACTAATTTTAGACGACGTTCCGCAAAACGAAGACACGCAAGTCGTAGTCTTGCAACGCTACCAAGAGTAAAGAGGTTTTTGTGAACTGTTACGATCTTTTTTTGCAAAAATTTAATAAAGACGGAAACATTGTTTTTTACAATCACAAAACAAAACTTTCCAAAATCGCAACCGACATCCAAGGCATTTGCGCAAGTTTTCAAAAACTCGGCTTAAAAAAAGGCGACGTAATTTCACTTTACTTGCCCACTTGTCCGCAAAGCATCGTGTTGTTTTATGCTTGTTCCAAAAGCGGAGTGATAGCAAACTTTATTCATCCGCGCATGTCGGTCGAGCAAGTTTGTCAACTTGTCAAGCAAACAAATTCCAAACTGCTATTCTTTTTCGATGCCCTTGTCAATGACGAACGCAAGTTGCAACTTGCCACAAATCAACAGCTTGTCAGGTGCTCGGTTGCCGATTACGAAACAGCACTAAAGCCGTTTTTCAGCATCTATTCCAAGGGTAAATGCAAGCGATCCCCCCAAACGTTATCGTTTTTTTCACTAACAAGACAAACGGGCAACACCCAAAGTGTCGGCACAGACAACGACATTGTTTGCTACATGCACAGCGGTGGCACAAGCGGCGAGCCAAAAATTGTCGCACTTACCAACAAATCTTTCAACTATGTTGCAACAAATATTGGTATTTTACACAATCAGCCCTGCGCCAAGGGTAAGTACGCGCTTGTAACATTGCCGGTATTTCACGCTTACGGACTTTGCGCCTCAATTCATGCCCCGTTACTTTTAGGGTACGGTTTGGCGCTTGTCCCCAAATTTGATATTTCTCAAGTCAACACCTACTTAAACACTCTAAACGTAGGTTTATGGCTTGTCGTTCCCACAATGATTCGCAAAATGTTGCAAAAAAATGCGTTCAATGCCAAGGGACTAAAAAACATACAAGACTTGTGGTGCGGTGGCGATTTTGTCGATGAAACTTTGCTAACAACAGTCAACGAAGTTTTAGCGCAAAAGGGCAGTTGCGGTAAGGCACTTCGCGGATACGGACTCACCGAAACATGCGGAGCTTGTACAGTCAGCACCCACAATTGTTCCAAAATCGGCAGTTGTGGCAAACCGATTGACGGCACAAAAATAGTTGCCGTAGACGAATTTGAAAAGCCCCTTCCGTACGGCGTCACAGGCGAACTTGTAATTTGTTCCGATGCCGTTTCAAGCTATCTCAACAACGCATCACCAAACAACTTCCTAAAAAGCGGAGACATGGGCTACATTGACCAAGACGGCTTTGTCTATGTCGTAGACCGTAAAAAACGCATCGTAAAAATTGCCTCTGTCAACGTTTTTCCGTCAGAAATCGAACAAACAATTTGTCAACTTCCGTTTGTAAAACAATGTTGTGTTGTCGGTTACAAGGAAAGTGGCAAGCAGTTTTTGGCAGCTTACGTAGTGCTAAACGGCAAAAATGACTTCGACATTCAAAACACAGTAAAACAGCATTGTCACTCAAAACTTTCACTGTATTCCGTTCCGCAAAAAGTACAAGTTTTACCAAGTTTACCGCTTACGCCACTTGGCAAGGTAGACTACTTAAAGTTGCAAAAACATGCAAACGGTATCGAGTTTTAACAACAATATTGCAAATTAAAATCAACCAAAAACAAGCCAAAAACAAAATAAAACCAAACAAAATCAAAAAAAGCACAAACAAAAAAAATCCAAAAAATCTAAAAAAAATCACACAACAAAAACTCAACAAATATTCTAATTATGAACACTTACGATTTTGACGAAACAATTTTTAAGGGAGATTGCCACAGACGGTTTTTCGGTTATTGTCTGCTTCGGCTTCCCTACCTAATTTTGTTTTTACCCTTCATGCTTATATTTTTGCTTTTACGAGCAGTTCGTCTGTTAAACAAAAACATTTATCTTTATCTAATGGGTGCTTTTGTTATTTTCGTTCCGCACAAGCAAAAATTCGTGCAAAAGTTTTGGGACAAAAATTTTTGTCGAGTAAAGCAGTGGTACTTAAATCAAAAACAGCCAACCGACGTAATTGTTTCGGCATCCCCCGCATTTTTGGTAGACGAAGTCTGCAAGCGTCTCGGTGTGCAAAGTATTGCCAGCAACGTCGATCTAAACACCTACAAGCTTTACGGCAAGCACTGTCA
>CAVEYD010000066.1:0-4201 GCA_963619835.1 bacterium | reverse complement strand
GATAGATAGGGACTTAAAGAAAAAGGACCTTACTTCTCTTGCGGGGATTAGTGGTTATACACTAAATCGCCTTTCTCATTCCGAAAACGTAAATACAGAAACTTTGATTAAAATCTGCAAGGCGCTCAATTGCCAACTTGAAGATATAATGGAACTAAGCAACGAAGGCTAAGGAAGATTTGAAATGTTTGATATTATAAACAATACAGGCAAATTGTTAGGCGATGACCTAAAAGAAGAAATTAAATCCGGAAGTAGACTTCGCATCGCTGCCTCTTGTTTTTCAATTTATGCCTATGCTGCATTAAAAGAAGAGCTTGAAAAAATTGACGAGTTAGATTTTCTTTTTACAACACCTACCTTTTTATCAGAGCAAGTAAGCGATAAAATTAAAAAAGAAAAGCGTGAGTTTTACATCCCCAAGTTTGCGGAGACAAGTATTTGTGGAACGGATTTTGAAATACGTCTTAAAAACCAAATGACACAAAAAGCTATTGCTCGCGAATGTGCCGAATGGATTAGAAACAAGGTTAAAGTTAAAACACTTAAAGAGCCTACAGCTACTCAGACATTGATAAATATTCAAACGGATAATTCTGCAATAAATTACACTCCGGTAGATGGTTTTACTACAGCCGACCTTGGTTATGAAAACAAAAATAGTAATCTAACCGGCATAATAAAAACGGATATTGCCGAACAAAGCAAGTTTTTTATTGCCGAGTTTGACCGTTTGTGGAATAGCGACAATCATCTTGAAGATATAACTAATGCCGTTGTTGATTATATTTCGTCATGCTATAAGGAAAATTCTCCCGAATTTATCTATTACATCATTCTATACAATATTTTCAAAGAGTTCCTTTGCGATTTGGATGAAGATTATATGCCAAATGAAGCAACAGGATTCAAAAATAGTATTATTTGGAACAAACTTTACAACTTCCAAAAAGATGGTGCCGTTGGCATTATTAACAAACTTGAAAGATACAACGGTTGCATTTTGGCAGATAGCGTTGGTTTAGGTAAGACCTTTACAGCACTTGCCGTAATGCAATATTATTCACTCCGTAACAAATCGATTTTGGTGCTTTGTCCAAAACGTCTTGAACAAAACTGGACACAGTATCAAGGCAACAAAACTACAAATATATTTTATAAAGATAGAATTCGTTTCGACGTATTATTCCATACAGACTTAGGACGTACTTCCGGGAAAAGCGGAGGTATGGATTTGGCAACCATAAATTGGGGCAACTATGATTTAGTTGTAATTGACGAAAGCCACAATTTTAGAAATAACAATGCTGTTCATAAAGATAAAGACACTCGTTACGACTTTTTAATGAAGCGTATTATGCAAGACGGAGTAAAAACAAAAGTTCTTATGCTTTCGGCGACTCCTGTCAATAATCGCTACAACGACTTGAAAAACCAGTTACTTTTGGCATATTGCGGTGATTATTCCGAGATGAATGCTACACTTGAAACATCAAAAGATGTACAATCAATTTTCCGTAATGCACAAAAAGTATTTAATGCATGGAGCAAATTGCCTATCGAACAACGTAAAGCCAAAGATTTGATAGACAAGCTTGATATTGACTTTTCGATTATTCTCGACAGTGTTACAATCGCTCGGAGTCGTAAGCATATACAAAAGTTTTATGATATCAACGATATCGGTAGATTCCCCACACGTTTGCCGACAAAATCTTTCTATCCAAAACTTACCGACAATCCAAATGTGATGAAGTATAAGGATATTTACGATAAATTGTTATCAACAACAATGAACGTATATGCTCCTTTAGCCATGCTTTTCCCGTCAAGGATAGAAAAATACGAAGAAAAATATCAAATAGATTTGCAAAGTGAAGATAAAAAAGCAAATGCTTTAGGTCAAGGACTTACAAGACAGTTAAACCGTGAAAGCGGACTTAAAAAATTGATGACGATAAGTCTATTAAAGCGTCTTGAAAGCAGTGTATATGCTTTTAGAATCACTCTTGAAAATTTACTTGATATCAACCAAAAGACGCTAAATTTGATTGATTCGTTCCTTGCAGGCAACAAAACTGTCGGCATAGATAAAGAAGTATTTAATTATGCGGCAGTTGATCCTGACGAAGACGACGATTTTGCACTCACAAAAGTATCGTCGGGCAAAAAAATACACATCGATTTGTCGGACTTGGATGTTGTAACATGGAAACGCTATATTCAGCAAGATATAGATATTCTCATGTCAATTTATATTGAGATGAAAAAAGTTACGCCCGATGAAGATAAAAAATTATCGGAGTTGATTGATCTCATTGACGACAAAATCGCTCATCCGATAAACAACGGCAACAAAAAATTCCTTATATTCTCCGCTTTTGCAGACACAGCCGACTATTTGTATCAAAATGTGTCAAAATATGTGCTTAAAAAATATGGTTTGCACACGGCAAAAGTTTCAGGCAGTGACAACAAAACAAACGATGGCGGACCTGCAAAGACTGATAGAATTTTGACTTTGTTTTCACCGGAATCAAAGCAAAAAAGCGTTATTTATCCGCACGAAGATAAGCAAATCGACATAGTAATCGGCACCGACTGTATCTCAGAAGGTCAAAACTTACAAGATTGTGATATTTGTATCAACTACGATATCCATTGGAATCCTGTTCGCATTGTTCAACGTTTTGGACGTATTGACCGTATCGGTAGCCAAAACGAAAAAATACAACTTGTCAACTTTTGGCCTGATATTAGTCTTGACGAGTATATCAATCTCAACAAGCGTGTTTCTGCAAGAATGACTATTGTCAACCAAACTGCAACGGCTGATGATAACATTATCTCCGAAGAAAATGAAGAGATGGACTATCGCAAGGAGCAATTAAAGAAATTGCAAGAAGGTACACTTCAAGACTTAGAAGATGTTGACGGCAATATATCTATTACAGATTTAGGCTTAAACGACTTTGTTATGGATTTGGTTGCGTACAGAAAGGCAAACGGCGATCCTATTGGAGTGGTAAAAGGTTTACATTCTGTTGTCGCTGCAGACGAAAGTAAGGGGATTGAGCCCGGCATAATATTTGTTTTGTGCAATCGAAATAATGGTATAAATATAAATAAGCGAAATAGACTACATCCGTTTTATCTTGTATACCTAAAGCAAAACGGCGAAGTCGTGTTTAATCACCTAAACGTAAAATCTACCTTGGACGTTTTGCGTACAACATCAAAAGGTAAAACCGAACCGCTTGCAGACCTTTGCAGAACATTCAACAAAGAAACCAAAGACGGCGCAAAAATGGAAAAATACAACGATTTGTTGCAAGATGCCGTGCTTAGCATAATGGAAGTTAAGGAAGAAAACGATTTAGAATCGCTTTTCAAAGACGGGAGCAAAGTTTTGTTCCAAAAAGAGATTGACGGTCTTGACGATTTTGAACTTATATCATTTGTTGTGATAAGGTAGGTAAAAATGTTTGACTTAAGTAGCAAAACTAAAGTAAACAGAAAATTCCGTTTTGCGGAGCTTTTCAAAATGATGCAGGCAGACAAAGACACAAAAGCCGATGCAAAAAACATCGAATCGGTAGTGCTAACCAATGTTTTATCTCCCGACACAATGAATTTGCCTTCAATCGGAAAAGTTAAGGAAGTTTATGTTTTTGAGTTGCAGTTATCTTCAAGGACAATTCCCGCACTGTTTATATCCGCACTCGATAAAGCAATAAGCTTGCACACGATATTTGTTTTAAGATACAATGATGATAACTTACTTTATGGTTGCTACAAAGAAAAATCCGAAAAAGGTGTAAAACTTGGCAAGTATTATTCTACGGAGTGGCAAAGTGCTAATACGCTTGTAAAACTTCCGCTAAGTATTGCATCCATCGAAGATGTCTACACGGCAATTATTGACGAGCTTATTCCGATAACCGCAAATCAAGACGAAAAAACGGCAGATTTTGTCGAACGGTATGATAGAATAACAAAACTAAAAAAAGAAATTGAAAAAAAGCAAAAGCAATTGGGAGCGGAAACCCAATCCAAAAAGCGTTTTGAGATAAACGACGAACTTAAAACCTTAAAAACCGAATTGAAGGCACTTGAGTCACCTGAGGAGAAGTAACAATGGATAAGTTAAAAATGATGTCTATGGACAAAACACAAGAAAATATCGAAAAGATTCGTGCAT
>CAVEYD010000065.1:0-4452 GCA_963619835.1 bacterium | reverse complement strand
TTTTTCATGCAAATCCCCCTTCCCGTTCGTTGATGTTGCAATTCTCTTGTTTTTAGCCTAAAAAATCGTAATTTTCTATCAATTAAAAAATAATTTATCTGCATTTACAATAACACAATATTGCTAATTCGCTATTAAAAAGCCACATAGAGTGCAAAAACCGCTTTTCGCAACGTAAAAAAGTAAAAAATTTTCAAAATTTTGCAACTTTTTTTCAAAACCCTATTTACATGCCCAAAAGTGTATGGTATAATATTTTTTGTTAAAAATGTGGTAAGGGTATTTATGTCTTAAAGTGCATTTTTACAATTGCAAAAAACAATTTTTTTGTAAAAAAGATTTAGTTAAAACATATTACTTTATTAGTAGAATGGAGAGATATATATGGAAAGAGTTGCTCTTATCGACCTCGGGTCAAACACTGCACGTCTTGTAATTTATGATGTTTTGGATGGCGGCTATTTCATTGTTTCGGAGGAACGCCACGAGTCTGTTCGTCTTGGCGAAACCGAGGCGGATGGAAGCTTAAAGCAAACACGCATTATGCAAGCAATTGCAACGTTAAAATTGTTTAAGGATATTTGTGTAATCAAAAATGTTGATCGTATCCTTGCCGTTGCCACAGCCGCAGTACGTAGAGCAAGCAATCAAAAAACATTCTTATCGGATGTTTACAACGCAACCGGAATAAGAATTACAGTTGTTTCCGAAGAGGAAGAAGCTCATTACGTTTACCAAGGTGTAATTAACACTATGGAAATTCCTCGTGGAGTAATTATGGAAATCGGTGGTGGTTCTACAAAGTTTGTGTACTACAATCGCCGTACCATTTTGCACACCAAAATTTTCGAGTTTGGGGCAGTCACTCTCACTAACATGTTCGTGTCTGAAGACAAGTCTCCGGAGCAATGCATGGACGACATGGTTGCCTATGTTCGTTCTCAACTCGAAACTGTCGATTGGTTCAAAGATATCGATCCGGATGCTCAACTTATAGGTGTTGGCGGAAGTTGTCGTAACCTTGCACGTATCATTCGCAAAGTTAAAAAGTATCCATTGGACATGGTTCACAACTACAACATGGACGTTGCCGATTTTGACTACGTATTCAACATGATTCGCACATTAGACCTTGAAAAGAAACGTCGCATAAAGGGACTCAGCGCAGGTCGTGCAGACGTATTCCCTTCGGCACTCGCAGTAATCAAAGCATTTGTCGAATATTGCGGATTTACCAAAATTGTTGCCAGTGGTAGCGGACTTAGAGAAGGCGTTATGTTTAACTATGCCGTTCCTTCCACTATCGAAAAGCCCATTTCGGACGTAGTCGGTTACTCACTCAATGCACTTGCACGTCACATGGGAGTAAACATTCCCCATGCGGAACAAACGTTCAATCTTTGTGTACAGTTGTTCAAACAAATGCGCGTACTGCACAAATTCCCTCGCCAGTATGTAAAAGTTTTGCGTATTTGCGCAATGCTTCACGATATCGGCAAAACTTTCAAATTCTACAACAATTCCAAACACACATCCTACATGATTCTCAACAGCAACTTGTACGGAGCTTCCCATCGTGACATTGTGCTTGCCGCTTATGTTTTAGACTACGGCAACAAGGAAGGTGTCAACACAAACGATTGGGCAAGGTTTAATTGCATTTTGTCGGAAGAAGATATCGAAGCCGTTAAGAAGCTTTCTGTTTTGCTTCGTCTTGCCGCCGCTTTAGACTTTGGCGAGCGTAATGCCGTATCGGAAATTAGTTGCGACATTTTGGGCGCTAGCGTAATTATGAAGACTGAACTTACAGGCGATGCATCTTTAGAGTTCCGTGCCGTCGACCAACTTTCAATGGAGTACAAAAAAGTCTTCAAAAAAGTCCTCGAAGTACTGTAAAACCAACATTTTGCGAAGAAGGTTGCAAGTTAAACTTGCCTAAATTATTTTGCATTTGTGGTTAAAGTTCCTTGCAAATTATTATACCTAAAATTTAATACAACAATCTATACAGAAAAACAGCACAAACCATTGTGCTGTTTTTTTCTTATTTGATAAATTTATTCTTTTAGCTTTCTTTTTTACAATTTTCCCCAAAACGTGGTGTATTATTCGCAAAAAAAAGATTCATCAATCGATGAATCTTTTTTTTGTATTTTATTTTTTATTAAATTTTCATTGTCAAGCTTATGCGTTTCTTCTCAAGGTCAACCGAAAGTACTTTTACGTCAACAACGTCTCCAACTTTAACAACTTCAAGTGGGTGTTTAACAAACTTTGTCGAAGACATTTGCGAAACGTGTACAAGTCCGTCTTGGTGTACTCCAATGTCCACAAACACACCAAAGTCAATTACGTTGCGTACTGTTCCTTTAAGAAGCATGCCTTCCTTCAAATCTTTCATTTCCAGCACGTCTGTACGAAGTATCGGTTTTGGCATTTCGTCACGTGGGTCTCTTGCCGGTTTTTCAAGTTCGGCAACAATGTCGCGTAGTGTAGGCTCACCAATTCCAATTTCTTTTGACATTTTTTCGTAGTTGACAATTTTAGATAGTCCGTTAAGCTTGCCTATGCTTTCAGGTTTAATTCCCTGCTTTTTCATAAATAGCTTTGTCGCTTCGTAGCTTTCCGGGTGAACGCTTGTTGCATCAAGCGGGTTTTCGCCATCCGATATGCGCAAAAATCCGGCACACTGTTCGTAAGCTTTAGCGCCAAGTTTGTCAACGTTTAGTAATTGTTCACGATTTGTAAATTTGCCGTGTTGTTCGCGGAAGCTTACAATGTTTTTGGCAATTGCCGACGATATTCCGGAAATGTAAGTAAGTAGCGGTGCGCTTGCTGTGTTAAGGTCCACGCCAACTTTGTTTACACAGTCTTCAACAACGCCTTCCAAAGCTTCTCCAAGTTTCTTTTGGTTCATGTCGTGTTGATATTGACCGACGCCAATGGATTTTGGATCAATTTTAACAAGTTCTGCCAAAGGATCTTGCAATCTACGAGCAATACTTGCGGCACTTCTTTGACCTACGTCAAATGTCGGAAATTCTTCTGTAGCAAGTTTGCTTGCCGAGTACACCGATGCACCTGCCTCAGAAACAATTACATATTGCACTTTCAGTCCGCTTTCGTGAAGAAGTTCTACAATAATTTGTTCGCTTTCACGAGAAGCTGTTCCGTTGCCGAGTGAAATAAGTGTAATGTGGTACTTATTGATTAGTTGTGCAAGAGTGGTTTTTGCTTTTGCAATTTTTTCCGGAGTTGTCGGAGCAGTCGGGTAAATAACAGTTGTGTCAAGCACTTTACCGGTCGCATCAACAACGGCAAGTTTACAACCCGTTCTAAATGCAGGGTCCCAACCCAAAACCACTTGACCTACAATAGGCGGTTGCATAAGCAGTTGTTCAAGGTTTTTACCAAAGACGGAAATAGCACCTTCTTCGGCTTTTTCAGTCAACATGTTGCGTATTTCCGTTTCAATGCTGGGAGCAATCAAACGAGTGTAGCTGTCGGCAACGGCAAGTTCAAGCAGTGGTGACGTGTTAGGATTTTGCTTTGTGATCACGTGGCGGTTAAGATAATCGTTAATAAGTTCCGTCGGAGCTTCAATTTTTACCGTAAGCACTTTTTCTGCTTCACCGCGGTTAAGAGCAAGCACTCTGTGACCGGCAATTTTTGTTATTTCTTCATCGTACTTGTAGTAGTTGTCGTACACAGTTTTTACATCAGGCTTTTTAGCGGTAGACGTAATGTGACCTAAGCGGAAAGTCAAATCTCTAATTGCTTTTCTGTAATCGGCATTGTCGGAAATTACTTCGGCAATTATGTCCAAAGCGCCTTGCAAAGCATCTTTTACCGTCTTTATACCTTTTTCGGGGTTTACGTATTCGGCAGCAAGATCTTTTGCATTTTTATCTGTTTCTTGAAGTAAAATAATGTTTGCAAGAGGTTCCAAACCTGCCTCTTTTGCAATTGTCGCACGCGTGCGACGTTTCGGACGGTACGGGCGGTACAAGTCGTCCACGGCAACTTGAGTTTCGGCCGCTTCAATTTCTGCACGAAGTTCGTCAGTCAATTTGCCTTGTTCATCTATACTTTTAAGCACTTGCGCCTTTTTTTCTTCCAAGTTGCGCAAATACGTCAATCTTTCAAACAATTTTCTAAGTTGTTCATCGTTAAGCGAACCGGTTACCTCTTTGCGGTAACGCGAGATAAACGGAATTGTGTTTCCCTCGTCAATAAGGTTAACTGCGGCATCTACTTGCCATTTTGATACATCAAGTTCTTCTGTGATTTTTTGGTTGATATCCATTGTTTCAACTACTCCTGTGGTACTTTGTTTTTTATTATGCCTCAAAAAATATTTTCAAAGCAATTTGCATTTTATGTTGACAATTTTTACTATCGTACTTGTTTTTTTGTTATTTATGTTGTTTCTTTTACGAATTACTCAAGTAC
>CAVEYD010000064.1:0-4483 GCA_963619835.1 bacterium | reverse complement strand
GACTTTATTAGTAACCTTTTAAGTGCAATTTAACAAATTAACTAAATAAAAAAAAACTGCCTTGATTAAAGAATATCCCAATACGGATAAAAGTCAAGGCAGTTTTTTTACGTTAAAGGCTTATAAATATGTAATACGTAAATGATAGATATCTAAAAAAATAAATAAATATATTTAATGTAATAATACGTCAATATATGATTATTATTAAAAAATGTACAAATTGTATAAGTGCAAAATATACATTGTTATACAGAATTTTATGTTTTGACAAAAAATAGCTGTCTCTAAATTCAAAAAACAAGTGAGCAAAGCTTAATGTGTAGAATTCAATCAGTTGTTGTTTAGCTTGTCAAAAGCAATTGCACAACGAAGTCCGTCAACCGAAGCAGAAACTATTCCGCCGGCATAACCAGCACCTTCTCCCATGGGATAAAGACCTTTTAAGTTGCTTTGAAAAGTTTCCTTGTCACGTACAATACGAATTGGGGACGAAGTGCGCGTTTCAACACCAGTAAGAACCCCACTTGAACCAAAACCATGTATTTTTTTATCAAAATAGTTGAGGCCGTCAGTAATTAAATTACCGATTTCTAATGGCAACAAGGTGCGCAAATTACAGAATTTTACACCGCGCGGATAGGATGGATAACAATTTCCGTTAGGAATAACGTTACCGGAAACATTGGAAATATTACTATCTGCGTAAAAAGGGGGTTGATAAACACTTTTCGATTGCAAAAGATTGATATTTGAAAAATCGAAGGAATTATTTTGCGAAGTACTCGAATTGAATTCGCCATAATTTGTTTCGTTTGACGAACGATTGTTTACAAAATCGGTTACGTTTTGACAAGGAGCAATATAATTTCCACCACCTAAAACATACGCTTTTTTTTCTAGATCTTCTTGGAAACGGACACCGGCAAAAAGACCATCGTAACCCCATGACAGCAAATCTTCTTGATTGACAGTTACGACCAAAGCGCTATTGCTATTTGGAGCATTGCGCAAGTAGTTACTCATGCCGTTTACAACGACTGAATTTGACGTACTGTTAGCAGCAACGACGACACCACCAGGACACATGCAAAAGCTATAGCAACTACGTTTGACATCGTTATAAACAAGCTTGTAAGAAGCTGATTGAAGATCGCGGTGTGTTGCAAAAATTCCGTATTGACTGTAATCAATGAATTTGCGACTGTGCTCTATTCGTAAACCGACAGCAAACGGCTTAAAAGAAAGCGAAGCACCAATTCTATTAAGCATCTCAAATGTATCACGAGAAGAATGACCACAAGCAAGGAAAACAGCATCGGCAGAAATAAAATATTGATTTTTTGAAACATTTGAACTAACTTTAACACCTGTAACTTGGCCGTCTTTCGTGACAATTTCATTGACTAATGTGTTAAAAATGAACTCGCCATGATAGTCAATTATTGACTTTTTAAGATTATCAACACAAACAGACAAATAGTCCGTTCCTATATGAGGAAGTGCACTGTACATAATGTCTTTAGGTGCACCAAATTTTACAAATTGATTAAATACAGTGAAGGTATAAGGCGAGGAAATACCTGAAGTAAGTTTTCCGTCCGAAAAAGTGCCCGCACCGCCCAAACCGAATTGAATGTTAGAGTTAGGATTAAAGTCTCCACCATTAAAGAATTTTTGAACGTCAAACTTGCGATTTTGTAAATCGGATCCACGTTCGACAACAGTTACACTGTAGCCTGATTTAGCGAGGAATAACGCACAAAACAAACCACTTGGGCCTGCTCCGACTACTATTACTTTATGCTTGTTTTTAACTTTTTGCGGAACAATGGAATCAATTACATCAATAGGTGCTTGATAAAGTGTGGCATTTTTTACAATATTTTTGTTTACATCAATCAAAAAAGAACAAACAAAGTGCACATCGCTTTTATCACGAGCGTCCACGCTTTGCTTGTGAAGATTTAGCGAAATAATATCGGAAGATTTTATGCCAACAAAGGACGCAACTAACGAGGTTGCGTCTTTAGTATTTAATGGGACTTTTATTGGTTTTGTTAGAAAAATTGACATATAATTTGTTTTGATATGAGTTTTTTAAAAATTTCAATGTGAAAATTATATTATGTCTGTAATATATTCTTATAAAACAGATGTTTCAACTATAATTAGTTAAAAAATTGGTGAATTGTATAGTTTGCTTCGTTCTTCGACAGTAAAGCAAGATAATGCTGACGCTCCGGCAAAAAAAAGGTTGTAACCACCACAAATACCATCAACATTTAATGCCTCTCCCAAAACAACCACACCATTAGGAAGCTGAAGCGAATCTATATTTAAATAGCGCTCGTCAACACCGCCACAAGTTACTTGACTCATCGAGTAATCTAAAAGTTTTTCAAAAGAAAAAATTGCATGTTTTGCTGCATGACAAAGTTCTAAAGCAGAAATATTTTTACATGATTTTAATACATACTCAGCAACTTTGTTTTTTAATATACCTAAGAAAAGTTCGCTGGTTGGAAGATTTCGTCTTATTCGCTCTTTTAAAATATTTTCAAGATCGCCTTCCGAAAGGCTATCACAAAAATCAACCTCAAAAACGTAGTTGCGTTTAATACCTTGAACAATATCTCGAGCAATTTGAGCGGAAAGGTTTAAGATGCAGATGCCGGACAATCCATAATCTTTAAACTGAACGTCTCCATGTTGTGTTGCCAAAATTGTTCCGTCAGATATCAATTTAACCGAAGTTTCTTGTCGAATTCCGTTTAATAGGCCTAATTTTTCCTTAACTTTAACAGGAACTAAAGACGGGGAAAAGCTAGTCAAATATTGACTTTTTATAAGATTGCCTATATTGGGACTTTCAGCCTGAGACATAAGTCCACAAGCAATAACAACCTTATCACAAAAATACTTGTTATCTTCAACGCATACTAAATATTTATTATCCTTAACGGATACTGATGTAACGTTAAAATCTGTACAAATCTTTACGCCCAACTTTTCAGCAGCAAGACGCAAACAGTCAACTACACTGCTTGCACTCTCTGTTATGGGATAAAGACAGCCATTTTTATCTTTTATAATAATGCCGACACATGATAAAAATTTGATGTACTCGGCAACTGTTATCTTACCTAAAACAGATTCAACTAACTTACTTTTGTTGTAAAATTCATTGGTGACATGCAAATTACCTATGTTGCACTTACCATTGCCTGTCATTGATATTTTTTTACCAACTCGAGAGTTGCGCTCAAAAATTTCAACCTGATTTCCATTTTTGGCGGATAAGATAGCATAGGTAAGTCCCGACATTCCACCGCCAATAACTATTACTTTCATTTATTTTTCCTTTTAAGCAAATAAAAATTGATAATACAATCTAAACAAAAAGCGTGCAACAGAAAATCTTGCACGCCTAGTTTAAAAATATTTAAGAATTAACCGGCAAAACCCGCATAACCGATAAGCAGTACTGCCATTGCTGCGCAAACCATAGCAAGCACAAGCAAACCAAAATAATGTTTGAAAAATATACCGATTTTTGATTGATTACTCTTCTTCATCTTCGATTATCCCCCAAATGTTATCCTTTTCGCCTTCATCCGTAAGCCCCATAGCATTATCCAATATACGCTTAAGCTGATCTCCGCCTAAATAACGTTTAACCTTTCCGTCGTGAGTTGCAGAAATAATTCCCGTTTCTTCGCTTACAACAATTGCTGTAAGATTTGGATACTGCTCGGAAACTCCGATTGCGGCACGGTGACGTGTTCCAAATTCGCGAGGCAAATTGTTTTCTTGAGTTAAAGGAAGATAACAACCTGCAGCCACTACTTTGTTGGCAGATATAATTACAGCACCATCGTGCAAAGCTGTTTTTGGAAAGAAAATAGTTTCCAACAAATCTGCAGAAATAACACCATTGATACGGATACCACTTTCCAAAATAGAATCTGAAATATTGTCGCAAACAACGATTAAAGCACCTGTATCGGTTTTGCTAAGACGTTGACAAGCTTTAATTATCTCCGAAACTGAATTGCGAAGATCTTCGGCGCTGACTTCTTTTGAATCGTAGTTAGGCTCGAAGTGACGCTTCCATGTAAAATGAAAAACATCGTGTCGCATGTCGTGCGAGAAAAATAACAAACTTGCAACAATAGAAGCAAAAAGAACAAACATTACATAAAAAGCAAAGTTGTCAACACTTAAAAAGGAAATTGCAAACACCAATGCTATTGCACCAAACAGTACATATGCAAAAGGCGTAATTTTACGTTTTTTACAATAATAAAAAATTAAAAAATAAACAAGTGTTATCAACACAAATGCCAAAATGCGTCCGATAAGTACGTTTACTTGAGACATTCCGGCCCAAAAACTTTTTATATAATCTAACATTTTTTTATCCCAAAAATTTTTTTTTTAAAATTTAGATATTACTCAAACAAACCCGCTTGCCGTTTGG
>CAVEYD010000063.1:0-4629 GCA_963619835.1 bacterium | reverse complement strand
GGACTTTTGTATTAAATTGATTTTTAGATTTTGCGTTTTTTGTTTTTTTTATTTTACGATTTTGATTGCAGGAACACAACAAAACTCATGAAAATCATCAATACAAAAACTTTTTGCAAAAAATCTATTTGCCTTTTGAAAAAGTAATGTCGCTGCCGTTGAAGTCCACCACAACGATGTCGCCTTTGTTGAACTGTCCGACAAGAAGTTTTTCGGCAAGGGGATCTTCTACTTGGCGTTGAAGCACACGTTTTAGCGGACGCGCGCCATACTCCTTTTGAAAACCACGTTCGGCTAAGGCGGAAATTGCATTGTCGGTAAAGCGCAAATCGATTACACCTTTTAGACGTTTGTGCAAATTGAAGCACAACAACTCGCTGATTTTTTCCGCTTCCTTTTTGCCGAGATACTCGAAAATGACAATCTCGTCAAGACGATTGAGAAACTCCGGACGGAAAAACTTTTTGAGAGCACGTTCGACATTGTCGCGCATTGCCGAATAGTCGCTACTTGATCCGAAACCTATTGAACGCTCGGCAACGTCCGACACACCTATGTTACTTGTCATGATGATTACGGTGTTTTTGAAGTCAACCGTTTTGCCATGAGAATCGGTTAGACGACCTTCGTCTAAAATTTGCAACAAAAGATTGAAAACGTCCGGATGCGCCTTTTCGACTTCGTCAAAAAGCACAACACTATAAGGCTTGCGACGGACTTTTTCCGTAAGATAACCGCTTTCGTCGTAACCGACATATCCCGGAGGCGCACCTATTAGCTTGGCGGTGGACTGTTTGTCCATGTATTCCGACATGTCAAGACGAATAATGTCGCTACCTTCACCGAAAAGACTATCTGAAAGCGCTTTGGCAAGCTCGGTTTTGCCGACACCGGTAGGTCCGACAAAAATAAAGCTGCCTATGGGACGGTTGGGATCTTTAAGTCCTGCACCTTGACGTCTTACCGCCAAAGAAACGGCTTTGACTGCTTGCTGTTGCCCTATTACTCGCTTTTGAAGTTCGTCTTCGAGATGGACAAGGCGATCTTTTTCTTCACGAGAAAGTTGAGTTACCGGAACACCTGTCATTTGCGAAACTACGGCACGAATATCGTCGGCAGTTAAAGTGCATTGATACTCTTGAAGTCTTGATTGATAATCCGACTGCTCGAATTCGTACTCGTACTTTAGTTCGCTTAGGCTTTTTTGCATTTGGGTTAGCTGTTCGCCACTTAGTCCCGGGGACTCTAACCGCATTGAAAGTTGCTTTATTTGTGAAGTAAGTTCGGCAAGACGTTTTGGGGGAGTAAATACCGAGATTTTTAACTTGCTACATGCTTCGTCAATTACGTCAAGCGCCTTGTCGGGCAAAAATCTGTCGTTTATGTAGCGAACGGAAAGTTGCACTGCCGCTTCGATGGCTTGATCGGTGATGATTACTCCATGATACTTTTCGTACTTGCCTTTTACACCTTTGATAATTTGCATGGCAAGTTGCGGTGAAGGTTCGTCGACTACTATCGGTTGGAAACGACGTTCTAAAGCGGGATCTTTTTCGATGTACATGCGGTACTCTCTTGTTGTGGTTGCACCGATTAAGCACAATTCGCCACGTGCAAGTGACGGCTTTAGTATTTCGGCAGCATCCATCGAACCGTCGGACGTTCCGCCTGCACCGACAAGGTTGTGTATTTCGTCAATGAACAAAATTACGTTGCCTTGAGTGATTACTTTGTTGACTACGTTTTTAAGACGTTCTTCAAAATCTCCGCGGTAGCGTGAACCTGCTACCATGCCGGCAATATCTAATTGAATAAGCTTTTTGCCTTGCAACTCTGCCGGGACTTTGCCTTGCGACATAACAAGCGCAAGACCTTCGACAACGGCAGTTTTGCCAACTCCCGGCTCACCTACCAAAACCGGATTGTTTTTTGTTCTGCGAGTGAGCGTTTGCATGACACGTTCTATTTCCGTATCTCTGCCGATTACCGGATCGATTCCGCCTGACAATGCCTTTTCGGTTAAGTCGTAACCAAAAGGTATTTCATCCTTTTCTTCGGTTTGTTGGTGTTGCGGAGTGGTAAAAGCCATTTGCATGGTCTCTTTGGAGGGAGTAACGTCGCTTGACACTTCTTGCGAATTGTCGTTTTGCGACAAAAAACCGTCTTTGGCAAGCTTGATAAACAATTCTCTGTTGGGCAAGTCGTCTACTATTTTGCGGAAAAATGTTTCCATGGTTTGCGTGGAGTCTTTTTTTACAAAATGCTCTATCTGTCCGTAAGCATAAGTGTTGGGACGTGCCAAAATACCAAGCAATAAATATATGCAGTTTACATCCTGAGTTTGCATTTTTTGGGCTATAGCCAATGCAACGGCATAAATTTCTTTGACTTCGTCCGAATAGGTTACCACACCGCCTTTGCCGTACATTTTACGGTCAATTTTTTGCTCGTCCATGCCTAAATCGGTTAGGTAGTGAGTGGCTTCGTTTTGTGTGGAAACAATGCCGTATAAAATATGCTCGCTTTTTATTTGAGTGAGTTGATGGCTATAAGCATATTTGCGTGCAGCTTCGTACACGCTTTGTGATGTATCGGTCAACATCGATAAGACTCCCTTTTTTTGCCTATCGGCAATAAGTACATTTAGTATATTGTAGCAAACAAATGAGATATTTTCAAGAAAAATTGAAAAGAATATAAAAAAACTGTGAGCAAGTGATACTCAACAGTTTTTTTTGCTAATTTTTTGTAAAATTTACTGCGGGGAAAAAGTTATCTTCGGCGGTCAAATTTGATTGGAAAAGTAAACGGACAAACCCAATTTTCCGGAATTAAGTCGGCAAGGGAAACAACACGATCGTTTTCCAAGTCAAGCATGACTTCTACGTTTTTGTAGTCCTTTTCCATGATTTGCGCCATAAGTTCGCGACAAGCACCGCACGGAGCAACTGCACTGCCGTCACTTGAGATTGCAACAACTTTTTTAAACTTGGTTTCGCCATTTGTTAACATGTTGAAAATGGCATTTCGTTCGGCACAAACACCTAAACCGCAAGCCGTATCGACACTGACACCGACATAAATTTTTCCGCTTTCCGACTCGATTGCCGCCGCAACACTTGCGACTTCGACATGATTAGAAATTTTACGTTTTTGCAATACTTTTTTAGCTTCTTGGCAAAGTGCCGTCCAAATTTTGTCCATTTGTGTAAACCTCTTTTAATAAATTGTTTTTAGTGTGCCTTGCCGACAAGCGACTTTTTTTTGATAGCTTCAAAAAATTTTCATAATAAAAGCTTGGTATTTTTGATACCAAGCTCGATTAAAAATGGTGACTCATAGGGGACTCGAACCCCTGTTCTCGCCGTGAGAGGGCGATGTCCTAGGCCGCTAGACTAATGAGCCATACGTTGCTTAACCGTTTAAGCAAAAAATATGTTAGCATAGTTTTAGCAAAAAAGCAACTTTTTTTAGATAGTTTTTTGTTTGAGGGGAAGTGGGTGTGAGTTGCCGATTGCAATTATGCAACTAAGAAACAATACGACATGGGCGAACACTTTTAAAGTCAACATAACAAACAACCATTTTATTTGATTTTTGTATAAAAGATTAGCAGAAGAATTAAAACAATGACACTTCCGTTGTTTATATTTTAAGATTGACCGAAGTAGAAGATCCGTATCCTTGAAAATAATTTAATAGTTTTTATGTGCGAAAACAATGCATGCCTATCACCTGCATTGTTTTTTTGTTTTGTAGTTGTGGTTTTTGACAAGCATAAAAAAATTGTTGAACGGAAAAAGGGTTTGTGATATAATGTTTTTATTAAAATATAACTTATTTAGTAAAATATAATAAATAGGGGGAAAAATGAGAGTTTTTGTTGGCGTTACACTTTCGGAAAAAGTAAAAGACAATCTTTTTCGTTCGGCAAGCGACATTAAACCTTACACAAAAGGTTCGTTTGTGCCTAAAGAAAATTACCACATAACTTTGCACTTTTTGGGGGAAGTTTCCGACGAAAAGTTGATTTTTGTACAATCGGCAATGGACTCGATTAAAGATTGCCCTGCTCCGACAATTTCGGTGAATAGATTGACTGTTTTGCGCGGAAGCAACATTGTGTGCGCTAAAATATCGCACGATCAAAAACTTTTGGCTTTGCACGAAAAACTTGCAACCGAACTGGACAACTACGGCTTTACTACCGAACACCGCGCTTACCGTCCACATGTTTCGCTTATTAGAAACGCATCGTTTGAAATTCCGTTTAGCGAGGTTGTTAAAAATGCAACAATTTACAACAAACCGTTTTACGCAACCGACATTACTTTGTACCAAAGTACGTTAACTCCAAGCGGTGCAATTTACACTCCCGTTTACAACATTAAACTTGCGCAAGAAGATTAAACTTTGCAAAAAATTGTTAAAAATAGATAAAAAAAAGAACACTACTTTGAAGGTAGCGTTCTTTTTTAGTTTGTTGTAAATAATATTTTTTGAGTTTGTTGTAAATAATATTTTTTTGAATTTGTTGTAAATGATAATTTGTTTGCTGTAAATGATATTTTATTTCAAGTTGTTTTCTTATTAAGATTTGCAAAAAAATTAACAATTAGAAAATAGATT
>CAVEYD010000062.1:0-4648 GCA_963619835.1 bacterium | reverse complement strand
ACTTTGTTTTAAGTTGTCATCAACTTTGTTGAAATTTGCAATTTATTTTGTCGCAAAAATCAATGTAAACAAACTTCAGTAAAAAAATATTGTTCGACATTTTTTTGCATAAAGTCGTGCTTTTTTAACAAAAAAACCGCTAAATTTGTTTTTATCACAAAAATCTTGATATTTTACAAATATTGAGATATAATAAAATAAAGAAAAATATCTGTAAAAAATCGTCAAATGTCTTATTGTGTTATTTTAGCACATTTTTTCACCTTTTTCAACAGATTTAGCAACATTGCAAAAAATCGACGAGGCACCCATGAAAATTACCAAAGTTTCGGTTTACGATCTTCAAACTAACGAAAAGCAAACATTCACTTTCGGCACTGCAGCCGACGGCAAAAGCGTCTACACAAGCAAGGGTAGTCGCTTAAAAAAGTACCTTGATTTTTGTTTTACCGAAGATTCTTCGCTCAAAGACGACGTCGAAACGGAATTTTCACTAAATAGCGACAGTTTTTGTTTGTGCAAGCTTCATGGCGAAGACGGTACAACACGCAGTGTCCTAAAAAAGATGGTTGACGGAAGTTGGCAAGTGGTTGCACGTTCCCGTTCGATAGGTTATCTCGAAGGAATTATCGGCGAAAACGTCGATGCAATGCTCAAAAACGACTATATTTCACCCGTTTCGGTGCAAAATTTTCATGGCAATTTGCTCATTTTCGACCAAATAAAGATGCTTGCCGATGTCGAACAAAGTGTAATGCAAAGTGGAGACGACGTTCGCAAAAAGAAGGACGATGCCGTCAAAAAATTGCAACAATACGCAACAACTTTGGCAACGCCGGTAGACTTTATCGACCAAAGCCAAGTCGAACAGCAACTTACTCAAATTAACGAACAAATAAATGCCACCAACGTTGCTATTGCCGAGGCAAAAGCACAGCTTTCCGCAAACGGAATAAAGGCAGACATTTTAACCGAGCTTGACGAATCTCAACGCAAGTACAACAAGCTTGTTGCTGGGCAAGATGCCGTCAACGTTTTACGTCAAAAAGTGCAACTGCAAAACGACGTTCAAGTGCTTATTCCCAAGGTAAAAATGTTGCGTTCTATCGATAGCGAGCGTAAAAACTACGAGCAAAAACGTTACGACCTTACAAGTCAAATCGAGTATCAGGAAAGCGAAATTCAAAGCGCAAAACAGCAAGTCGAAGAAAAACGACAAGAGCTTATTGCTTTGCAAGACAAAAAAACAAAAATAGAGCAAATCAACAACGAGCTAACTTACATTGCATCGCTTTACACGCAAAACAAACAGCTAAACGAAACGTTAAGCAAACTTAACGAAAATTTGCAAAATCTTTTGGCGGAAAAGAGCATTTATGCCAACAGATTGCAAGATATCGAAAACACCGTTGCCGAAGTCAAGGAAGGTTTAGACGAGTTCAAAGTGCCCGCCAAGTCCATAGGCGAACTGCTCGAAACCGTTCGTGTAGACGTCAAAATTGACGAAGTAACTTCGCAAATCGAAAAAATTCAAAGCGAAATTGCCGTTAAGGAAAGCCAAATTGCCGAGAGAGAAAGTGCCCTTGTCGTGCAAACAAAACGCTTCAAGTCCGTAGCCGATTTAGACAATGCAATCTCACCGATAAAAGCCAAAAACACAATTTTGCAAGTTTTAGATTCCAAGTATTCCAAGTTAGAAACAATCAACACTTCTTTGGAAGAAAAACGTCGCAATTTTGAACGTGCGCTCGAAGACTACAAAGATCGCATCAAGCAGATTGATGCTTCCGTAAGCAAGTTGCAAGCAAGGCTTAACCACGCATCACTTCGCAAGCAAGAAGAGTTCAAGCGAGAAGTGTACCTAAACAGTCAAAAAACGTTTTCCGGCGATTTTTCTGCCGTTTTGGCGGTAAATGCCAACTTAAACGATGCCGAAACGCAAGGACTTTCGCAAGAAATCGAAACTCGAAAGATGGACAGAGAGTTGCTTGTCGAACGTGCCTATATCCTTCAAGGCGCAGTAAAGGAAATCAAACGTCACATTTTAATCAACAAGGCAGAAATGATTGCCCTCAACACCGAAAAGGACAACATAAACAAGCGTTACAACGAAATTCTTTCCACAAACGGAAGCGAATCTGCCTTCAATTACATAAAGGCGCTAAATGCCGACAACGGCACGCAGTATCTACTTGACGTTCAATCGGATGCCGTTCGCGGAGAAACCGAACTTGCCGAACTCAAACGCTACACCGAACAGCAACGTAGCCGTCTATCCGGTCTAAGAGAACGTCTTAAGTACTTAAGAAATTCTCAAGAGCAGTTGCAAGACGTTCACACAACCATCGAAAACATTGTAACCACAAACGATCAATTAAAAAGCGAACTTGGCGATATAGGCGACAGACTTTCTGCCGGTTACGAACAGTACAAGTCGGTTGCAATTCAACTGGAAAATATCGAATCTAAAATTCAAGACGTTCAAGCAAGCATAATCGAAACGCAAAAGACAATCAAAGTTAATCAACAACAAATAAATCTTGCAACCGATCGTGCAAAGCAGTATGCCGGCGGAGACGATATCGAAAAGGCAGTCAGCAACTTCAAGTACGAAACCGGCGATGCGGAAAGCGAGTACAACATTCTCAACGAAACAACACTTTCCCTTCAAAAAGATCTTGTCAAATTGCGTGTCGAGTTAGAAAAAACGCAGTGGCTTTACGACGTTAAAAACAACGAATACAACGAGTTGTACGACGAATTGTCGGTTGACTTCAAAGTCAAAGGGTTAGATGTCGAAAAAATCTCATCAATTTCCCTTGACGACAACTTGGACGAATCTCGCAAAATTATTGCCAATTACGACACTCAAAAGTCTGCCATCGTCGAAAAAATTCGCAACTTGTACAATGTAGTTAAGGACGAGTCGCAAGACAATGCTTTAGGCGAGCAAATCCAACTTTTGCAAGAAAAGTTAAACAGTCTAAATTCGCAAAAACAAACGTTGCTTTCGCAAAAACAACTTGCCGAGTCGCAAAATGCCCAAGCAAATGCCGTCAAAGCACGTGCGGCGGTTGTCGCAACCGAAGCAAAAGTACTAACAAGTTTAAGCGGCACGCTTGCAACCTCAAAGGTAGTCGGTTTACTTATTCGCGACAAAATAAATTCCACTTTAGAAAAAGCCGCAAACTACCTAAATTCCGTTACGGAAAAAAGTTATTCTTTCTCTCACCAAAACTACAACTTGTTTGTTGAGTTTGACGGGCAAAAGTATGCTTTTGACGAGCTTGATCAACAAACGCAAACGGCAGTTTACGTAAGTTTGGTACTAAATGCCCCCACATCAAACGTTACGGACGGCAAGTGGCTTGTTTTTGACGAACACACTCAAATCGACAAGCAAATTCTTTCGTCAATGCTTTTGGATATCGGCAACGTCAGTTATGTAACGGGCTACAAAAAGCAAAAACAGCAAACAAAAATCGTAAAAGTTGCCACCGAGCAACAAACGGAGGACTAATTATGTTATATCAACAACTTAAAGACGAAAATATTTCCGCACTCAAAAATCACGATACCGAAAAACGCAGTATTTTGTCGGTTATTCTCAACAAAGTAAAGCTTGCCGAAATTGAAAAACGCACGCAAAATGCCGAACTAACCGATGCCGACATTGTTGCAGTTTTGCAAAAATCTGTTAAGGAACTCGAAGAAGAAAAAGAAGCTTTTGCCAAGGCAAATCGTGCAGAAAACGTTGCCACATTGACAAATCAAATTGCTTTCATATCCTCTTTCTTGCCCAAAATGATGACGGCGGACGAAATTCGTGCCGAAATTGCCAAACTTGACGACAAGTCAATCGGTGCCGTAATGAAACACTTCAAACAAAACTTTGCCGGCAAGTGCGACATGCGTGACGTACAATCGGTACTAAAATCTTTGTAAATTTTACCGATGACAGTAAAAGTTTATGTGTCTTTTGACGACGTTCCGCAAAGCACGCCCATGCCTGTTTTACGGCAAATCGAAGTCGACGAAATAAAAAACTCGGCAGTCAGGCAGGAAAAAACAAATTCGTGGAACTTGCTTTGTTTTGCCATTGCCGATTGTTTCAACCTAAACCCCGCTTGTGTAAAATTTTACAAAAACGATTTTGGCAAGTGGTGCACAGACGACTTTTATTTTTCTATATCGCACACGCAAGGTGCAGTGGCAGTTGCCGTAAGCAGTATTCCTTGCGGTATCGATATCGAAAAAATCTCGCATTTTTCTCAAAAATGTCAAGACGTTAACTTTGCCCAAAATCTTGCCAAGCGCATAAACCACACTTTTACAACCGATATCGACCTACTAAAGTGTTGGACAAAGCGCGAAAGCACTTACAAAATTGACGGTAACGGTATCTTTATTCCGTCGCAAAACTACCAAGGCGAAGTAAAGTACAAAACGGCAAACGACTATCTCATAGCTACGGCATGCAAGCAAGATTTTTCCCCCGCCTACTACTTAGTAGACGCTAATCAAAAATCTATTTTCTAATTGTTAATTTTTTTGCAAATCTTAACAAGAAAACAACTTGAAATAAAATATCATTTACAGCAAACAAATTATTATTTACAGCAAACAAATTATTATTTACAACAAACAA
>CAVEYD010000061.1:0-4917 GCA_963619835.1 bacterium | reverse complement strand
CCTTGTTTTATACAGTTTAATGGATTATAATATAAAAAGAAATTGTTTGACAAAAAAATACTTGTCTTAGAATTTGACAAAAACTATTTGTTTAAGGAGATAAAATGAAATATTTTCTTGCAATAGATATCGGTGCGTCTAGCGGACGGCACATTGTCGGTTGTGTAAACGGCGACAAAATGCAACTTGACGAAGTTTTTCGTTTTCCAAACGGCATGAAGCAAACTCCGCAAGGACTTGTTTGGGACATGGACGAAATTTTTTCGTATGTTAAGCAGGGAATAAAAATTGCTCTTCAAAAGTATCCCAACATTACAAGCCTTGCCATAGACACTTGGGGTGTCGATTACGTTTTAATGCGTGGCGACAATGCGGTTTTACCATGTTTTGCCTATCGCAACGAGCGTACAGCCGAAGCAATAACGCAAGTGCACAACATAGTGCCGTTTAAGGATTTGTATTCCAAAACAGGAATTCAATTTCAAACATTCAACACGATTTACCAACTTTACAAAGATAAATTGGACGGCAGACTTGAAGGTGTAACGGATTTCTTAATGATTCCCGAGTATCTTTCGTACTTGCTTACCGGTGTAAAAAAGCACGAATTTACCGATGCTTCAACCGGCGGACTTGTAAATGCTACAACACGGCAGTACGATTTAGATATTGTCAGCGCACTAAATTTGCCACAAAACATATTTAATCATTTAGACATGCCACAAACGATTGTTGGAGCGTTCAAACAAGATGTCGCAAGTGAAGTCGGCGGTCAAACGACAGTAGTGTTGTGTGCTTCGCACGACACCGCAAGTGCCTATGAAGCAATCGATTGTCCGCAAAATTCTGTATTGCTTTCGTCCGGAACTTGGTCGCTAATCGGTGCAAAATTGCCAACGGCCAACACTTCCGAAAAAAGTTGCCTATCCAATTTTTCTAACGAAGGTGGTGTAGGATACGTAAGATATTTAAAAAATATTATGGGTATGTGGCTAATCAACCAGGTGCAAAAAAAGAAGGGGATTGCCATTACTGAAATTGTTCGTCAAGCGCAAAACAGCACTTACTGCGAAACGTTTGACGTAAACGATCCAAGCCTAATGTCACCGCTCGACATGGAAACTGCCATCAAAAATTTACTTGCCGAAAATCCTCCAAAAACGGATGGTGACTTGTATGCAAGCATTTATCACAGTTTGGCACTAAGTTACAAAAATGCCGTAAACGAAATGGAAAAAAATCTAAATCAAGCGTTCGACAGTATTTATATTGTCGGAGGCGGCGCAAAAAACGAATTTTTAAACAAACTTACTCGGCAGTACACCGGTAAAAATGTTGTAGCAATGCCAATAGAAGCTACAGCAATCGGTAACATAAAATCTCAAATAAAGTGTTTTAATTAAAGGAGCAATCATGACAAGATACGAATTAGCTAAACAAGCATACGCAAAACTCGGTATAGATACCGACAAAGCAATAAAAACTCTAAAAGATGTAACCGTTTCGGTACATTGTTGGCAAGGTGACGACGTTGTCGGTTTTGACAGCAAGCAAAGTCTTTCCGGCGGAATTCAAACGACGGGCAATTATCCCGGCAAAGCAACCACTCCGGAAGAACTTATGGCAGATATCGACAAAGCATTCAGTTTGATACCCGGCAAGAAAAAACTCAACTTGCATGCAAGTTATGCAATTTTTGATGGTGAATTTGTCGGTCGAGATCAAATTGAACCCAAACATTTTGCAAAATGGGTAAAGTTTGCAAAAGATCGCGGAATAGGATTGGATTTTAACCCTACGTTTTTCGCTCATCCCATGGTAAAAGACAATTTGACGCTATCTTCTCCCGACGAAAACGTTCGTAAATATTGGGTTCGTCACGGAATTCAATGTATCAAAATTGCCGAGTATTTTGCCAACGAAACAGGTTATCCTTGTGTAATCAACTTTTGGATTCCGGATGGTTACAAAGATATTCCTGCGGACAGACTTTCTCCGCGCGCAAGATACAAACAAAGCATGGATGAAATTCTTGCCACACCTTACGACAAGAGCAAAGTTTTTGTAACGCTCGAAAGTAAAGTTTTCGGTATCGGCTTGGAAAGTTACACTGTCGGCAGTGCAGAGTTTTGCCTGTCGTATGTAGACTACAAGCACATCACGCCATTAATGGACAACGGACATTATCATCCTACGGAACTTGTATCCGACAAGATTAGCGCATTGTTGCTTTTCAACGACCACATTGCTTTGCATGTTACTCGTGGTGTTCGTTGGGACAGTGACCACGTTGTTTTGCTTGATGATGAAACCAAGGAAATTGCTAAGGAAATCGTGCGTAACGATGCACTCGACAAAGTGTTTATCGCAACCGACTATTTTGATGCAAGTATCAACCGTATTTCCGCTTGGATCACAGGCGTAAGAAACGTCCACAAAGCATTGTTGCTTGCTTTACTTGAACCTACCGCCATGATGCAAAAATTGCAAAACGATTGCAACTTTACAAAACTTATGGTAGTAAACGAATATCTCAAAACTATGGATTTTGGTGCCGTTTGGGAGCAGTATCTAACCGAATGCAACGTTCCTGTTTGCTACTACGACAAAGTAGAAGAATACGAAAAACTTGTTTTAAGTAAACGTGTTTAAAAACACTTTTAAAAGGAGAATAACAATGAAAAACATTTTTGAATCAAAATTTATACAAGAAATGTGTGATGTAACGGCAAACATGTATCGTCAAGGTTGGGACGAACGTAACGGTGGAAATGTATCCGTAATTTTGGACGAAGCCGAAGTAAAAGAATATCTTGACGTAAACAAAGTTTTGCGTACAATACCACTCAACTTTACGGCAGACAGTATTCTTAAAGGCAAATATTTCTTGTTTACGGGTACGGGCAAGTACTTCAAAAATGTCATCAAAGATCCGGAAACAAACCTCGGAGTAATTCGCATTGCAAACGATTTACAAACGGCAGAGCTTTTGTGGGGATGGAAAGACGGCGGAAAGTTTACCAGCGAATGTCCCGCTCACTTAATGACTCATGCAACAAGACTAAAAATCGATCCCGCTCATCGCGTTGTTATGCACACCCACCCGACGTACACTCTTTGCATGTCCTCCGTTGTAAAAACAGACGACAGAGTTTTTACCGAAAAATTATGGCGTAGCAACACCGAAGCAATAGTTGTTTTCCCCGACGGAGTAGGCGTACTTCCCTGTATGATTTGTGGTACGGAAGAAATAGGCGTTGCAACTGCACAAAAAATGCAAAACTATCGTTTGGTCGTTTGGACAAATCACGGAATTTACGGCACCGGTAAAGATATCGACGAAACGTTTGGACTTATCGAAACTGTTGAAAAAACAGCACAAGTTTACATGCTTACACTTGGTCATGTAGTAAACAGCATCGGCGACGACGTTTTGCAAGGACTTGTAGATTTGTGGCACCTTAAACCGCTCGATGGCATTTTGGGTAAGTAGTGTAGTTTTAACAACTATTTGCAATGGCAAAAATTGCATTAGTTATTCCGTCAAACTTAAGCGGCAAAAACAGTTAAACATTAGTGTTATTAAAAAAAGCACAAAAAAAAAGATGTATCAATGCGATACATCTTTTTTTGTAACAAATTACTGTAACAAATTACATCAACTTCAAATAAAGTTCTTTTATTTCTGCAACACTTGTGTCGCGCGGGTTACCGGGACGGCAAGCATCTGCGTAAGCGGATTCTGCAAGGAAGTCAAGATCTTCTTTCTTAACAATTGCTTTCAAGTCTGCAGGAATACCTACATCGTGAGAAAGTTGTTTAACAGAATCAATTGCGGCTTTTCTTGCTTCGTCAAGAGTCATTTCGTCAACGCCCTTAACTCCCATAGCTTTAGCGATATCTCTGTATTTTTCACCTGTAGCAGGAGCGTTATATTCCATAACGGTTGGCAAAATTATTGCATTTGCAACTCCGTGAGGAGTGTCGTAAACAGCGCCCAAGGGGTGAGCCATGCTGTGAACGATTCCAAGTCCTACGTTGCTAAATCCCATGCCGGCGATGTATTGACCGAGAGCCATTCCTTCACGTCCGCAAGGTTCGTTTGCAACTGCCGAGCGCAAAGATTTGCTGATAATTTCAATTGCTTTTAGGTGGAACATGTCTGAAAGAGGCCAAGCAGCTTTTGTAATGTACCCTTCAATAGCATGTGTAAGAGCGTCCATACCTGTAGCAGCGGTAAGTCCTTTTGGCATTGTGGACATCATGTCGGGGTCAACAACGGCAACTACGGGGATGTCGTGAACGTCTACGCAAACCATTTTACGATTTTTCTCGGTGTCGGTAATTACGTAGTTAATTGTAACTTCTGCTGCAGTTCCTGCAGTGGTGGGTACTGCAATGATAGGAACAGCCTTATTTTTAGTTGGTGCAACACCTTCAAGTGAAACAACATCTGCAAATTCAGGGTTTGCAATGATAATTCCAATTGCTTTAGCGGTGTCCATCGAAGATCCTCCGCCGATAGCAACAATGCAGTCTGCCTTGCTTGCCTTAAAAGCATCAACGCCTGCCTTAACGTTAGCAACAGTGGGGTTAGCTTTAATTTGAGTAAACATGTCGTAAGCTATTTTAGCTCCGTCCAAAACGTCGGTAACTTTTTTTGCTACGCCAAACTTAACCAAGTCAGGGTCTACACACACAAAAACTTTCTTAAATCCACGAGCGTTTACTTCGGTAGCAATTTCATTTATTGCTCCCTTGCCGTGGTAACTTGTTTCGTTAAGTACAAATCTGTTTGCCATAAAAAATTTTCTCCTTAAAATAACTTTCATTTGCAACATAAAAAATAATTATCATTTTTCACATTGCCCAACATTTTTATTATAGCATCCTTGGTTTTTTGAGTCAACACTTACG
>CAVEYD010000060.1:0-5351 GCA_963619835.1 bacterium | reverse complement strand
GTTGTAGGCGTTTCGTTTGTAAGTGTTACTTGACTTTTGCCACTGATTGATGTAATATTATAAAAAAGACGTTGAAAAAGTGTATATGAAAAGAGTGATAGGATTTGATCCGGGACTAGCAATAGTTGGTTACGGCATAATTGATTTTGAAAATTTCAATAATAAAAAAGTTGTTGACTATGGAGTTATTACAACGCCTAAGGAAGAAAGTTTTCCAGTAAGGTTAGCTTTGATTTATCAAAGTGTGACAAAGCTTATTGAACAGTATAAACCTGACGAAATTGCGGCAGAAGAATTGTTTTTTAACACAAATATTACAACGGGAATTAATGTTGCACATGCACGCGGCGTCTTGCTTTTGGCTGCGGTACATAGTTGTGGACGTCTTTACGAATATACACCCCTGCAAATTAAGCAAGCGATGACAGGGTATGGAAGGGCAGAAAAAAAACAAATACAAGAAATGGTACGTGTTTTTTTGGGCTTGGAAAAAATTCCAAAGCCCGATGACGCTGCGGATGCTCTTGCTGTTGCCCTTACGCATATTCAAACAGGTGGCTTTACCGATAAGTTTTATATAAAATAAAGATAGTTATTTTAAAGGGTAAAAAATGTTTAGTTTTGTAAAAGGACAGATAGATGATATAAACGGCAATAATGTGGTTGTTGATGTCGGCGGGGTTGGGTACGAACTTTTAGTTTCTGATTACACGCTAAAAGAGGTATGCGTTGGTCGCACTCAAAAATTGTACACTTTTTTGCAAGTTAAGGAAGATGGTGTGTCTTTGTTTGGGTTTTCATCCAAAGAAGAAAAAAATATGTTTTTACTTTTAACTTCCGTTTCGGGAGTTGGTTGTAAAATGGCAATTAGTATCCTTTCCGGAATGGATTTTAACGGTATTGCTGCTGCTATATTTAATTGTGATACAAAGCAACTTACGAAAATAAAAGGACTTGGCAAAAAAACCGCAGAACGAATAGTTTTGGAACTCAAAGAGAAAGTAACTGTAGACATAAATTACATTGGCTCCGGACAACAATCAATGAATTTCACTCAAGATTACGGCGATAATGTTTTAACTAACGAACAAAAAGCTGCGATTTCAGTCTTGTGCTCCTTGGGTAAAAGTCAAGCTGATGCCGAAAAACTTGTGGAAGCAGCTTCGAAACTTGGTGCAAGTTCTTCGGAGGAGTTAATCAACATGGCTTTTAGAATAAATTAGCCGTTTGACATCGTTAGTTTTTTTATTAGAAAAAATGCTAACACATTCTGAAAAAGAATTTTGTTTTTGTTGAGATATTCAAAAATTAAGAGGATGTAATGGAAAATACTTTTTTTACCAGTACGCTAAATGAAAAAGAACGCGATACAGAAAATATATTGCGTCCTAAAAATTTTGACGATTATGTGGGACAAGATAAAGTAAAACAAAACATGGCAGTGTATATTAAAGCAGCATTGTCACGCGGAGAAAGCCTTGATCATGTCCTTTTGTATGGTCCACCGGGTTTAGGGAAAACGACTTTGGCACATATAATTGCAAACGAAATGGGGGTGCCTATAACTATTACAAGTGGTTCGGCAATACCAAGTAAATTCGATTTATCAGCAATTCTGTCCAAATTAAAGCCGAATGAGGTTTTGTTTATTGATGAAATTCACCGCTTAAACAGTAGCTTAGAGGAAATATTGTACCCTGCAATGGAAGACTATCGTTTGGATTTTGTTGTTGGTAAGGGACCATCTGCCACATCTGTAAATATTAAGCTTGAGCATTTTACCCTAATAGGCGCAACGACAAAAGCGGGAAATTTGGCTGCTCCTTTAAGAGACAGGTTTGGTGTTCAAATGCGTTTGAATTTGTATTCTCCGGAAGATTTACAACTTATTGTAAAAAAATCCGCAAAAAAATTGGGCGCAGGAATAGAAGATTCAGCATGTTTTGAAATTGCACGAAGAAGCCGAGGAACGCCTCGTATTGCAAATAGATTGCTGAAGCGAGTTAGAGATTTTGCCGATGTGCTGGGGGATGGAAATATTACCCTGTCTGTAGTTGATCATGCAATGAATGTAATGGAAGTTGACGAACTCGGTCTTGACTCGGTGGATAAAAATATTCTTACAACAATAATAGATAAATTTAGTGGTGGTCCTGTTGGCCTTGATACGCTTGCGTCTGCGACCGGTGAGGATGCAACAACGATTGAAGATGTTTATGAACCGTACCTTTTGCAGCTCGGTTTTGTTGCACGTACACCACGAGGCCGTGTTTGTATGCCGAATGCTTACAAACATCTTGGACGCAAATTAACTAAAGAAAGAATGGAAATGTTGTCAATTTTTGACGACGATGCAGCTAATAATGAAAACGAGTGATTTTTTTTATAATCTTCCGCAAGAATTAATTGCGCAAACTCCGGTTGAGCCACGTGATAGCTCGAGACTGTTGGTATATAATAGAGAAAATAGGCAAATTGAGCACAAGCATTTTTATGATATCACAAACTACTTAAGGAAAGGTGACGTGCTTGTTGTTAATAATACAAAAGTTTTGCCCGCACGAATTTACGGAACAAAATCTGTAACCGGTGGACATGTAGAATTTTTGCTTCTAAAACGTCTTGATCTTACTCACTGGGAAGTTATACTTAAGCCCGGTAGAATTGCAAAACCCGGCTCTGTCTTTAATTTTGGAGACGAACTTTCAGCAAAAGTAGAGTCAATAGGCGAAGACGGAAGCAGAATAGTTAACTTTCTGTACGACGGGGTTTTTGAAGATATTTTGGCAAAAGTCGGAGAGATGCCCTTGCCTCCGTATATTAAAGAAAAATTACAAGATAAATCGAGATATAACACGGTCTACAGTAAAATTGAAGGTTCGGCAGCTGCGCCTACAGCAGGACTTCACTTTACTAAAGATCTGCTTCAAAAGGTAAAATCTATGGGAGTAGAGGTTGTAGAAGTTTTGCTTCATGTTGGACTTGGAACCTTTAGACCTGTTAAAGTCGATGATGTGACAAAACATCATATGCACTCGGAGTATTACTCGGTATCGGAAGAGGCAGCTGATGCAATAAATAAAGCTAAATTAGAAGGAAGACGAGTAATCTGTGTTGGAACGACAAGTGTGCGGACGGTTGAAAGTGCTGCCGATAGAGACGGACATGTAGTTGCCGGAAGCGGAAATACAGATATTTTTATTTATCCGCCATATCATTTTAAAATAGTTGATGCATTGATAACGAATTTTCACTTGCCTGAAAGTACATTGATAATGTTAGTTTCGTCTCTGTGTTCAAGAGAAGAAATACTAAACATTTACAACATTGCTGTACAAGAAAAATATAGATTTTTTTCTTTTGGTGATGCGATGTTTATTGAATAATGGTTATCTTGCAAAGAAAATATTTTAATAAAACTTAAACTTTTATAAAGTAATCTACTAAAAAATAAAAAAGTTTGTGGTATTTTAATGAGTGAACAATTTTCTTTTGAACTTCAACATATAGATAAACACACCGGGGCAAGAGCAGGCTTGTTTCATACCCCTCATGGAGATATTGAAACACCTATTTTTATGCCGGTAGGAACAGCTGCAACGGTTAAGTCGCTTCTTCCGAGTACTTTAAAAGAAATAGGTACTCAAATTTTGCTTTCTAACACGTATCATCTTTATTTGCGTCCGGGAAGTGAATTGGTTGCACAAGCCGGTGGTTTGCATAAGTTTATGAACTGGGACGGTCCGATTCTTACCGACAGTGGCGGCTTTCAAGTTTTCTCCCTTGGTGATTTGCGTAAAATAACAGATGATGGTGTAACCTTTTCATCTCATATTGACGGCAGTAGACATGTTTTTACACCCGAAAGCGTGATGAAGACGGAACATGATTTGGGCGCGGATATTATAATGGCTTTTGATGAGTGTAGTACTTACGGATGTGATAAAAATTACGCAAAACAGGCTATGAACCGTACTCATAGGTGGTTGGATAGGTGTGCAAAGGCACATACAAATGGTAAACAAATGCTTTTTCCAATCATTCAGGGCAATATGTTTGAAGATTTGCGAATTGAATCGGTTAAGTTTGTGTCAAATTATGCCGAGTGTGGTATCGCCGTAGGCGGACTGTCCGTCGGTGAGCCTTCCGTTGTTATGTACAAAATGATGGATGCAATAAGACCTTACCTTCCTGAAAACATGCCGCATTACCTAATGGGCGTTGGCACGCCGGATTATATTTTGGAAGGAATTGAGCGCGGAATTGACATGTGTGATTGCGTTTTGCCTACCCGAATTGCTCGCAATGGTACTGCAATGACAAGCCAAGGAAAAATTGTGGTTCGCAATGGGCTTTATAAGGCTGATTTTTCGCCTCTTGATCCTAAATGCGATTGCTATTGTTGCAAAAACTTTACGAAGGCATACCTGAGACATCTTGTAAATTGTAAAGAAATTCTTGCTGCGGAACTTTTAAGCATACACAATATTACTTTTCTACTTAATTTGGTTAAGAAAGCACGAGAAGCTATTTTTAATGACTCCTTTGCAGAGTTTAAACATGATTTTTATAGTATGTACTATAATAAATAGAAATGCACATAGATGGATCTCTTTTGCTTGAAACTTCATAGCAATCTTTTGTCTTAAAAAAGATTGAAAAAAAGTATTTGTGCAAAAGGTTGATTTTTGACAAGCCTTATAGTAAAATAAAAGTATAAAATTTTGCGTGCAAGCACATTTGAATTTTATTGGTATACATGGTAATTTTTATAAAAAAGCTATTTATGTGGCTTTTCTAAAAATATTTTGACAAGGAGAAAAATATGATTGCTTTATTGAACTTTTTTGAAGATAGTTCCTCAACGTCGACCGGAACGGGACTTCCTACTTGGGTAACCTGGGTTATTTTTGGTGTACTTATTGTTGGCCTTATACTTATGATGATAATTCCTCAACGCAAACAAAGAAAGCGTCAAGAAGAAATGATGGCCACGCTTGCTATTGGTTGCACGATAACTTCTATTGGTGGTATTATCGGTGAAGTTGTAGAACTTGATGATAAATATATTTGGATTGAAACAGGCGTTGAAGGAAGCAAAACTACAATGAAGTTGTTGCGTCAAGCTATACACTCAATTGAGCCTGCTAACAATGGTGTTGCAACTGCCGATGCAAGTGCTGAAAAACAAGAATCCAATGACGAAGTAGACGAAATTAAATAAATTTGGATTTTCATTAAGACATTTTTAGACGCCCGCAAGATATTTAGTCGCTTGTGGGCGTTTTATTGTATTTGTTGTTCAACAAAAGTATTTATGACGTTTGTTTTTTAAATAGAATGTATTTATT
>CAVEYD010000059.1:0-5411 GCA_963619835.1 bacterium | reverse complement strand
AATAAAAATTCCGTAGAAAGACAAAAAAAATCCAATTAAAATAAAAAAAAAACGATATGCTTAAAACATATCGTTTAATTAAAAAAATCTAATTATTCCTCATCTTCATCAGGCAATTGAACATTATGATATACATTTTGTACATCATCGTTATCTTCCAAAACATCCAACATTCTTTGAAATTTAACAAGGTTTTCGCCATCTAATGTTACCATCGTTTGAGGCAACCAACTAAATTCTGCAGAAACGAGATTTAGTTTTTTGTTTACAACAGCATCACGCACTTCCGAAAGAGCTGCGGGATCACAAGTAATTTCAATCATCCCTTCATCTTCCAAAGAAACATCATCCGCACCGGATTCTATTGCAAGTTCAAAAGCGCCATCGTCATCGAGGTTAATTGTGTTTTCGGCAACAACTATACCCTTTCTGTCAAACATATAACTTACACAATTTGTTTGTCCCAAACTACCACCGTTTTTGTCAAATGCACATCTAACATCACCGGCTGTACGATTTTTATTATCGGTAAGACACTCAACAATTACAGCACTACCGCCAACGCCGTATCCTTCGTAAACGATATCAACGTAATCAACTGTAGAAAGTTCTCCACTTGCTTTTTTAATACTGCGAGTAATGTTATCGTTTGGCATGTTGTTAGCTTTTGCTTTTTGAATTATGTCAAACAATTTACTGTTTGATGAAGGATCAGCTCCGCCGGCTTTAACCGCAACCGCAATTTCTCTTCCAATTTTTGTAAAGATTTTCGAACGAGCAGCATCACCCTTTGCTTTTTTATTTTTAATATTATTCCATTTACTATGTCCGGACATAATAACCTCCGTCTAATCAATTTAAGTATTTTTTTACTTTTGCATAAATTTGATACATTGCAACGCTTCCTGCGACAGATACATTTAATGATTCAAAGTTGTTTTCCATTGGCAAAGCAACAATAGTATCTGCACAATCTTTCCAAAATTTTGAGATGCCATTTCCTTCATTACCGACAACTAATGCAACTTTGTCCGCAAAATTTGTTCCAAAAATATTTTTTCCATCCATATCGGCAACAACAACAGAAAAATCATTGTTTTTCAACAGATCGTAAGTTTGTTGATTCTCAGTTTGCCAAATATTTACACAAAAATGCGAAGACATGGCAGCACGAAGAACCTTTGGAGAGTAAACATCCACACAATTTATTGCAAAGACATCCGTAAATCCACAAGACGCAGCTGTTCGAATCAATGTTCCGACATTTCCTGCATCTTGCAAACCGTCAAGTATCAAGCAATTTTTCTTCAAACAAAAAGCTTTGTCTTTTTCAATTTTTACAACCGCAAGAATACCTTGACTGTGTACGGTATCGCTAATTTTTGCAAAAACTTTATTTGATACAACTATCGCATCTGCAACACTTTTTCCGTTGTAACTTTCACTAACAAACACTTCGACGATATTCGCATTGTACTTAAATGCATCAAAAACAAGACGTTCCCCTTCTATCAAGTAACATCCGCTTAATTTACGATATTTTTTATCATTAAGTTTACAAACTGCACGAACTTTTTCGTTGTCTAACGATGTTATCATTTTCACGCAAAATAAAAAGAGTTTTTGCTGAGTGCTTTTAGTAATCACACACAAACAAAAACTCTGTAAAAATTAGTTAAGAGCAGCTTTTGCTTGATCTGCAAGTTTAGCAAAAGTTGCAGAATCACTTACAGCGATTTCAGCGAGAGATTTTCTATTCAAATCAATATTAGCTAATTTTAAGCCATGCATAAGTTTGCTATAAGACAAACCATTAGCACGTGCAGCTGCATTTATACGAGCAATCCAAAGAGAGCGCATATCACGTTTACGAAGGCGACGACCAACGTACGCATAGTTACCACTCTTCATAACAGCTTGACGAGCAAGACGATAGTTAGTAGATTTTAAACCAAAATATCCTTTAGCGGCTTTAAGTATCTTTCTGCGTTTTTTAACTGCGTTTACACCACGTTTAATTCTCATTGTTCCATCCTCCTATTAGTACGGCAACATGCTCTTAACTGTTCCGGCTTGAGTTGCATTTACGTAAGCCGTGCTACGAAGATTACGAGTTCTCTTTGTTGTCTTTTTTCCAAGTTTGTGATTCTTGTTGCATTGAGCGCGTTTAACTTTTCCGCTTTTTAATACTACAAAACGTTTTTTTGATGCGCTATGTGTCTTTTGTTTAGGCATATTATATGTCCTCCACGTTAATATTTTTTAATTCAACGGAACAAGAAACATAGAAATATTTCTTCCTTCCGTAATTGGCTGTTTATCGATTTTGGAAACATCTTCCAAAATTGAAGCGAATTTTTTCATAACTTCAACACCTTGAGAAGCATAAGCTTGCTGACGACCTCTCATACGAATGGTTGCTTTAACCTTGTTGCCGTCTTGTAAAAATTTTCTTGCAATATTAGCCTTTGTGTTCAAGTCTCCGATATCAATAGTCATGGAAAGCCAAACTTCCTTTATTTCCATAACTTTTTGATTGCGCTTCATCTCTTTTTCTTTTTTATTTTGCTCGTATTTATACTTGCTGTAATCCATAATACGGCAAACAGGCGGAACAGAATTTGGTGAAATTTTAACAAGATCCATTCCGGCATCATCAGCTATTTTTTGACCTTCGTAGGCAGATACGATTCCGAGTTGTTGTCCGTCATTACCAATAAGGCGAATTTCTTTATCCCTTATTTGTCCGTTAATCTGAAGCTCTTTTATAGTTGTGTCCTCCCGACATAAAAAAAAGTGGTAAACGAAATTTACCACACAAATAACAAAAACCGAAAAACATTATTTCGATTCGTTATAGCTAACCGTCAAACGTAATCTGATCGGTGGAAAGTGGTCTTTCGCTTTAATACAAGTGAATTTTATCACAACGAATCAACGTTGTCAATCAATTGAATCAAGAATATTTATTTTTTCTTCAATACATTTTTTATTTTAAAGCATTAACATTCTTAATGTACAAACACTGCTCACAATTTACAAAAAAATACAAATTCGTATATTAAAACGAAAACACATTTCTGTAATTTTAAAATGTGTTTTCGCTTAGTATACTTTAGTAGGTAAATAATTCAAGTTGCCATACGGTATTTACAATATAACGACAGCAAACTCTACCGAATAATAAGAACAATTTAGTCAAACGACAATCATTCAACAACAATCGACAAAATCACATATCAGCTGATTTTTCATCGATTTCCTTGTTAAGTTTATCAACAAATTGTTCAAAAGACATTGATCCCAAATCTCCGCTCTTGCGATTACGTACTGCAACAGTTCCGTTTTCTTTTTCTTTTTCGCCCAAAACAAGCATATACGGAATTTTTTGCAACTGTGCTTCACGAATACGATAGCCCATTTTTTCATTTCTTTCGTCTATTTCAACGCGGATACCCAGAGAAAGAAGTTTGTCACAAACGGAATGTGCATAGTCCGCCTGACTTTCAGAAATCGGAACAATTTTTACCTGAACAGGTGCCAACCACAACGGAAATGCTCCCGCATAATGTTCGGTCAAGATTGCGATAAAGCGCTCAATACTACCAAAAACAACACGGTGAATCATTACAGGACGATGTTTTTCGCCATCTTGTCCGACGTATGTTAAATCAAAACGTTCGGGCATTTGAAAGTCCAACTGAATTGTTCCGCACTGCCAAGTACGGCCAATGCTGTCTTCTAGATGGAAGTCAATTTTAGGACCGTAAAAGGCACCATCACCCTCGTTAATTTCATAATCTTTTCCAAGAACGTTCAAAGCACGCTTCAAAGCATTTGTTGCAGTCTCCCACTGTTCGTCTGTGCCCATGCTATCCTCAGGGCGAGTTGACAGTTCAAGCTTGTACTTAAATCCAAACACCTTATAAAACTTATCAATAAGACGGACAACACCTTCTATTTCGTCCTCGATTTGATCCGGAGTCATAAATATATGTGCATCGTCTTGAGTGAAACAACGAACGCGCATAAGTCCATGTAAAGCACCGGACAACTCGTGTCTATGCACAAGTCCCAATTCAGCCATGCGTTCAGGCAAATCACGATAACTATGCGGTTTACGTTTGTAAACAAGCATTCCACCGGGGCAATTCATCGGTTTTATTGCGTAGTCTTCATCGTCTATTTTAACAACGTACATATTGTCTTTATAATGATCCCAGTGTCCGCTTCTATGCCACAACTCTTGATTCAAAATCATAGGAGTCTTTATCTCTTGATATCCGGCTTTAGCATGTTCCTTACGCCAAAAATCTTCAAGAGTATTTCTAAGCACCATTCCTTTTGGGAAGAAAAACGGAAATCCGGGGCCTTCATCAAATATATCAAACAAATCAAGTTCTTTGCCAAGTTTACGATGATCTCTACGTTTTGCCTCTTCCAAGCGAGCCAAATACTCATCCAACTCTGCCTTTTTTTCGAAAGCAGTCCCGTAAATACGTGTGAGCATCTTATTTTTCGTATCACCACGCCAGTATGCACCGGCAATACTTGTAAGTTTAAAAGCTTTAATTTTTCCGGTAGATGACATATGCGGTCCGCGACACAAATCTATATAGTCACCTTGCGTGTAAAGAGAAACACTCTCTGCGTCAAGCTCGGACAAAATTTCCACTTTGTAGAAATCGCCGCGTTGCTTAAAGAATTCAATGGCCTCAACCCTATTCATTTCACTGCGAACGATGGGGAAATCAGCTTTAACGAGCTTGTTCATTTCTTCTTCAATTTTCAACAAGTCTTCCGGAGCAATTTGCACCCCCTCAAAGTCGATGTCGTAGTAGAAGCCATTTTTAATTGATGGCCCGATAGCAAATTTAGCCTGCGGATAAATGTGAGAAATTGCTTGTGCCATAAGATGCGCTGTTGAATGACGAAGAACAGCTAATCCTTCTTCATCCTTTAAAGTGAACACCTTAAAATCGACATCATGATCAACAATGTGATTCATGTCAACTTTAATTTCATCCACTTCAGCACATACAGCATTACGAGCAAGTCCTGATGAAATGCTTGAAGCAATGTCAAAACAAGAAACTGCTTGCGAAAATTCTTTGATGCTACCATCCGGTAAAGTAACCTTAATCATAGTTTCAATCTCCTTAACTAAATACTTCTAATTGATTTCAAAAAAGCAATTGCACAATCTAATTTTACTGCGAAGTTTTTTAATAGAAATAAAAAAATCCCTACGAGAAAAATCTCATAAGGACGAATAAACAATCCGCGGTTCCACCTTATTTGATGACATCTGCCATCCGCTTAAGTGTTTCTTTGCGTAGAAACGGAAACGTGCAACAACAAAGTGGTATTCAATACAAGTTCATTTATGACAATCACACCATCTGCCACTC
>CAVEYD010000058.1:0-5486 GCA_963619835.1 bacterium | reverse complement strand
ATACTATATATTGTGTCAAAAGAGAAAAAAAAACACAATATATTGTGTTTGACTTTGCTTTTTTGTATTGACAACCGATTTTTGTTGATATAAAATTAAATAAGAAAATCGCAAGAAAAATGCAAGAACACAAACTTTCAGATTTTGAAAGTTTTTGTTTTTTTATAAAATTCAATTTATAACATTTTGCACAAAAACAATCGGAACGAAAGCAGAGAACTTTCGAGCCGTTAACGGAGGATATAAAATGTATCAAGTAAAAAAGAGAAACGGACAAATTGTCGAATTTAACCTTTCTAAAATTTCAAATGCCATAAAGCTTGCTTTTGATGCTAAAAACACACCGTACAATAATGATGTCATCGACATGTTGGCTCTTAAAGTTACGGCAGACTTTAAAGACAAGGTAATTGACGGAGTTGTGTCTGTAGAAGATATTCAAGACAGCGTAGAAACTGTGCTTATTCAAGCAGGCTACACCGAAGTTGCCAAGGCATACATTTTATATCGTAAAAATCACGAAAAAGCTCGCAATATAACAGAAACTATGTTGGACTACAAGTCTGTTGTAGACAACTACTTAAAGGTTGCAGACTGGCGTGTTAAGGAAAATAGTACGGTTACTTATTCTGTAGGCGGACTTATTTTGTCTAACAGTGGAGCAATAACGGCAAACTATTGGCTAAGCGAAGTTTACGATGAGGAAATTGCCGAAGCGCATCGTACTGCGGCAATTCACCTTCACGACCTCAGCATGCTAACAGGCTATTGCGCAGGATGGAGCTTAAAACAACTTATCACCGAAGGACTTGGCGGAGTTATGGGCAAGATTACTTCTGCCCCCGCAAAACACCTTGCAACCCTTTGCAATCAAATGGTAAACTTTTTGGGTATCATGCAAAACGAATGGGCAGGTGCGCAAGCATTTAGTTCGTTTGATACCTATCTTGCCCCCTTTGTAAAAGCCGACAATTTGTCTTACGAACAAGTTAAAAAGTGCATCGAGTCTTTCATATACGGCGTAAACACACCCAGCCGTTGGGGCACACAAGCGCCGTTTAGCAACATTACTTTGGACTGGACTGTTCCGGCCGACCTTGCCGAAACTCGTTGCATAATCGGTGGCAAGGAAGCAGACTTCTGCTACAAGGACTGCAAAAAGGAAATGGACATGGTCAACCGCGCGTTTATCGAAACGATGATCGAAGGCGACTTTAATGGTCGTGGATTCCAATATCCTATTCCCACTTACTCAATCACAAAGGACTTTGACTGGTCGGAAACCGAAAACAACAAATTGTTGTTCGAAATGACTGCAAAGTACGGAACACCATATTTTTCAAACTATATCAACAGTGACATGGAACCGAGTGACGTTCGTAGTATGTGTTGCCGTTTGCGTCTCGACTTGCGTGAATTGCGCAAAAAGAGTGGTGGATTTTTCGGTAGCGGTGAAAGCACCGGTAGTGTAGGTGTAGTAACAATCAACATTCCTCGTATTGCTTATTTGGCAACCGATGTTGACGATTTTTACAAACGTTTGGACAAAATGATGGACATTTCCGCACGTTCGTTAAAAATTAAACGTAATACAATCACAAAGTTGATGGAAGTAGGTCTTTATCCTTACACAAAACGTTATCTTGGAACGTTTGCAAACCACTTCTCAACTATCGGCCTTGTTGGCATGAACGAAGCTTGCCTTAATGCTAAATGGTTGCGTTGTGACTTGACCGATGAAAGAGCTCAACAATTTACTAAAGACGTATTAAATCACATGCGTGAAAGATTGTCGGACTATCAAGAAATGTATGGAGATTTGTACAACTTGGAAGCAACCCCGGCAGAAAGTACAGCTTACCGTCTTGCAAAGTTTGACAAAAAGTACTATCCCGACATGATTTTTGCCGGAAAGAAAGGTGAAACACCTTACTACACCAACAGTTCGCACTTGCCTGTAAACTTCTCATCCGATGTGTTTGATGCTTTGGATATTCAAGACGAATTGCAAACGCTTTACACTTCAGGAACGGTATTCCATGCATTTTTGGGAGAAAGATTGCCTACGTGGAAATCAGCAATGAAACTTGTTCGCACAATTGCCGAAAACTATCGTTTGCCTTACTACACATTGTCCCCAACATATTCTGTTTGTCCGGAACACGGCTACATCAGTGGTGAGGTTTATGAGTGTCCAAAGTGCCATCATCGTACCGAAGTTTACTCGCGTATAACCGGTTACTATCGTCCCGTACAAAACTGGAACGACGGCAAAACACAAGAGTGGAAAGATCGTCGCACTTACGACGTTGATCACAGCATGCTCAAACATTCTCATGCAGTCGATCATCACGAAGAAGCACCTCACGAAAAATGTGTTGTTGTAAAGCCAATGTTGTTTGTTCAAGACAAATGTCCTAACTGCAAAATGGCTGAGATTATGCTTGGCAAACTCGGTTACGAACATGAACAAATTGATTCGTTGCAAAACGTAGATCTTGCTAAAAAACTTGGTATAAAAATGACGCCGACGCTTGTTGTTGCGGACGGAGACACCTACAAAACATACGAAAACGCATCCGAAATACGTAAGTATGTTGAATCGTTAAAGTAAAAAACAAACAACACAAAAAACGACAAGCGTAAATTTATATTTGCGCTTGTTTTATTAAAAACAAACTATTGTTACAGCAATTGCTTTGTAGTAAAAAAAGGAAAATTTTATTATGTACGACGTTATAGTAATAGGCGGTGGTCCTGCAGGCATGACTGCAGCACTGTATGCCGCTCGCTCCGGCAAATCGGTAATGATAATCGAAAAATCTGCATTCGGCGGACAAATCGCAAATGCGCCCAAGGTCGAAAACTATCCGTCCGTTAAGGAAATCAGCGGCGCCGAACTTGCCGAAAAAATGTTTGATCAAATTGTTGCTCATGGTGTTGAGTTTGATATGGGCAACGCAACGTTTGTAAAAAACGGAGACAACTTTGACGTTTCAACCGAATATTCAAACTATCAGGCAAAATCAATCGTTTTGGCAACCGGAGCAAGTCACAAAAACTTAGGCATTCCGTCGGAAAAACAATTTGAAGGCAAGGGTGTTTGCTATTGTGCCGTTTGTGATGGTTCGTTTTATGCCGGCAAGCACGTTTGTGTTGTCGGGGATGGCAACAGTGCCGCACAATATGCATTGTATTTGGCAGACATTTGCGGTCAGGTAACTTTGCTTACCTTGTTTGATAAATTATTTTGCGACAGTGAACTTACAGACAGAATACTTAAAAACGGCAAGATAGAGTGGATCAAAAATGTTTCGGTTACCGATATTTTAGGAGACGATGTCGTGTCCGGGGTTGCCGTAAAAGATGGCGATGGAGCAATTACTTACATTGACACGTCTGCTGTGTTTGTTGCTATTGGACAAAAACCTAACAATCAAAACTTTGCCGAGTACGTGCAATTAAATCAAGGTGGATTTATTGTTGCGGACGAATCTTGTACAACAAATTGCCAAGGTGTGTTTGTTGCAGGAGATTGTCGTACAAAAAGCATGCGTCAGTGTGCAACTGCAATTGCCGATGGTGCAATTGCAGGTTTTTCCGCTGCAATGTATGCAAGCAAAAAGTAAGTAAAAACAGTAGTAAAAAACAACAATAATTGTAAAAAAAAGAGGACATTATTGTCCTCTTTTTTTACTCTATATTTTTTTGTTTACACAATTTATAAACGGCCGTCTTCTGTTGCCGAAGCAACATTATTAGTTGTAAGATACGGAACAACGATTTTTTATGAAAAAGCTTTGCCTTTTAATTCGACATTGACGACGATTATTTTACAATGTAATAACCGTTTTCAACTACAACGTTTTTGCCCTCTACTAAATATAAAGATGGATCAGATATAAACATTCCACCCGAAACAACTTTTTTGTTTGACATATCGTTGATCTTGATTGCACCGGCTGCTCCTTTAAATGTTCCGCCTGTGATGGTTAACTCGGTATAGCTTGCAGCTGCATCCATATTATTGCCATAAATTTTGGTGCTATCGTATATGCCTCCAGTAGTCTTAGAAATGCATTCAAGAATTCCGTAGCTTTGCTCGCTGATGAATGTACCACCACTTATTGTAACTTTTAGTATTTTTGGACAATTGTCCACCTCATCGCTTACCAAGCAAATAGCAGCTCCGGAATTTTTATTCACACCTTGCGGTCCCTCGGCAGGATCATTCTTAGCATCCGTTGATTTATATGTACCACCGGTAATGTTAACTATACCGCTCTTAAATATCAAGGCGTTTCCGGATACATCATATCCTTCCGATGTTGTTTCGGGCGCCTGTATGCTTTCTGTAATAATGTCGCCCGCCAAGTTCCAAATTGCATATCCGGCAGCATAGATACCGGAACTTTCTGTTTTAAGCACAGACGTTTCTGTGCAAGTAATTTCAGGCACATTGCCTTCAGTCTTCACAAACTCATAATCAAGATTGATGCATCTGTTTCTGCCAAGAAGCGTGCCTTCTACGATCAATTTTACTCCGTATTCTTGGGATGCATTATCGGTATATGAGATTCCCACGCAATTAAATGCTTCAATCGTAACATTTTCTCCAACAACAAATTTAGTATAATTTTCTGCGGCTGGATCTGACGAACCTACAACATATACAGCAGGTGTGTCTCCACTTGGGCTAGAAATAGTTCCATTGCCAATCAATTCCAACGTTCCACCTTTTACAAGGAGGTAGTTATTCTCTGCCAATGTAACGGTATGTCCGTTCATGTCCAATATGATATGATTGCCTTCGTTTTGAATCATTCCTATTGCGGTAGCGTCAATGTTATTTGTTAACTTAATGTAAGTTGTAGTATTTGCTACTGCTGCCTTTTTTGCCTCTGCTAATTCGGTAAACGAACTAACGTTTTTCCACTCTTCGTTGGAAACAATGGTGAAAGGTGAGAAGGTCGCGGACTTAAATGTCAAAACACCTGTCTCAATGTCGTAGTAATAGTCTTGATCAGCTACTACTTCGTCAAGAGAAGCTTTTGATGACATCAAAGTGCTATTGTGATACAATTTGAAGGTTGTAAGACCTGCGCTAACGTTTAATGTTACGGTGATGGGAGTATCGTTGTTTTCAGCTAATCCTTCCATTTTTATTTCGAAAGTTTCAATTTTTTCGCCTTCAGATTCAACAGAAATGGTGGACGGAGCGTTTGCCTTTGAAACTTTCAATTCAATCTCTTTTACATTTTCAGCTAATTGCACTCCTGCCGGAATTGTAGCCGCTACTTGTGCCGATGTCGACTCAATTTTTGTTTCAACCACAGTTTGGTCATCATCGTTAGTTGCTACTATTTTTGTTTCTTCTACCATTGGTGTTTGGGCATTTCCCTGGTAAGCTTCGACCGCATATTGCAATTTACAAGTTTTGCCTTGGTAGTCGTTGCCGGCATCTTGAGGAAGTTCAATAGATACTG
>CAVEYD010000057.1:3767-5569 GCA_963619835.1 bacterium | reverse complement strand
AATTTTTTGTACACTTTTCCTTAATTATGATTTTTAATAAATCATCCAACAAAAATTAAAAAAATGCATTTAAATGCTTTGTATTGTCGATTTTATATAAAAAATCAAAAAAAAAGACGAAATAGATTCGTCTTTCTTTTTAAAAATTAAAATTGCTCCACTAAGCATCTAAAATTATTGTTTTGACAAAATTTTATCAATATACTCATCAATAGATCTTTGCACAACATCCATAGCAACAGCCTTGTCGTTTACTTCCGAAACAGACGTTGGTTTGTTTTCCAATTCCTTATACACCTTAAAGAAATGTTGCATTTCATCAAAAATGTGTTGCGGTAATTCCGAAATATTCTTATATCCGTTGTAAGTCGGGTCGTTAAACGGAATTGCAATAATTTTTTCATCCCTTGCACCGCTGTCAATCATCGATATCACACCAATAGGATAGCACCTTACCAAACTCATTGGCAAAAGCGATTCAGAACTCAACACAAGCACGTCCATGGGATCGCCGTCATCAGCAAGTGTACGCGGAATAAAGCCATAGTTTGCAGGATAGTGGGTTGAAGTATACAAAATACGATCAAGCACCAAAAGTCCGGTTTCTTTATCCAATTCGTACTTCATTTTACTACCTTTGTTTATTTCAATTACAGCATAAAAATCGTCTTTGTTAATTCTGTTTCTTGCAATATTGTGCCAAATGTTCATAGTAAAATTCCCCTAAAAATTTTAGAAAATATATTTCAATCAAAAATTGCAAAGCAAATTGATTAAAAGCTAATTAAATTTCAATTGTTTGGCAAATTGAATAAAGTTTTCGGCATCCGAATACAAACTGCCGTTTTTAGTCCAAATAAGAGCAATTTCTTGAATGATCGGCTGATCAAGCGGTATGCAAACCAAATCATCGTTAGAATCAGCAACTTGACGATACAAAAAAGCACCTGCATTGCCATATTGCAAAAATTCTTTTATTGTGTAAAGTTGCGATGAATACAGCAAAATTTTTGGCTCTACTCCCACATCCGAAAAAGCACGTTTAATAAAAATATTTTGATAACTATCAGCTTTAAACAAAATAATATGTTCTTTTGCAAGTTCCTTAAACGAAATATGCTTTCTGTTAGCAAGCGGATGCGATTTACTAACGCAAAACACAAGTTCAGTTGAAACAAGTGGCAAAACGTTGTAACTGTCCTCAACCACATTGTCCATAATGGTAATTCCAAGGTCCACCGAATTTGCGTCAACAAGCTTTCTTACTTGCAACGATCCTGTTTCAAGCATTTCCAGCTCAACTTCCGGCTGTTCTTTAGTGTATGCGTTAAAAATTTGCGGAAACAAAAAAGTAGATATCATTGCAGGAACGGCAATTTTTATATGGTTTCTGTTACACCCCATGTCTTTCATTTGCGTTGCCAAACTATCTACGGATTGCAAAATATAATTTATCTTATCCAAGAAAAACGAGCCTTCAACGGTAAGTTGTAAACGGTTGTGTCTACGATGGAACAACCTAACACCGAATTCCGTTTCCAATTCCTTAATGCAAAAAGAAATTGTAGGCTGACTTACAAACAATTCCTCGGCAGCCTTTGTGATACTTCCGTAACGACAAACTGTTTGAAAGTATCTCATTTGTAGTAATTTCATACACCCTCCAAAAACCAATAAAACATCAATTATAGATATTATTGTACAAAAAAAATTAAGCCAAATTAAAATTTCATAAAATTTTCTTATACAATTATAACAAAAGAAAAATAGATTTTCAAGTAAAATATAAAAAATTTTTATAG
>CAVEYD010000057.1:0-3757 GCA_963619835.1 bacterium | reverse complement strand
AAAATACAATCAATAACATAATTTTGTGTTAAAAAAAACGCTGCCTTAGCAACGTTTTTTTTAAAATTTATCTTGTAATTTTTTCCCAAACAGATTTTCCACCACATCCGATGTCCAACTGTTCCTTTATCGTATCACTAATCACGTCAAATCCTAAAATCGTACCAAGGTTTGTAGGCACAACATCAGTTCCGTAAATAAGCAACGGCGTATATTCGCGAGTATGATCGGTATGTTGTTTATGTGTAGGATCACAACCGTGATCGCCCGTTATATACAACACGTCGTCATGCTTCAAAATTTTAATAAGTTCGGCAACTTTTCCGTCAATTTCTTCCAACGCTTCAGCATAGCCAAAAACATCACGTCTATGACCAAACTTCATGTCTGTGTCAACCAAGTTAACAAAAACAAGACCGTCAAAATTTTCTTTTGCTAAGTCAATGGTTACATTAAGTCCTTCAAGATTGCTGTGAGTGTGAATGCTTCTTGTAATTCCACGACCATTAAAGATATTTTCAATTTTTCCTACAGCAACGCTTTCCAAACCGGCTTCTTTTACACAGTCCAACAAAGTAATTCCAGTAGGATCAAGCGAAAAGTCTTTTCTGTCGGCAGTACGAGTATAAGGCCACTCACCGGTAAACGGACGTGCAATCACTCTACCGACTCCGTACTTACCGGCACAAAGTTTGCGAGCTTTTTGACACATTTCATACAATTCGTCAACCGAGTACTTATCACTGTGTGTTGCAATTTGCAAAACGCTGTCAGCCGAAGTATACAAAATAGGATATCCCGTTTCAAGATGTTCCTTGCCGTAGTCCTTTATTACTTCAGTTCCGCTATACGGCTTGTTGCACAAAAACTTTGTTCCGCATTCTTTTTCCAACTTTGCCATAAACTCTTTAGGGAAGCCATTTGGAAAAGTAGGTAGAAATTCCTTTGTAATAACACCTGCCATTTCCCAATGTCCAACAGTTGTATCTTTTCCCTTAGATAATTCCTGAAGTCTGGCAAAAGCACCACATGGCATACGATCGTCATTGTAAGTACCATCTATGTTGTAAAGCCCCATATCTGCCAATGTAGGTAAATTTAAGTCATACGCATTGCGAATATTTTTTAAAGTATTAGCACCGTAATCATTAAAAAGTTTGCAGTCCGGCATAGCTCCTATGCCAAAACCGTCTATTACCAAAATAAATGCTCTCATAGATAAAAAATCCTTCTTAAAGCTCTAAAAACAACTAAAATTAAACTAAAGAGTTATCTTTTAGTTATTTTCTAAAATTATTATACAACAAAACACAAAATATTTGCAACCAATTAAGTTATATTTATATTTTACTACATTTTCAAAAAAGTAAAGATTGTTTGTCAGTAGTTTTTTTATCAATCAAAAATTTTCAAAAAAAAGCTTCAGTTCCTTTTTACAAACTTTTTAATTTACAATATAACAAAAAATTAATATCTATTGACTTGCCATAATAAAAATGCTATAATACAGTTTAACAATTATAAAAAGAGATAAACATGGATATTTTAGATACAATTTTTCTAATATCTGCTTTTGTTTTAGTTTTAACTGCAACAGCGATATTAACAAATATTTCCATAAACAACAAATTTAAAAAACAGAGTTTAGTTGTTTGCTTAACAATTTTCTTTGCCGCACTTTGTGAATGGATTGGCTACAAACTTGGAAATTATAACGAATCCGTAGTAACATTAAGAAAAATAATTAAAACCATCGAATACTGCCTAACACCATTCATTGCATTTACTGCCGCTTTAGCATACAGCAAACTCTATCACAAGAAAACAACATTTATTTGCTTAATAGTTCACGTAGTAACACAAATTATTTTTGCCCATTTCGACTTGACAATTTATTTTTCAGACGGAAACAACTACTACCACGGCAAAATGTATTGGCTTTATATTGTAGTTTTTTGCGTTTCAGGTTTAGGACTTTTCATCAGTGTAATAAGAGAAGAATTCCGCCTCTACAAAACAATGGAACCTATTCTAATCGAAACACTACTATTTATCGCTGCCGGGCTTGCAATTCAAATGATAAAAACCGACTTGCGAATTGACTACTTGTGTGTTTCTATTGGTAATTACTTCTTGTTTGCACATCGAACAAAAATGATCATGCAAATGGATGGTTTAACAGAACTATACAACCGCAAATGTTTCGAAGAGCACATAAAATCTGCAAAACCTTCCATTGGTTTAATAGTAATGGATTTAAACAAATTCAAACAAATAAACGACACTTACGGGCACCGAGTCGGTGACGAGTCGTTGAAAAAAATTGCAAATATTTTACTCGATACCTACAACAAATACGGCACTTGCTACCGAATTGGCGGAGACGAATTTGCAGTAATAATGTCCAAAAAATTAGAAGATATTGAGGAAATAAACAAATCATTTAACGACAAAATCAATGCAATAAATGCCCAAGACGAACGAGTACCCATTGTTGCCGTTGGCTACACAATTTACGACGACAAGCAACTACTTGTTGACGACGCATTAAAGATTGCCGACAAACACATGTTTGAAGTAAAGCGCAACGAAGAAAGCACAAAACAATAAAACAAAAATCAACCCAACAAAATCAAAAAAGCATCTCAAAACGATTGAGATGCTTTAAATTTATACAAATAATTTATACAAAAATTAAATCGACTGTTTATAATTGTCGCAAAAATCAATCAATTCTTTTGCACTTTCGCTTGCATGCTCACCGACACTACCCATAAGGCGAGCAACTTCTCCGATTTTCTTTTCGGACAGATCACTTACAACAGTGTGAGTTTTTCCGTTTGAAACAATCTTTTCGATATAAAGTCCATTATCACCCATTGCTACAAGTTGAGGCAAATGAGTTATTACAATGCATTGATAACCGCCTTTCTTTGTTGCTGATACATTAGCAAGCTTTTCTGCAACTTGCAATGCCATTTTACCGGAAATTCCCGTGTCAATCTCATCAAAAATCATTGTAGGAATTTTCTCTGCTTGTGCGGTAATATTTTTTACAGCAAGCATAAATCGAGACATTTCACCGCCGGAAATCACTTTTGAAAGAGGCTTAAGCGGTTCACCGATATTAGCCGACATCAAAAAAGTAATTTTATCAAAACCCGCTACATCTGCAGATAAATTAAACTGTTCAATTGAAGGCGTATCAGCAAAATCAACTACAAAACGAGTGTTTTTCATACCCAAGTCGCATAGTTCGGACATGATTTTATTTGAAAGTTCACCGGCGACTTTCTTTCTTATAATTGATTTCTTTTCACACAGTGAATAAAGTTTTGCCAATATATCGCTTTTTTGATTGTTTAATTCCAAAAGCAATTCAGCACTGTTGCTAAGTCTATCGTATTTTTCCTTAGCTTTCGAGCAAAAGTCCAAAACATTTTCAACAGTTCCGCCATATTTTCGTTTAAGATTTTTAATTAAATCTAACCGAGCTTCAACGTTGTCTGCCTCTAAAGGAGAAAAATCTAAAGATGACAAAACATCTTGTAACGAATCGGAAATATCATTTATTTCAAGCAAAACCGAATTAACCCTTTCACTCAAAGATTCGGCACTTTCCTCTGCATTTGAAACGCTTTGCAATGAATTTCTAACCTGAGTTAACATGTAAGAAACACCATCATCGCCATCGATAAAGTTAACCGAGCCATTAAATGCGTCGGCAATTTTTTCGGCATTCATCATGCGTTTACGT
>CAVEYD010000056.1:5439-6023 GCA_963619835.1 bacterium | reverse complement strand
CCCCTGAATATCACTAGTTAAAGAATCACCGATTATAATTGATTTGTTATTTTCAAAATTTTCAATCTGTGCAAATGCTAAATCGAAAAATTTTTTTGAAGGTTTATTGAAGCCAATTTCTTCCGAAACAAATGTTTTATCAAAGAAAATATTCAAACCACTCCCCCTCATCCTTGATTTTTGAATGCTAAGAATCCCGTTTGAAACAACATAAAGCTTGTAACCGTCATTTTTGAGTTTATCCAAAACATATTCGGAATAATCAATTTTAGAATAACAATCGTGTAATTTTTCGGTATACATATCCGAAACTCTATGTTGAATGTCACTTTCAACAACAAAACCAAATTTTTCAAAAGTTAACGCAAAACGATTAAAAAGCACCTCGTCTCTTGTAATTTGGCATTTTTCTAATTTTTCCCACAACGAAATATTTATCTTTTTATATTCGTCTAAAATAGTTCTATTGCAAGGAATATTAAAATACGAAAAAGCCGCAGTAAGCGCTTCATCTTCTGCCTTATCGAAGTCTAAAATCGTGTTGTCCACATCAAAAAAAAGAAACTTGAATTTCATAAATAATT
>CAVEYD010000056.1:0-5429 GCA_963619835.1 bacterium | reverse complement strand
CTATAAAATATTTTACATTATAAAAAACGAAAAATCAATTAAAAATTACTGACAGAACAGACCACAAACTACTTATTTGTAGTGAACAAGCAATCATCAATCAAATATTAAATAATAAAAAAGCCTAATACAATCTGTATTAGACCTTTTAAATTGGAGCGGGAGACGGGATTCGGACCCGCGATATCTGCCTTGGCAAGGCAGCGCTCTACCACTGAGCCACTCCCGCATAGTAAAACTATGCAAAATTCTATTGGTGCGGATAAAGGGACTTGAACCCCCACGTCGAAGACACTAGATCCTAAGTCTAGCGCGTCTGCCAATTCCGCCATATCCGCACGTAGATAACTATGGTACACCTTCAGGGACTCGAACCCTGGACCCACTGATTAAGAGTCAGTTGCTCTACCAACTGAGCTAAAGATGCATATATGTTTAAGCCTGTGCTGTTTTTTTAAATTGGTGATCCATCCGCGATTCGAACGCGGGACACCATGATTAAAAGTCATGTGCTCTACCGACTGAGCTAATGGATCATGTTTGGCAGGGGTAGCAGGATTTGGACCTACGAGTGTCAGAGTCAAAGTCTGATGCCTTACCACTTGGCTATACCCCTATAAAATAGGATGGGGTGAGCTATGGGATTCGAACCCATGACCTCCAGAGTCACAATCTGGCACTCTAACCAGCTGAGCTAAGCCCACCATAAATGGCGTGCCTGAAGGGATTCGAACCCCCGACAAACGGCTTAGAAGGCCGTTGCTCTATCCTGCTGAGCTACAGGCACAGGCAAACGAGTAGTTTTTGGAGCGGGTGATGGGAATCGGACCCACGCAGCCAGCTTGGAAGGCTGGAATTCTACCATTGAACTACACCCGCACTTCAACAGCTTTTTAATTATATCTCAACGTCAAAAAACTGTCAACGATTTCAACATTATTTTTTTTCTATTTTTTTGTCTTTTTTCTTAAATTCAAATTTAACAACAATTTTCGATACCCTTTATTTTTTTAAGACATTTCAATTATCTAAATCGGCCCTTTCTTATACAATCCCCAAAGACATCAAGATTTATTTGAAAACAATTCAAATTTTCTGTTCATATACTCTTCATTTCGCTCAATATAAGTAATTACGTCTTTTGCATTGGCCGATCTTTCTATCTTATTTTCAGAAGGTGTAATTTTTTTTGATATTGCATTTGTTCCGCAAGCAAGTATATTAGAAATTTCCTCCATAATTCCTATGTTATACAGACAAGGTGTTTTCGGTTTGCAAAATCCAACATTTTCAAGGTTTTCGCACATATATTTTTGTCGATACATATAGTAAGGCATATATCCTGCATCATACAAAGATTTATGCGCAAGCTCTACCATTTCCGAAACATTTTTTTCTGTTTCCTTGTAGTTCTGTTCAACAAGTTTACTGCCACGCTTCAAAGCAAGAGTATGAACTGTGATATTATCCGCACCGAGTTCAATTGCACATTTTACACTATGACAAAACATATCAAAATCTTCTGTAGGCAACCCGGCAATCAAATCCATATTTATTAAAAAATTATATTTTTTTGCCAAATAAAATTTATCATAAATATCTTTAACCGAATGCTTCCGTCCAATCACATCCAAAACAGATTGATTAAATGTCTGTGGATTTATTGATATTCTGTTAACTCCGTGCATTTCAAAAACATCAAGTTTTTCTTTATCTATGGTGTCTGGGCGTCCTGCCTCTATTGTATATTCCATCGGAGCAAAATCAATTTCACTCAAAATTTCATTTAATTGTTCCGCTGTCAATGATGTAGGTGTGCCTCCGCCAAAATATACGTTTTTTAGAGTTATACTGTTTTTATTGGCAAAATCAATCGTTTCCCTAATATCTTTTTTTAGTGCCTCAACGTAAGGCTCCACATATTTATTTAACTTGCCTATCTCTCCACTTGTAAAAGAGCAATAAGAACATCTTGACACACAAAAAGGTATACCTACATAGAGATCAGCACTATTTTCCACAAGATCAAAATAAGGTGCTTGAACAGTTAAAATATCATTCACAAGATTGGTTTTTGCTTGCGAAACGTCTAACAAATCGACAAAGGTTCTTTTCCAATCAAGTCCTTCGTCAGCAAGTTGTCGTGCAAGCTTAGTCGGTCTAATTCCGGTAAGACTGCCCCAAGGCATGTGCTTTTTAGTTACAGAGACAAGCAAATCATACATACAAAGTTTAGCAAAACGCTTACGAAGTCTTAAACTTTGCAATTCCGAACAACCTGCCACATCCACTTTTTTCATATCAACTTTCGCAAAAAAAGTAGAGATATAGCAAAAGACAGTTCCGTCCTTATGTTCTGTCAATCTAATATCACAATCGATCTCATCCGTTAAAACAACATCGCCCAAAAAGAGTTTAACAACATCTTGTATTTCTGTTGGGTAAACAAAGTTTGTAAATAATTTCATCTTAAATAATTATTGTATTTCTTTTCATAAAATAAGGTAGTTTGATTGCCGTGTCCGGCAATTACTACATAATTTTTGCTTAAGCTTGATATTTTTTTCAAAGAACTTGCCATTAGTTTTGGACAACTTTCATCAAAATCTGTTCTACCCACTCCTTTATTAAAAAGGGTATCCCCGGTTAACAGATAGTCATCTATAATATAAACCACCGAACCGCAAGTGTGCCCGGGAGTTTCCAAAACATCAAAAGTGAAGTTTCCGACAACAAATCGTCCTTCGGCAACAAAATCTGTTGTAAAGCAATCATCACACTGTATACCAAAAATATTGCTTCGTGCTCGCCTACACAAATCGGCATCCTTGGCAGATACATAAACAGGAGCATTTTCGGCTTTACATTTTTTCAAAAGTTGATGGACACCACCACAATGATCAAAATGTCCATGAGTAAGCAGCACAGCCTTCACTGATAAGGAATTTGAAACAATATAATTTTGCACGTCAACGCTGTTAAAAGGAATATCCACTACGATACATTCTTTTTCTTTTTGAATTACAATACTGTTTGTTTGCAACTCTCCTTGTTTAAATGAAGTAATTTTAATCATGCGTGTGTACGATAAACATTTATTACTGCAGGAATAGATAATATTTTGGCCATAAGTTGATTTACTTGTTCGTGGTTAGATATTTCAACAGAAACTGTTGCAACCGCATTGCCTTTTTTGTCTTTTCTGGCATTTATTGCAACCAATGGGAGTCCCTCGTTGGCTATTGTCTTGGTAATGTCAGCAAAAATGTCTCCCTTATCTTCAGATACAATTTCAATTGTTGCAACGAATGTAGCTTGCCCCTCCATAGAAATCCATTCAGCTTTAACTAAACGTTCTTTCTCCATATTTTTTACAGACGGGCAGTCGGCTCTGTGAACACAAACCCCTCTTCCGCGCGAAATATATCCAACAATTTCATCACCCGGAACCGGTGAGCAACACCTTGCAAACCTTATTAACAAGTCATCCATACCCTTAATTACAACTGAACTTTCACGACTTGTCCCGTTTTTGCGTTTGCGTTCACTTTGTTGATGACGAATTCTCTCTTGAAGGGACTTGTTGCTGGAAATAAGCTTTACCATCACTTGTGCAAGAGATATACTTCCATAACCTACCGCCGCATACATTTCGTCGGCCGTATTAAACATGTATCTTTCGCAAGTTGCCAAAATTGCATCATTAGTAAGCAGTTCAGATGGCAAGAATCCACGATGTTTCGCATCGCGTTCGACCATAGCTTTTCCTGTTCGAATGTACTCATCTTTAAGCTCACGTTTAAAAAATTGTCTTATTTTGGCTTTTGCAGACGGAGCTGTAACGATCTTTAACCAGTCTCTTGACGGTCCCTTTGCATTAGGATTCGTCATTACTTCAACAGTATCGCCCGTAACAAGCGTGGTATTTAATGGGACAATCTTGTTGTTTACCTTTGTGCCAACACACTTATTGCCCACTTGACTATGAATTGCATAGGCAAAGTCAAGCGCATTAGCCCCGGCAGGAAGGATTTTTACATCACCATTTGGTGTAAAGACATAAACTTCGTTAGTATTTGATATATCCTTACGAATTAAATCAAGAAACTCTTTGCTATCTTTAAAATCATCATTGTACGACAAAACTTCTTTGACCCAACGAAGTTTGTCATCCATTGCAGTAACCCCTTGCACGCCCTCTTTGTATTTCCAGTGCGCAGCAATACCGTATTCAGCAACCTTATGCATCTCGTGAGTACGAATTTGCACTTCTATGGGATAACTATGTCCTTCAAATTCTGTAAAGACAGTTGTATGCAAAGATTGGTACAAGTTTGGTTTAGGGACCGCAATATAGTCTTTAAAACGACCTGGCATGGGTTTCCATTTAGCGTGTATTGCACCGAGCACAGCATAACAATCTTTTATCGAGTTTACAATAACACGCACAGCGGTCATATCGTAAATTTGATCAAGCGTTTTATTGTGGTTTTTCATTTTTTTGTAAATTGAATAAATATGCTTTACGCGTCCATAAATATCAAAGTCGTCAATTTTTGTCGCTTGAAGTTCTTGCTTTACTTGTCCAATAAAGTTATCAACAATTTCATCTCTTTCTTGCTTTTTTAATGCAATCCCTTTTGCAATGTCGTTATATGCTTGAGGATCAAGATACTTAAGACATAAGTCTTCCAACTCCGATTTAATAGGTGAAATACCTAGTCTGCCTGCAATGGGAGCAAAAATGTCAAGAGTCTCTTTTGCAGTAACTTGTTGTTTTTCAGGCGACATGTACATAAGGGAGCGCATATTATGCAGCCTGTCTGCAAGCTTAATCAACATTACTCGAATATCTTTTGCCATTGCAAAAAACATCTTACGCATATTTTCTGCCTGTTCTTCTTCTTTATCGTGGAAAGTTATTTTCTCTAACTTTGTCACACCGGCAACAAGATAAGCTATTTCATCGCCAAATTGTTCTCGTATATCACTGTCCGTAACATAAGTATCTTCAACAGTATCATGAAGCAACGCAGCACAAATTGTTGAGGTGTCCATCCCCATGTCAATTAGAATATCAGCGACAATAGTCGGGTGCGTGATATATGGTCTACCACTTGCTCTAAACTGCCCTTCATGGGCTTTTTGAGCCAACAAAAAAGCGTCATTTATTTTATTAAAATCTTCCGCATGATAGTAATGTTTTACTTTTGCCAAGAAGTTTTGTATTGTAACCTCAGCGGGTTCTTTTTCTTTATTCATTTTGTACCGTTTAATTTATATTATTTTCTTTTTGTAAACTTTTATAAATTTTGGAATCGTTTAAATCTCGTTTTACGTTCGTATTAATTTGTAAAGTATACGAATCGACTATCTTAATTATTTCAAGTTCCTCAAAAACACGCAATGCACAAACATACTGCGCATAC
>CAVEYD010000055.1:4017-6277 GCA_963619835.1 bacterium | reverse complement strand
ACCATACAAAACAATTATAAAAATCAATTTGCAGATTATATAAAACAAAAATTCACTATTTCAATTGTTCTTCCATTATATCTTCGCAAGACTGTGCTTCAATTGTAGGAACAACATAGACATTTTTGTACAACTTGGCGATTTCAAATTGTATAACTTGAGCAATTTCCGTTGCAGAAAGTTTCGAATCATACGGAATTCCAACGTCGAAAATCAAATTGATCCTTTCCGGTCCCTTAACCATTCTAAAATCATGTACTCCAAAATTAGTATCGATCTTTGCCACGATTTCGGTAATTTTCTCTTTATACATATCCAACTCCGGATCTCCCACAACCACCGGATCCATATGGATTACAAGAGTTATATTTGTGTTTTCCGCAAAATCACGTTCAATCGTATCAACAAGCTCATGACTAACCATAACGTCGACATTTCTATCAACTTCCACGTGAACACTTGCATAGTACTTCCCCGGACCATAGTTGTGCACATTAAGGTCATGTATGCCAACAACTCCGTCATAACATCTTATGCGATCATAAATTTGTTTAACAAGTTTGGTGTCCGGTGCCTCCCCCAAAATATGATTTAGGGTTTGTTTAATTACACTATAGCCACCAAAACATATCAACAGTGCAACCACCACACTGACTATTCCGTCAAGATAGACAAAGCCTGTCCATTTTGTAATTAAAACAGAAACAAGAACGCCCGCTGTAGCGCACACATCCATAATGCTGTCCGTAGCAGTGGCTAAAAGCAACTCCAAATTATATTTTTTTCCGTTTGCTTTATTAAAAAACGACATCCAAAGTTTTACAATTATCGACAAAGACAAAACGCCAATCGTCCACCAACTAAATTTAGATTCTTCCGGTGAAATAATGTTTCCAATACCCTCCACCATCAATTCAATTGCTGCGATTATAACAACAATTCCAACAACAAGGCTGGCAACATACTCAATTCTGCGATGTCCAAAGGGATGATCTTTATCTGCAGGCTTATTGGCAAGTCTAATTCCGACCAAAGCAACTACGTTATTACCGCAATCCGAAAGATTGTTTATTCCGTCCGCCAATATCGACAACACACCTGAAAGAATTCCAACCACTATTTTTGCAGCAGCAAGCAAAATGTTTAAAACTATCCCAATAATTGACGACAAAGTTCCTACGCCCTGTCTAACTTTTTCATTTGTGGTGTCTGTATGGTTTTTAACAAAAATTTTCAGAAATAAGTTTCCCATATTCTACCCAAGTTAATTTTTTTTAGAACAGTATGCCGAAGAAAACGCTCCCGCTTTTGCTCCGTCTCCACATGCAGTAACAATTTGTTTTAATGAACCGTCTGCAACGTCTCCGGCAGCAAACAATCCCTCAACAGTAGACTCACATCGGCTATCGACTACAATATACCCTTTATTAGTTTTTAATTCCTCAATATGAATAAAATCTGTGACAGGCACTGCTCCTATAGCTACAAAAATACCATCAACATCGATTTTTTGAGTGCTAACACCATCAAAAGAAATCAAACCATTAACAAAGTCGTCGCCGACAATTTCTTGTACTACAGAATTGAAAATCACTTTTACATTGTTTGAAAGCAAAAGTTTTTCAACAACCAATGCATCCCCGGACAGTTTATCTTGCGGACAAATCACAACGACATTTTTACAGATATCTTTAAGATAAAAAGCTTCTTTAACTGCATGATTTCCACCGCCTACAACTGCTACAGTCTTGTTTCGATAAAAATTTCCGTCGCAAGTTGCACAATAACTTACACCCTTTCCAATCCAAGACGATTCTATCCCCAACTTGTTATGAGCTGTTCCGGTAGCTACAATAACAGACACAAACTGATATTTTTGATCAGTTGTAGTAATTTCAAACAAATCGTCTAGTTTTGAAAGTGAAATTACTTTTTTGCGAACGACATTAAGTCCCAAGCTTTTTGCCTGCGACACAATATTTTGTGCCAATTGCCATCCATCAATAGAGTTGTACGAAGGAAAATTTTCAATTTTATCAATAGTCGCAGTAAGTCCACCAAGTCCGAACTGCTCAAACATGGTAACTTCGGCATTTGCGCGCAATGCATAAACTGCCGCTGTTAAGCCGGCAACACCGCCACCGATAATTGCTATTTTTTTCATTTTACTTTTCCCCTTTAAACTTTTTCTTACAGAAATAACTTTTTAATATTCTATCACTCAACAAGAACAAAATCAAGTTTTGACGCAAATTATACT
>CAVEYD010000055.1:0-4007 GCA_963619835.1 bacterium | reverse complement strand
TTTTCAAAGCAATATTATTTTTCAATAAAAAACTATTTTTTAATCACTATCATAAAAAATTATTTTTTAGCTTTACTTCTATATAAAAGCGAAGATATCCGTCTTTTTTTATTTATCATGCTTACGCCAAAATTTCGCCCATCTTTACTAATTTCTCTACAAATGTTAATCATAGCTCATCAACAAATATTAAAAATATAAATTTCACTATTTTTTGCAACATAATCCTATAATAAATTTTATCTAATTTGGCAAAAAGGCAAATTAAAATAAAAATTTTGCTATTTACCAACAAAAAGGCGCCCATTCCATAACAGAATGAGTGCCTTTATAAAAAATCAAGATATAAAAATTACACTGCGCTATTGAAGCAAATATAATAGCTTTTCAATTTAACTGACAAAAACTATTTGCAAAGTTCTTCCAATTGATTTAGTGTATCTTCAAACGATTGTGCAACAATGCGGAATGGTTCTTCTGATGTTAAATCAACCCCGGCAACTTTAAGCTCGGAAACAGGATCCATGCTTCCACCAAGTGACAAAAACTTTTTATAATTTGCTAAAGCAGGTGCACCATCTTTTAGTATCTTTTCTGCAATACAAACTGCCGAGATAATTCCCGTCGCATACTTGTACACATAAAAAGCACGATAAAAATGCGGAATACGAGCCCATTCATACTTAATTTCTTCATTATGATTTACTGCATCACCGTAATACAATTTGTTGAGTTCCAAGTACTTTTGACAAAGTATTTCCGTTGTAAACGGTTCATTTTTCTCAGCAATATCGTGAGATATTTGTTCAAACTCAGCAAACATTGTTTGACGGTACAACGTTGTACGAAGCATATCCAAATAGTATTGCAACAAATATTTCTTAACTTTCGGATCTTTTTCGGTCTTAAGCATGTACTTCAAAAGAAGCACTTCATTGCATGTGCTTGCCACTTCTGCGACAAAAATCTTGTAGTCGGATTTTGCAGCGGGTTGAGTTTTTTCACTATAATAGCTGTGCATGCTGTGTCCCATTTCATGAGCAATGGTAAATATATCATGCGTGGTTTTTTGATAATTCAAAAGCATGTAAGGATGCACGCCCTTAACGCCCATAGAGTAAGCACCTGTGCGCTTAGTAGGAGTTTCGTGCACATCAATCCAGCGATTTGCAAAAGCATGTCTAACGACATCAAGATAATCTTCACCCAAAGGAGCAAGCCCTTTCAAAACAATTTGACAAGCTTCTTCGTATTCGCACGAAATGTCAACATCTTCAAATATAGACGTGTACAAGTCGTACATATTTAAAGTTTCAAGTCCCATCAATTTTTTACGTAAAGCGATGTATCTATGTAACGGTGCAAGACTTTCGTGAGTGCATTTAATTAAATTATCATAAACTTTTTTATCAACATCTTCGTAAAACAATGCAGCTTCCATTGAAGAATTGAATTTACGAACTTTTGCAGAAAACCAATCGGCTTTTACACTACCCTCATACAAACCTGCAATTGTATTGATAACATCAACGTACCCCTTGTAATAGGTTTCAAATGCAAGCTTACGAACATTTTGATCCTTGTTTTGTAAAAGCATACTATAAGTGCCATGTCCAATTTGCACTTCTTTGCCATCAACAGTAATCTTTCCAAAATGGATATCTCCACTATCAAGACGATTAAACACCTCGTGGAATTGTCCTGAGAACGAACCAACATTTGCAAGCAACTCTTCTTCAGCCTTAGACAACGTATGCGCCTTTCCTTTTAAAACTTGTTTAAGTGACACGTCATAATCCGCAAAGTCCGGGTCGTCGATTAATGATTGTAGTTTATCATCCGGTAAAGAAGCAAGTTCAGGAGACACAAAAGCCAAATCTGCACTATACTGCACCAAAAGACCGTAAATTTTTGAATAGCGAGCTTGTCTAACTGGATCTTGTCCATCTTCATTATATGCCATAGATGCATAACAATAAAGTTGTTCAAGTTTTAGATCAATTTCATCCGATAATCGTAAAAATTTCAAAAGACTTTCACGATCTGCAAGTTTTCCCGCGAACTCGGTTAAATGTGGATACTCTTTTGCAAGTTCATCAAAAGCCTCTTCCCATTTTTCAGGTGTAGCAAAAATATCACCAAGATTCCACTTGTATTTTTCGGGGATTTCGTTTCTATTTGTATAACTCATAATATAGCTCCTTCGGACGGGGAGCTTTACATCATCCGTCCTTATAAGTAAAAATTATATATCAAACAAAAAATGCCGTCAAGCAAACAAAGTGTTGACGACATTTGTGTTTTTTTAATTTTATACAAAATACAACAAAAAGTTACAAGAAAAATAAAATGCAAAAAATATTTCAACAGACAAATTCTTCGATTCCGCTTTCCGTACTTTTGCAAAGTATGGTATTAAAGCCTGCTTTATTCAATGCATCACAAATTTCTTGAGCTTTTGCAAAATCATTGAACGGCAAAAAATATGAACTTCCACTTCCTGTCATTATCGGAAAATAGCCTTGCAAGTTACAGAAATCGATATATCTATCTGCGTAATTACTCATATTTTTACATGCACATTGCAAAGCATTTCCAAGTTTTAAACTATCAAACGCAAGACGCCCTTCACAAATTTGTTCCCAAATTAAGTCCACATCAGCAATATTTTCAAAAGTATCCAATCTATCATACTCTTTAAAGACGTTTGCAGTATTTGACAAGTAATCAAAATTTGTTAAAGCAAAAAACAACGGCAATTGTTTTGCAAAAGACAATTTTTCCCCTTTTTCTTGCATGCGAGCCAAGCCACCGTTTAACATAAAAAACACGTCCGAACCCATTTCAGAACACAAGTGTTTGATTTTTACAGGATCGCTAACTTTAAACAATTTGCACATACACCAAACTACACCCGCAGCATCCGCAGATGATCCGCCCAAGCCTGCGCCAAAAGGAATTCCCTTTTCAATAATAATATCTACACCCGATGTCGCAAACAAATTTTTAAAACTATTTGCCGTTTTGTATGCAATATTGTCTTCTTGCGGAATATTCATTCCCGAAACAGTAATTATTCCATCTTTTCTTGCACGTACTTCAACAGTGTCAAAAATATCGATAGACGAAACAATGCTGTCTAACATGTGGAATTTGTCGCATTTTCCAACAACGTTTAGCGAAATATTCAATTTTGCATAAACTTTTACTTTCATGTTTTTAGTATAACACACCAATCCTTCAATTGTAAATATTTTTCGTAACCTATTATATTCATTGCTTTTAAAAAACACACTAAAAAATTAAAAAAATACACAAAAAAAATCCCTACAACATGTAGGGATTTTCGTTATGCAAAAAATTAGTCGTCATTTTCGACGTCTTCGTCGTCATCCTCGTATTCATCTTCTTCTTCATCGGTATCATCGTAAACTTCGTCGAAGTCGTCGTCAAAATCATCAGGATAATCGTCCAATTCGTTATCGGGATTTTCCTCATCCTCAAATTCATCGTCATCCTCATCATCTTCTTCAAGCTCGTCAATCGGGATAATATCTTCCTCATCGTCCTTTGGAGTGTCGTCGTCATCATCAAGATATGCACGCCAGTCATCCCCTTCATCTTCCGCAGAATCATCAACTGCCTGTGCCGCTCTTGCAAGACAGTTTTCACACATTTCTTCGTCCACACCGATGTATGCCGTTTTGCAAGAAGGACAAAGTTTTAATTGTTCCTCTTGATCGATGATGTCGTCTAACATCATTATTTTAGTTTCCATCCCAAGTTCTGACTTGCATACATCACACATTTCTTCTGAATCAGGAATATAGTTAAGTTCACAACGGGGGCATTTTTTATATTTAGCCATAAATCTCCTAAATGATAAAGACAAAATCGGTTAATGTCTTTTCAAACTTTACCAAACAACCTTAACAAAAGTGTTCTTCAAAAGTTTGTACTGTCTTTATGCGCGTATAATTTAGCATTATTCACAATAAAAGTAAACT
>CAVEYD010000054.1:0-6796 GCA_963619835.1 bacterium | reverse complement strand
TTTGTACCCTATTGCATTAAATGCAGAATTTTGTAAGAAACCGTATTTTTCAGTAAGTGATTTTACTTCGTCAATCAGACCGTTTTCAATCATTTTGTCAACTCGTTTTTCAATGTGGTCGTACAGTTTCTGTCTATCTGTTTGTAGCACAAAAATTTTTGCATCAAATTTTGGCAATTCGTTTTTGTTTTTCCCTTTTGTAATAGATTGTCCACTTTCTGCAATTTCTATCGCTCTAATTACTCTTTTGGGGTTACACAAGTCAATTGAATTATAAGCATCTTCGTCAATTTCTTTAAGTAATAAAACTAATTTTTGTAATCCTTCGTCGTTTAATATTTTGTTGAGCTCGTCTCTTCTTTTATTTTCTCCTATTGCAAATTCGGGGGGATACAACAAGCTTTCAAAATATAATCCTGTTCCACCGACAACAATTGATGGGCATTTGCTTTCTCGAATGATTTTTCCTGCATCTTCGCTAAATAAAAATGACGAGTAGTCTTTGTCCGGTTCGATTATATCTATCATAAAGTGGGCAACCCCGCCCATCTCATCTTTTGTTATTTTGGCAGTTCCTATGTCCATTCCTTTGTAAATTTGCATTGAGTCAGCCGATATCACTTGACCTTTCAACATTTTTGCCAACTCTACGGCAACTGCACTTTTTCCGACACCGGTCGTTCCCGTAATTCCAACAAATTTATCCATTCTAAACTATCCTTTTGAACATTTTTTCGATTTGAGCTTTTGTAAATACAACAAAAATCGGGCGTCCATGCGGACATTGTGTTATTTTATCTTCGATTATTTGTTCAATCAAAGAATTTATTTCATCGTTACTTAGCAAGTACCCTGCTTTTATGGCTGCTTTGCATGCCATTTTTGCGAGTTTTTCAACAATCAAGACGTTGTCGTCAATTTTAAATTCATCAACACTACCCAAAAGGTATTCGACAAATTTGTCAAAACGTGTTTCTGTAAGTATGCTGTCAACGGCAACTATTCTAAATGTGTTAAAGCCAAATTGTTCGATTTCAATTCCTGCACTTTTTATATTGTCGATATTGTTATTGATAAAAAATGCTTCGTCGTTTTTAACTGTAAAAACATACGGAAATAAAAGATTTTGAAAACTTCTTTCGCGTTTACAAAACTTTTCATAAAGAATACGTTCATGTGCCGCGTGTTGGTCAATAAAAATAATTTTATTATCTAATTCTACAATTAGATAAGTGTTGAATGCAACACCTATTATTTTTGCACCATATTTCTCTAAAGTTTTTTCGCTGTCTTTTTCTATTTCCTTATCAAAGCTGTCGTTTGCATTTAATAATATATTTTGTGAAAAATCATCAAGCGTTTGCAATCTTTGTTGATTTACAGATGCTGCACTTCGATTTTCAAGCATGTTTTCAATCAAGCTTGGATGCTTAGCGGTGTTTTCGTCAAAATCAGCAAAATTTTTTATTTTTTCTTGATTGTCCTTATTGTCAAATGCTTCATTTTTTAAGTCACTTAGTAAATCATCAGTTAATGTATCTAAAGATTTTCCGTTATTATCAAAAAATTCATCTTGTCGTTTCGATGAGTCTTTTTCCGACAAGGTTTCTTCAATATGATATAATTTGTTTAAATCTATATTATTATTTTCGCCTTCGTCGTATAAATTTATAGAATTTTTTGTTTCGCTTGAATTGTATTTTCCAACACTATTTAGGTCGAAAATATCATCAACACGTTTTTGACTGTAAGATTTCAACGTATCACTTACTGCATGGTAAACTGCTCCGTATACATGGTCTTGTCTCGCAAATCTAACTTCAGTTTTCTTTGGATGCACGTTCACATCAACCATTTGCGGTTCTATCTCTATATTTAAAACGAAAAATGCATATTTTCTTGTCATTAAATATGGTTTATAAGCTTGCGCGATTACCGACGTTAGTCCAAAATCAGATATTGGTCTTCCGTTTACCGAAATTGTTTGATATGTTCTGTTTGCTTTTGCGTAATCCGGCGAACCAATGTAGCCGTAAATTTTAATGTCTTGATTTTCATAATCGATTTTCAGACAATTTTTAAGACACTCGTTGCCGTAAATGGTATAAATTGCGTTTTCAATACCTTTTCCGTTCGAAGAAAAGACATTTACTCCGTCCAAAACATAATTTATGCACAAATTTGGATTTGTTAGTATAAATTTCGTTATGTATTTTGTTATTTCAGAGCCTTCTTTCGTTGCGGATTTAAAGAATTTTTTTCTTGCAGGAGTATTAAAAAACAAATCTTTAACTACAAACTTTGTTCCAATATTTGAAGACGTATACGATTTTTCAACAATCTGCCCGCCTTCTAATGCAACAAAAATTGCTGCATCCTCGTCTGCCGTTTTGGTTGTTAACTCAATTTTAGAAACTGCTGCAATGCTCGATAATGCTTCACCTCTAAAACCGAGTGTTTCCACCTTGTACAAGTCGTCAATTTTACTAATTTTACTCGTAGCGTGTTTTTTGAAAGCGTTCTCTATGTCATCGGCACTTATGCCTGAGCCATTATCTGCAATTACAATTTTTTCAAATCCGCCATCTTCAATATCGACAGAAATCCTTGTTGCTCCTGCATCAACGCTGTTTTCAACCAATTCTTTAACAGCTCCGACGGGATTTTCTATTACTTCTCCGGCTGAAATTTTATTAAAAATATCGGGCGTTAAAACATTTATTTTGCTCATTTATTTTTTACCTTTTGCACAAGCTGATTTAGAATATCAAAAGCTTCAATTGGGCTAACCCTGTTAATATCAATATCTCTTAAAATAGAAGCCACTTCCTGCTCATTTTTGCTACTACATTTATTCAAATTATATGTATCGCTATCGTTTAATTCTGTTAAATTAAAGTCTACTCTGCTATTTTCAAGCATTGCGACAATTTGTTTTGCCCTATCGCAAACTTCATTAGGAACGCCTGCTATTTTGGCGACTTCTATTCCAAAACTCTTATTTGTTCCACCACGAGCAATTTTATGTAAAAATATTACTGTATCTCCAACTTCTTTTACCGTAATGCGGTAATTTTTTACACCATCAACTTTGCCTTCAAGGTCAGTTAGTTCGTGATAGTGAGTTGCAAAAAGTGTCTTGGCTCTAATTTTGGACGAAACATATTCCATAACTGCCCATGCAATCGAAAGTCCGTCAAATGTTGACGTTCCTCTGCCCACTTCATCCAAAATGACCAAACTTTTATCGGTTGCATTGTTTAAAATGTTTGCAACTTCAACCATTTCCACCATAAATGTACTTTGATTGAATGCCAAATCGTCACTTGCACCAACACGTGTAAAGATTTTGTCAACAATTGGAATTTCCGCAGACTTCGCCGGCACAAAACTACCAATATGAGCCATAAGAGTAATCAGGGCAACTTGACGCATAAATGTGCTTTTGCCTGCCATGTTCGGTCCGGTAATAATCATTGTACGATTTTCATCTGTATCGAGATGGACATCGTTCGTAATAAAATTATCTCTTTTTATGTATGCTTCAACAATTGGATGTCTGCCGTCAACAATGTTTAACGTGTCGTTTTTTGTATTTATTTTTGGCTTGCAGTAATTATTGTTTTGAGCAACCGTTGCAAAAGAGATTAAACAGTCCAAAGCGCCAATTGCTTGTGAAGTTTTTTGTAAAGACGGAATGTAAGTTAGTAACGTATTTCTAATTTGTTCAAAAATTTGTTTCTGTAAAGCAAGTTTTCGTTCGGTAGCATTTAGAATTTTTTCTTCCAACTCTTTTAATTCCGGGCTTACAAATCTTTCTCCTGTCGTAAGTGTTTGTTTCCTAATAAAGTTTTCCGGCACTTGTGACAAAAATGACTTGGATATTTCAAAATAATATCCAAAAACTCTATTGTATCCCACTTTCAATGTGCGAATTCCGCTTCTGTTGCGTTCGTATTCTTCAAGATTGGAAATTTTATTTGCACTGTTTTCCGAAATATCGTAAATTTCATCTAATTCAGCATTGAATCCATGTTTAATATATGAAGTATCCTTGTAGTTCGTCACAGGCACATCCGGATCAATTGATCTTTCAAGTAAGTCAGCAACTTCGGGTAAATCATCAATGCTCTCTTTAATATCAATCAATATTTTTGAAGAAAAAGCACAAAGCATTTTCTTTAACAAAGGTAAAGCCTGTAATGATGTTTTTAACGTTATGCACTCTTTCGGCATCACAGTATTGTATGAAATTTTTCCGGCAATTCTTTCGATATCTCTAACAGCTTTAAGTTGCTTTGAAATTTCAGCTGTCAACATATAATTGGTGTTCAATTCTTCAACACCATCAAGTCTCGCATTTATCGAAGCAGGACGTTGAAGAGGTCTGTCAATCCAATCTGCAAGCATTCTGCTACCCATAGGCGTACTTGTTTTATCAAGTAGCCACAAAAGAGTGCCTTGTTTTTTGTTATCTCTTGCAGAAACTGTTAGCTCCAAATTTTTTCTTGTTTTCACGTCTATAGACATGAAACGACTTTTCTCTATGTACTTAATAGGTTTGATATGCGGAAGCTCACGTTTTTGTGTGTCTCTTAAGTATAGAAGCAATGCCGAACATGCGACGACAGCATTTTTCTTAGTACCCAAGCCAAAACCTTCCAAAGATGATGTTTTATATTGTTTGCACAAAATATCTTTTGCGGAATTTTTGTCAAAGTTTTTGTCATCGTAAAAAGTAAAGCTAGGTGTGTAGCCTGCTTTTACGCAATCGAGCTGTTTTTCTATATCAATACCAACAGAGTTAGTAATAATTTCCGAAGGTTTATACGAAACAAGTAATTCTTGTAAGTCTTTTATGGCGTTAGTTGAGCTTAGTTCGCTTGTGTAAAATTCTCCTGTAGAAATATCGCAAAAAGCAATTCCAATTGTTTGCGGAAGAGCATAAATTGAGCATATGTAATTGCTTTTCGATTCATCTAAAATATCTGTTTCTACAACAGTGCCGGGGGTAACAACTCTAACAACTCCACGATCAACAAGCTCTTTGCCTTTTGTCGGTTCGGTAAGTTGGTCGCAAATTGCAACCTTTTCGCCCGCACTAATCAGTTTTGCAATATAAACGTCAACTGCATGATACGGTATGCCGCACATTGGAGCCCTTTCTTCCAAACCACAATTTCGTCCGGTTAAGGTTAAATCCAAAATTCTGCTTGCTTTTTCTGCGTCTTCAAAAAACATTTCGTAAAAATCGCCCAAACGATACAGTAGAATGCAATCTTCGTACTGTTGTTTTGTGCGTAGGTAGTTTTGCATCATGGGCGAAAAATCGTTAATGTCTCTCAATTTATCTTAAAACCTTCCTTTTGAATTTTGTATATAATCTTACTTATTATGTTTAAAATAGTAGTCTTAATTTGCTTAATATGTATAATAATTTGTGTATTTATCAAATATTTTCGTACTTTTTATAGAGATTAATCAAGTATTGTTTTACTCAACAGTTACAATCGTCCCCCAAAGTGTTGCACTTGCAGCTCTATCAATTTTTATATCAGCAAAGTGTCCAATCAAATTTTGTTCGCAATGGAAATTAACTAATCTACCGCTTTCTGTGCGTCCGCACATTGTGTTTTTATAATGGAAATTTTCTCCCTCAATTAACACACGATACACATTTCCAACCATAGTTTGACTAATTTCTTTTGTAACTTCATTTTGACATGCAATCAGTCTTGTAATCCTATTTTTCTTTTCTGCATAAGGAACTTGTTCCATGCTGTAGGCCGGTGTACCTTTTCTTCTCGAGTAAACAAAACAGAATGCCGAACTGTATTTTGCTTGTTTTACTAAATCTAATGTGTCTAAAAAGTCCTGCTCTGTTTCCCCGGGAAATCCAACCATTATATCGGTTGTTATTCCAACATCCGGGATCTTATCTTTAATTTTTTTAATTAAATCAAGATATTGTTCCCTTGTGTATCGTCTATTCATTTTGCGCAGAATTTCAGTTGAACCACTTTGTACAGGCAAGTGTATATTATTGCAAATTTTTGGATATTTTGCCACCACTTCAATTACTTCATCAGATAAATCTTTTGGGTGCGACGTCATAAATCTTATTCTAAAGTTTCCGTCCAAAATTGCTATTTTTTCAAGCAATGTTGCAAAGTTTTCTCCGTTTTGCAAGTCATGTCCGTAGCTGTTAACATTTTGTCCAAGTAAAGTAATTTCTTTGTACCCTTGTTTAATTAAAGAATCTACTTCAACAAGTATGTCATCCATGTTTCTGCTTCGTTCCCTACCGCGTACATAAGGAACAATGCAATAAGTACAAAAATTGTTACAACCGTAATTTATGTTAACCCAAGCATTTGGGTAACTTGTACGCGATTGTGCATATTCTTCTTCGTTGTAATCCAAAAAATCTGTATTTACAAATTTTTTGTGCTTTTTATGTTGTTCAACAGCTTCTTTAAGCAAATACAAGTTGCCTGTTCCCAACACAATGTCAACATACGGATAGCTTTCTTTAATTTTTTCAGCAACACCATCTTGTTGTGACATACATCCTACAACCGCACAAATTAAATTTGGATTTTTTTGCTTCAATTTTTTTATTTGACCAATATGTCCGTATGCTTTTTGTTCAGCAGTTTCTCTTATACAGCAAGTGTTAAAAACAACCACATCAGCTTCAGCAACGTCATTTGCCACTTCGTAGCCTAGCGACTCTAACATACCGGCTATTTTCTCGGAGTCATGTACGTTCATTTGACATCCGTATGTATGAATA
>CAVEYD010000053.1:0-7037 GCA_963619835.1 bacterium | reverse complement strand
TTTAAGTCGATTTAAAATAAAAATAATTGATTTTAGCGCATTTATTTACAAAATAAATTTTACATACAAATCTTTAAGGTTGATATACATAAGGTTTTTTCTTATTATATGTAGTATTATAGTTTTTATTTATAACACTATAAATAATGTCGAACGTCATTTGCTTGACAATATTTGACATTAAAAATTATAATATTATTGGTAAAGTTTGGCTATTTGAACGGACACTTCAAAACATTGAATTTTGTTTGTCATTTCAAAATATATCTTGCTCTGTAATTAAAATTACAATGCTTGATTACAACTAAAGCTTGAGACTACGAATCTCTTGCTACAAAGGATTGTATGAAAAATTGTCTTTATTCGTTGTGTTCTGTAACAAGCGGAGACATGATAACTGCACTTATTGAAATGCTTGGCGGATTAGGTGCATTTCTTGTCGCTGTAAAAATCATGTCCGACACGATGAATCAATTAACAAACGTTGGATTGAGAAAACTGTTTCAGCGTTTAGATAACAACAAGTTTCTCGGAGTTGGCTTAGGTGCACTTACATCGGCTGTTCTACATAGTTCCGCAATTACCACAGTTATGGTAGTCGGCTTCGTAAACTCTGGTGTTATGGCGCTTGCCGAAGCTACTACAATTATCATGGGTGCCAACATCGGTACAACGTTCACCGCATTGGTGGCAGCTTTTGGTACAAGTTTCAATTTTATGACTTATGCTACATTGCTTTGCCTTGTCGGCATGCTTGTTTGCAGTTTGTCTAAAAGCGAAAAGTGGCGCGATATAGGTTACATGCTTGCAGGCTTAGGACTTATTTTTGTTTCTTTGCAGTTTATGCAATCGGCGGTAAAACCAATTCAAGAAAGTGAGCAAGTACGTAATTTTATCAGCGGAATTTCCAACGAATTTTTAATGCTTGCAATTGGTATTGTACTTACGTTTGTACTTCAGTCCAGCACGGCACTGACTACAATACTTATTTCAATGGCAAGTGTGTTCTGTGTCGATGTAAATGGCCAGCTCGGTATAACAAATTCTGTTTTGTTCATTATTTTGGGCTCCAACATAGGCACATGTTTTACTACAATCATTGCAAGTATCGGGGCTAACACAAATGCAAAGCGTGCCGGACTTATTCACTTGTTGTTCAATATGTTTGGCTCGGTATTATATTTTATTATGCTTGTTATTTGGCGCAGTTTCACTCAAGATACGTTGGACGTTTGGTTCCCGGGAAAGCCAAGTTTACAAATTGCCGTGTTTCACACTGTATTCAACACAACATGTACAATTTTGTTCCTTCCTTTCACAAATTTATTTGTAAAACTTACAAAGTTCGTTTTACCGGACAAACCACAAGACAAAGCCAAATCAGTACTGTATATTGACGATAGATTTTTGCCTACTCCTTCAATAGCTTTGTTTCAAGCTAAAAAGGAAGCTTGTCACATAGGTGACATGGTAATGGAAACTTGCGATATTGCAGTTGACGCTTTTTTGGATTCCGATGCCGAAGCAGAGAAAAAAGTCGTAGAAAATTTATCTGAAGTGGCGGAAATAAACAAAAAGCTTGTGCAATATTTGGTAAGTATTTCTGCTAACACGTCAACGTCAACGCACAGCGAAGGTACCATCAGTAGTATGTACTACATTTTGGGTGACTTGTTGCGTATAGGCGATTTGTCAACAAATGTTTGTAAGTACACACGTAAAGTTGCCGAAGGCGAAGTAACATTCTCGCATGCCGTTTATGACGAAATAAAGCAAATGTATTCAAAAGTTCGTGAAATGTATTCCATTGCCATGGATTGTTTCATTCACAAAGATGTCGAAAAGTTGGCACAAGTTGAAAAAATGGAAGACGAAACAGACCAACTTCGAAAGCAACTTGTAAACAGTCATATCGAAAGACTTAACAAAGGCGAGTGTAACCCTCAAAGTAACGGAGTGTTTATAAATCTTGTCGGCAACATTGAACGTATGGCCGACCACATAACTTTTATTGCCGAAAGCATCACAAAGCATCCGGACAATGTTTAGTTGTATTTAAAAAATCGTAAAATTTTGAAGAGAGCAAAAAGCTGTCTTCAAGTAAAAATAAGGAGCGTTCATTATGAACAAAAAAAGTATTAGAGACGTAGATGTAAAAGGTAAAAGATGTTTAGTACGTGTAGACTTCAACGTTCCCATGAAAGACGGTGTAATTACCGATGAAAACCGTATCAATGGTGCATTGCCTACAATTAAGTATCTTATGGAGCATGGCGCAAAGGTTATTTTGTGTTCACACCTTGGAAAGCCACACAACATTTACACGCCTAATTTTAAATTAAACAAGAAAGAAAAAGCAGCTTTGGAAGCTATGCCGGAAAGCGAACGCGATTCCGCTAAGGCAGAGATGATTGCTAAGGCAATTAAAGGCGATGCTAAAAAATTCAGCCTTAAGCCTGTTGCAGACAGACTAAATCAACTTCTTGACGGAAAAGTTACGTTTGCAACCGATATAGTCGGTGCAGATGCACAAGCCAAGGTTGCTGCTTTGAAAGACGGAGAAGTTGTTCTCCTGGAAAACACTCGTTTTGATGCCGGTGAAGAAGGCCGTGACGAAGAATTCTGCAAAAAGCTTGCTGCTTTTGCCGACATTTATGTAAACGATGCATTTGGAACGGCTCACCGTTCACATGCAAGTACTGCAGCTATTGTTGAATACGGATTTGTAAAGACTGCTGTTTGCGGATTCCTTATTGAAAAGGAACTTTCCGTAATGGCAGAAGCTTTGGAGCATCCTGTTCATCCGTTTGTTGCAATTCTTGGCGGTGCTAAGGTTGCCGACAAGCTTAACGTTATCAACAACTTGATGGAAAAATGCGACACCTTAATCATAGGTGGCGGAATGTCCTACACATTCCTTAAGGCAAAAGGCTACGAAGTCGGAAAGTCTCTTCTCGATCCGGAAAAGATCAGTTATTGTGCAGATATGATTGCTAAGGCAAAAGCTGAAGGAAAACAACTTTTATTGCCGGTTGACTGTGTAACAATCAAAGATTTCCCCGATCCTATCGATGCACCTGTTGAAACAATTGTTGTTGATGCAGACAAAATTCCTGCAGATCGTGAAGGTGCCGATATCGGTCCTAAAACAATCGAATTGTTCTCAAACGCAATCAAAACTGCAAAAACAGTTATTTGGAACGGTCCCATGGGCGTTTTTGAAAATCCCACACTTGCTGCGGGAACAAATGCTGTAGCTAAAGCAATGGCAAACAGTTCTGCTACAACAATTATTGGTGGCGGAGACAGTGCCGCAGCTGTCGCTCAATTAGGTTATGCCGACAAGATGACGCACGTATCTACCGGTGGCGGAGCAAGCCTCGAGTTATTTGAAGGCAAAGTTCTCCCGGGAATTGCATGCTTAAACGACAAAGACTAATAAAATCTATTTTCGGTGATTTGTGCATGCGCAAATCACCGACTTTTTGAGGTATTTATGAAAAATAAAATTATTGCAGGAAACTGGAAAATGAACAAGACTCGTGCAGAAGCTAAAGAGCTTATTACTGCACTTGTTCCATTGGTTAAAGATGCTAAAAACACAGTCATCATTTGTGTTCCTTACACGGATTTAGAAACAGCCGTTTCTCTTACAAAAGGCACAAACATTCATGTCGGTGCTGAAAATTGTCACTGGAAGGAAAGCGGTGCATTTACAGGTGAAATAGCTCCTTCAATGCTTGCTGAAATCGGTGTTGAATATGTGGTAATAGGACACAGTGAACGTCGTACTTATTTTGGAGAAACCGATCAAACAGTTTTAGCTCGCACAAAAGCTGCTTTATCTGCCGGATTAAAACCGATTGTTTGCATTGGAGAAACTCTTGAAGAGCGCAACTCAGGTAACATGGAAAATGTTCTCAAACGTCAAGTTGAGCAAGGTTTCGCTGACATTTCTGCCGATGAACTAAGCAATATTATCGTGGCTTACGAACCTGTTTGGGCAATCGGTACAGGCGTTACGGCAACTGATGAACAAGCAAATGATGCTATCGGATATGTTCGTAGTGTATTTGAGGCTAAATACGGCAAGGAAGTTGCAAATAAGCTATACATACAGTATGGCGGTAGCATGAATGAGAAAAATGCTAAAGGACTTCTTGCTATGCCACAAATCGATGGCGGATTGATTGGCGGGGCAAGTCTTGTCGCAGAAAAGTTTGCCGCTGTTGTAAAAGCTTTCTAATATTTGTTATTTACAACAAAATGTATTTTAAAAGAGGTTTATATGAATAAAAAAATTACAGCGTTAGTAATTATGGACGGATACGGATTGTCCAAAATCGAAAAAGGCAATGCAATTGGAGTAAATTGCAGTCCTTATGTTCATTATCTTATGACAAATTACCCGACAACAACGCTTGATGCGAGCGGTTTAGCCGTTGGATTGCCCGAAGGACAAATGGGCAACAGCGAAGTAGGACATCTCAACATCGGCGCCGGCAGAGTAATTTATCAGGATTTGACAAGAATTACAAAAAGCATAAAGGACGGAGATTTCTTTGAAAATCCTGCATTTTTACGTGCTGTAGATTATGTCAAAAAAAATCAGGGCAAATTGCATTTAATGGGACTTATGAGTAATGGTGGCGTTCACTCTCACATTGAGCATTGTAAAGCATTGTTAGATTTTGCAAAGCAACAAGGTTTGGATAATGTCTATGTGCATTGTTACATGGACGGTCGCGATGTTTCACCTACAAGTGGTGCAAGTTTTGTAGAAGAACTTCAAAAAAAGATGGATGAAATTTCTTTTGGTAAGGTTGCTACTGTTTGCGGACGTTATTATGCAATGGACAGAGATAATCGTTGGGACAGAGTTGAAAAAGCATTCGACATGCTTGCTCTTGGTAAAGGTGTAAATTATGCCGAAAATGCAGTAGACGCACTCCATAAAAGTTATGCCGACGGTGTAACTGACGAGTTTGTTTTGCCTACTGTTATAACAGAAAACGGCGCACCTGTTGCCACCATTGAAAACGGAGATGCGGTTATTTTCTTCAACTTCCGTCCTGACCGTGCAAGAGAAATTACTCGTGCATTTACCCAAAGCGGATTTGATGGTTTCGATCTTAAGGGAAAGACTCGTAAAGTTTATTGGGTTTGCATGTCTCAATACGACGAAAAGTTTACAGGTATTGACATAGCTTTTGGAAATGAAACTTATACCAACACTTTGGGCGAATATCTTGCAAAAAGTGGTAAAACTCAATTACGTATTGCCGAAACAGAAAAATATGCACATGTAACATTTTTCTTTAATGGTGGCGTTGAGGCTCCCAACGAAGGTGAGACAAGAATTCTTGTTCCTTCACCCAAGGTTGCAACTTACGACTTACAGCCCGAAATGTCTGCAGAAGAAGTTTGTTCTCGTGCAATTGCCGAAATTGAAAAAGGTAAATTTGACGTAATGATTTTAAACTATGCAAACTGTGATATGGTTGGACACACTGGTGTTATTCCCGCTGCCGAAAAAGCAGTTGCAACCGTTGACGACTGTGTAAGAAAAGTCGTAGAGTGCATTTTGCAAAACGGTGGTAGAGTATTTGTAACTGCCGATCACGGAAATGCAGAAAAAATGCTTGCCGAAGACGGATCACCTTTCACTGCGCACACAACAAACAAGGTTCCTTTTGTTATGGTTGATGAAGAGGCTCGTGGCGTTGTTAAGCTTCATGAAGGTGCACTTTGTGACATTGCTCCTACCATGTTGTACTCAATGGGTATGGATATTCCTAAAGAAATGACCGGCAAGGTTCTTATAGAAAAGTAGTCTCTCTTGCATAATCGCTTTATATTCTTCTATAATAGGTTTTGTAAAGTCTGCATTTAATTTTTTGTTCGCCAATTTTAAGTTTATAAAAAATTAAAAATTTATGATTTATGATGAAAAATCCCAAACATTTTGTTTGGGATTTTCTAAAATTTATTACACATAATATAAATCATACGAAAGTACAAAAATAATTTTTCTTGTAGAGGTTAGAAATTATGCTTGAAAGCGTGAAAGGTAAAAAAATTATTACATTTAGTTTTGACGACGGCATAACCCAGGACAGTCGACTGGTTGATATTCTTAATAGCTACGGACTTAAAGCTACGTTTAATTTAAATTCATCTTACTTTGGTTTGCCCGGAATAGCAAACACGAATGGACACGTAGTAACTCACAATAAAAATAGCATATCTAACGCAATTCGCATTTACGAAGGGCACGAAGTAGCCGTTCATACTTTAACACACCCCATGCTTCCGGAGCTTGACGATGAAACAATCGTGTATCAGGTTGAAAGAGATCGATTGCAATTATCTGAAATTTTCGGGCAAGACGTTGTCGGAATGGCTTATCCCGGTGCCGGTATCAATAATGATGATCGCGTTGCCAAAATTATCCGTGAGAATACGGGAGTCAGGTATGCTCGTACAATTAAGTCCACATACTCTTTTGAGCCATGTGATAACTTGTATCGTTTTAATCCGACGGTGTGTTATATTGAAGTTGACAAAATGTTTTCGCTTGCAAAAGACTTTTTAGAAAATGACTATCCGCAGGGTGCCCTTTTCTACATTTGGGGACATAGCTATGAAATGGACGCCGAGTGGATTACCTGGAAAAAATTCGAAGAATTTTGCCGTTTGATTTCAGGCAGAAAAGATATTACGTACTGTACAAACAAACAAGCATTATTGGGTATAAAATAAATTTTCTTTCGCAAGAAACATTTTCAAAGTTTACTTAAAAAATGATTTGTTCTGTATTATAAAAAATTTGTTATAAATACGTTTGAGATAAATTGTGGAATATATGTATTGGCAAAAACTGAATGGTTAAATATCAAAGTAATGATTTTAAGCATTTTGCCTTTGACTACTTTGCCACATACGATAGTAAAATCACGCTACGATATTGCACAAATTATAAAAAATAATATCTACAAAAAAGCTTAAAAAAATTGTGAAAAAAGTTTAGAAAAACA
>CAVEYD010000052.1:0-7039 GCA_963619835.1 bacterium | reverse complement strand
ATAAAAGATAGGTAAAAAAGTCGTAAAAAAAGTGCGACGTTTTGTCGCACTTTTCAAAATTTCTATAGCATCATGTTTTTTACATGTTAAGTAAACAAGCCTGTTAACAACAAACACAATTTTTAGTAAATAAAGATACGTTTCTTTAGATAATCTTTTAATTCGCTTATTGCAACTCTTTCTTGTTGCATGGTGTCTCTGTCGCGAACGGTCACACATCCGTCAACTTCGGTATCAAAGTCTACTGTAATGCAGAATGGTGTACCGATTTCGTCTTGACGGCGATAGCGCTTACCGATGCTTCCTGCTTCGTCGTATTCGCAAGTAAATTCTTTAAGTAAGTCTGTGTAAATTTCAGTTGCTTTTTCACCAAGCTTTTTGGATAGTGGCAACACGCAAGCTTTAACGGGTGCAATTTCCGGATGCAAGTGGAGCACAACACGAGTGTCATTTTCTCCAACAACTTCTTCGTCGTAAGCATTAGCCAAAAATGCTAAAAATGCTCTGTCCGCTCCAAGACTCGGTTCAATTACGTACGGAATATATCTTTCGTTTGTAACGGGGTCTGTGTAGTCTAAGGTTTGACCGGAAACTTCGCTGTGTCTTGTAAGGTCGTAGTCCGTTCTGTCGGCAATTCCCCAAAGTTCACCCCAGCCGAACGGGAATTTCACTTCAAAGTCGGTTGTTGCCTTGCTGTAGAAGCACAACTCTTCCTTGTCGTGATCTCTTAAACGCAAGTTTTCTTCTTTCATACCAAGGTCAAGTAGCCACTGTTTGCAGAAGTTTTTCCAATATTCAAACCACTCAAGGTCAGTTCCGGGTTTGCAGAAAAATTCCAATTCCATTTGTTCAAACTCACGGATACGGAAAATGAAGTTTCCGGGAGTAATTTCGTTGCGGAACGATTTGCCAACTTGTCCAATGCCGAAAGGAATTTTACGACGAGTGGTGCGAAGTACGTTTTTGAAGTTTACAAAAATGCCTTGTGCCGTTTCGGGACGTAAATAAACCGTACTTGTGCTGTTTTCCGTAACACCGATAAAAGTTTTAAACATAAGGTTAAACTTACGAATCGGAGTAAAATCGCACTTTCCGCACACCGGACAATGAATTTGATGTTGTTCAATGTAGTCGTGCATTTGTTCGTTTGTCATGCTTGCAACAGGCACGTCAACACCGTGTTTAGCTTGATATTCTTCAATCAAATTGTCGGCGCGATATCTTGTTTTACAGCTTTTGCAGTCCATAAGGGGATCGCTAAATCCGCCCAAGTGTCCGCTTGCTTCCCAAGTTTTCGGGTTCATAAGAATTGCCGAGTCAATACCGACGTTCAACGGATTTTCCTTGACAAATTTTCTGTACCACACTTGTTTGATGTTGTTTTTCATTTCAACGCCAAGCGGGCCGTAGTCCCACGAGTTAGAAAGTCCGCCGTATATTTCACTGCCTGCGTAAACAAAACCTCTGCCTTTAGCAAGGTTAACCAGTTTGTCCATTGTAAGTTCAGCCATAATTATCTCCTATTTTTTGACGTTTTTCATTATTTTTCGCTCGAGGCAGGTCAAAAATAACAAAAACGCAACATTTTTTTGTGTTCAAAACCAACTTACATTTTAGTTTTTAACAGTTTTTTTGTCAAGATATTTTATAAAGCAATTTTGTTTAATGTTAACTGAAAGGCAATTATGCCATTAAATTATTGCAACTTGCACAATTATGTGCTACAATACGTTTAGACAAGGATGCAACTAAAAAGTCAAAAAAGATTGTTTTTTAGTTTCGTCAATCAATGTCTAAAGGATTTTTAACTATGAAAATGGGAAATTTAGCACTTCGTCGCATGCAAAACAAGTCGCAAGACGGAAGATATGCCGTTCAAACGAAATCGGCTTCTTACGGCGGATTGATTCTAAAAACAGTACTTTTTGCCGTTGCTACGTTGTTAGGAGCTGTTGCCGCTTACTTTGGACTTTTATATGCCTTGGTCGGTTTGACGGAAGAGCTTGCAACGGTATGTATATGGGTACTTGGTATCTCTTTTGTAGCTACCATTGTTTCGTCAATTATAATCGCATTTGCCCCCAAAACAGTCAAAGTTTTAGGCTTTGTGTACGGAATTTGCCAAGGAATTTTACTCGGTAGTGTATCTTTGCTTGCCGATTTGTACCTACAGGGAATTGTTTTCACCGCTATTCTCGGTACAATAGTTTTGTTCTTTGTTGCAATTGTACTCAACAAGCTTTTGCAAGTAAAAGTTTCCAATAGATTTTTACGCGGACTTTTAATTGCATTTACCAGTATTATTATAGTTTCTGCAGTTGTCGGTCTTTTGGCAGCTTTTGGAGCACTTCCCTACAACATGTACACGCTTCTAATGATCGGTGTTTCCGCACTTTGCATAATCATCGCAACAATTATGCTTATGTCGGACTTGCAAACAGCAGATGCCATGATTGCCGGTGGAATGGACAGTGGCTACGAATGGAATTTGGCTTTCTCATTGGTTACGTCTTTAACCTACATTTATGTTGAAATATTAGAGCTTCTCATTCGTCTTGTCGCTATTTTCGGACGTAAAAACAGCTAATTTAAAAACAAACAAAAAGTCTAAATTGATTAAAGATATTTATTAAAATCTACTTAATTTTTCAAAAATTAAAAGTCAAAAATCAAAAATTTTAAGACGAAGTCGATTGCAAAAAAGTAAAAATTAAAAAACATAAAATAAAAATCAACAAAAAAAGAGGTGCAACAATGGTTGCATCTCTTTTATTTTACAGTTTACTTTTTGTTGTTTCTTGCCCAAATACGCATACGTTCGCTGTGATCGAGTATCGCTTTACGCAATCTTATACTTTTGGGAGTAACTTCAACATATTCGTCATCGGTGATAAATTCAAGACATTGTTCCAAACTCAAGATTGTCGGTGGAGTAAGTTTCAAAGCTTCGTCGCTTCCGCTTGCTCGGCAGTTTGTAAGGTGTTTTGCTTTGCAAACGTTTACGGAAATGTCGTCCTCACGGCTGTTTTCTCCAACAACCATACCAGCGTAAACAGGTAGTCCTGCACCCACAAACAACGTGCAACGTTCTTGTGCGTTAAACAATCCGTAAGCGGTGGTTATTCCGTCTTCAAAGCACACCAAGCTTCCCCTCGAACGTTCGGGAATATCTCCCTTGTACGGTTCGTAATCATTAAATACGCTACTCATAACACCAAAACCCTTTGTGTCGGTAAGCAGTTCGCTTCTGTATCCCATAAGGCAACGTGAAGGAATTTTAAACTCAAGCCTTGTTGCACCGTGATTGTCCGGAGCCATGTTTGTAAGTTCGGCCTTTCTTTGACCGAGCTTGTTCATTACGCTTCCGACGTAGTCTTCAGGCACTTCAACAACCAAGTCTTCAATAGGTTCGCATTTTACGCCGTTAATCTCACGGAAAATAACTTTCGGGCGAGATACTTGAAATTCGTAACCTTCTCTGCGCATGTTTTCAATCAAAATTGAAAGGTGCAATTCTCCGCGTCCGTACACTTTAAAGCAGTCGGGACTTTCGGTTTCCTCAACACGCATCGAAACGTTTGTTTCAACTTCTTTAAACAGTCTTGCTCTAATGTGTCTACTTGTAACAAACTTGCCTTCTTTTCCGGCAAACGGACTGTTGTTTACCATAAACATCATTGAAATTGTCGGTTCGTCAATATGTACAAACGGTAGTGGTTCAACGCAGTCTACACTGCACAGTGTGTCACCGATGTTCATGTCGGCAACGCCGTTTACCGCAACGATATCTCCCATGTCGCCTTCGGGGCAATCAACTCTTTTAAGACCTTCAAACTGGTAAAGTCTTGCAACTTTTGCGTTGCTAAAAGTACCGTCGTGATGGCACAATGTAACTTGTTGTCCAACGTCAATGTGTCCGCGGTTGACTTTTCCTATACCAATTCTGCCAACATATTCGTCATAGTCAATGTTGCAAATAAGCAGTTGAAGTCCGCCGTTCAAATCACCTTGCGGACAGGGAATTTCCGAAAGTATTGCATCGCAAAGCGGATCCATGTTAGCAGAAGGCTTGCCCAGTGTATCTGTTGCCCAGCCTTGTTTAGCCGATGCGTAAATAATTTTGAAGTCAAATTGATCGTCGTTTGCGCCCAATTCCATAAACAATTCCATTATTTGTTCACGGAGTTCGTGTTCGTCAAATTCGCCCTTGTCAATTTTATTGATAACAACCAATGCTTTTTTGCCCAAACCGAGAGCTTTTTTCAAAACGTACCTTGTTTGAGGCATGCAACCTTCAATAGCGTCAACAAGTAGCAAAACACCGTCAACCATCGAAAGAATACGTTCCACTTCACCGCCGAAGTCTGCGTGTCCCGGTGTGTCGATAATATTTATTTTTGTTCCCTTGTAGTGTATTGCCGTATTTTTTGCAAGAATGGTAATTCCGCGTTCACGTTCGATGTCGTTGCTGTCCATCACACGTTCTGCAACAACCTCATTTGCGCGGAATATGCCGTTTTGCTTTAAAAGTTGATCCACAAGTGTTGTCTTGCCGTGGTCAACGTGGGCAATTATAGCAATGTTTCTAATGTTTTCTCTCATACCTTCTCCATGCTCGCATCATTGCGATTTTTTGATAACTTATTTTATCAAACAAAATTTTAACTAATAGATTATACTCTCTTACTTTTCTGCCGTCAATTATTTGATTGTTAAAAGCGAACCTTTTTGCAATTATTTTACATTATTTATCAATGTTTTTCGTTTTGTAAATCACATTTTTAACTGTGTTGTGGTATTTTATCAAGTTAAATGTTGCAAAAAAAATTTTTTTGTGCTAACATAAACTTAGTATCAAACACAAAAAGGCTAAAGCATGCAGTATTTCACAAAAGAAATTACAACTCAATCACTTGCGGAAGTTTACGGCAAAGCAACGCTCACCACGTTAACGCGGTATCAGAGCTTACTTTTCCAATTCAAAAAAATTTTTCGTCAAGATGGTTGTTACTTTGTTTCCTCTCCGGGACGAGTGGAGCTTATCGGCAACCACGTCGACCACAACGGAGGCAAAGTAATCGGTTGCGCCGTCAATCTTGATATTGTTTGTGCTTTTGCCCCAAATAAAAAAAACAAAGTTGTCATAAAAAGTAAAGGACGTAGTGACGTTTCGTTCAATTTAGATTCTATCGAACGTATTTGCGGTGGAAGTGTCGGCATGACCAAAGGAGTAATTTCCTATCTCAAATCGCAAGGCTACAAAATCGGTGGATTTTATGCTATTTTAGATTCAACCATCCCCATCGGTGGCGGAATGTCCTCAAGTGCTGCTTTTCAGCTTATGGTTGCAAGCATTATCAATTGTCTTTACAACGATGGCAAAATTTCATTCAACGCACTTGTTTATGCCGGGCAGTATGCCGAAAACGTCTATTTTGGTAAGCCCAGCGGATTGTTTGATCAATGTGTAATTGCAACAGGCGGAATTGTTTCCGTCGACTTCAAATCAAGTCTTGATTGTCGCGCGTTCGATCCTCGTGTTTTAGACGGACTAACCCTAATTGTTGTAAAAACAGGGCGTTCCCATTCGGATCTTACTAAAAACTATGCGCAAATTCCCCAAGACATGTTTCAAATTGCCGAGCATTTTCAAAAAAGCCGTCTTGTAGATGTCAACTACTCGAATTTTGTTTCAAGTATCGATTCGCTTGTAAGTCTTTACGGTACACGTCCTGTTTTTCGTGCCGATCACTTTTTTGAAGAGTGCAAGCGAGTAAACAAAGCGGAAAAAGCACTTATCACTCGCGACCACGATTCGCTTTTACAACTGCTTTCCGATAGTGGACTAAGTAGTGCACACAAACTTCAAAATTGCGTTGCCGATAGCGACAACACACTTATGACCGCCATCGAATTTGTTCAGTTAAATTGTCCGGATTGTTCCGTTCGTGTTCATGGTGGTGGTTTTGCCGGCACAATTTTAATCGCAGTTAAAAACGAAAACAAAAACAATGTTTTATCGATTCTTGAAAACAAATTTGGCAAGCAGAATATTTTTTGTCCAACGCCTCGCAAAGGCACAACCGTTCTTTAACAACGCAATGGTGGACTAACGAGTAGGTTATTTTACTCTAAACAAAATTTTGTCTAACGTTGACAAACAACATTTCTTTCCTTCATTAACAAAATGCTGTGGCAGTTGGGGGAAAGTATTTATATTATCGTCTAAAAGATCAAGGCAACTAAGCCCTGATCTTTTTTTACAAAAACATTATTTTTTTACAAAATATTAAAATTTTAACAAATTAAAAGCATTTTTATTTTGTAAAACAAAAGCCCAAAACAAATTTGTATAAGTCGGTTATAGGCGTTTTTTTAACGTAAATGCACACGAACAAAAAAAGAGCAATAGAAAAGGAAGCTCGCAAGCAAAAACGAACTTCCTGTTATCTAAAAATCTTTTATACTAATAGTTATCGGCAACTTCAAACGAGATATCGTCCGCGCGTAAGGTCATACCCGCCACGTCGTAGCCTTGAGAAGCCGCTCTCCTCATTGCCGCGTTGAAGCCGTCTTCAATTAGACCACGGACTTTTCCGGAATCGCTACGATGGCTCAAACTTATCGTTCCGCCGAGATAAGCCGTATCGCCGTGCCTATCCCAAAGCATGCTGCAATTATATAGCCTATTTGGAATCTGACTTCCATAATGGTAATTAGTTCTGCCATGTTTAGAACATTGTTCTGTGCGATTTCTTCTTTTAATACACTGAAATCTGATTTTTGATTTTTCATTTTCTTGGATACCTCCAGATTTATTTTTCGCCTTTCGGCAAAAAACGGAAGTAGCACCGAGAAAAGATTAGAATTTTATATATTTGCATTTTCGAAAAACCGAAGTCAACGATTTAGCACAAAAATTGTTGCATAAATTAAAAGAGAGTCAAACTTTTTAATCAAGTTCAACTCTCTATTTTTTTATAGTTTTAAGTAACAATTTTTTGCCGTTGACTTCCGCTTTTCACTGTGCTACAAACGT
>CAVEYD010000051.1:0-7138 GCA_963619835.1 bacterium | reverse complement strand
ATATTGCTTTTTATGTCAATTTTTAATGCATAAATATTGTTTTTTTGTGTCAAGTTTTTGTGCATAAATATTGCTTTTTGTGGGCAATTTTTGTGCATAAATATTGCTTTTTTGTTTCAAGTTTTTGTGTTGTAAATTGATTGGTTTGTGTCAAGTTTTTGTGCCGTAAATTTACTGACGAATTTTTACAAAATATTTTACAATGTAGCGTTTGCAAAATTTTGGGCTTGCAAGTGGCTACTCGATTAAGTAACTGTCGTCGCTGGAAAGTCGGTTGCCATGATGCTTGGCTACGTAATCGGCAAACAAATTGACAACTGTTTGCTCGTCTCCGTTGAGCCACGAACGTAACATGCCGTCAAGCGTTACAACGTACTCCAAAATTTCGCAAGCTACGTTTGTTGGCTCGTTTTTGTTTCCGTACAACACACTTACGTACTTGCCGTTGCCAAAACGTGCCGAAACGTTGTTTAAGTACTGACGTTCTAAGACGGCAAGACGTTCGTAAAAATTGTTGAACGCCGTTGTCAACAACGGATTTTGCGTGCGAGTGTTTAACGTGATTGCACAAATGCGATCGTTTTTGCCGGAAAGTTCTAACTGGTAGCGAATTTTTGGGCTGTACTTAAACGGCAACGTGGTAACAATTTGTGCCAAGTTTGTTTGCGCATTGTTTACAAAGTGCATTGTGTGAGTGCGAGCAAGCATTTTTTCCATTTCCTGCCAAACACTGCGCATTTTTTCGTCACCGTTTGAAACTCCTGCATAGTCCGCCAAAATAGCATCGATAACTGCCGAACGTGAAAGTCCGCGAGTTGCTGCCAACATGTCCAACTGATGCACGACTTCGTCCGACAGCAACAAACTGTAAATACTTTTTGACATTTTTGCCTCTCTTTTTGATAAAGTTTTGCAAGTAAAATTGTTTTGAACAATGCTACCGCAAAAAGTTATCTAACATATTTTTGAAATCAAGTGTATTATAGCACCGATTTTATTTTTGTCAACGGTTTTAATAACAATTTTTACAAATTATTAAACATTTTTGCAAAGTTTTGTGTGAATGAAATTAGACGATAAATTTGGTGAGTTTTATTTGTTGATTGGTGAGTTTACTTTGTTGATTGGTGAGTTTGATAAATAAAAAAATCGTTAGTACTGTGAAAATAAATTTTGTTGTTAGATATTTTTTAATTTGTAAGTTTTATAAACGGAAAAACATACTATCGGCTCAAATTGAAAACATAAAATTTGTTGACTATTGAGTTTGATTTGTTGATTGGTGAGTTTGATTTTTAGAGTTTGATAAATGCAAAAAAACTCACACCTCAAAATGAGATGTGAGTTTTTTGATTTAGTTTAGAAACCTTTACAAAATTTTGGCAAGTGCCAAAAGAATGTTTGAAACTTGGTTTTTACTTCTACTAAGCCTCTGCAGTTTCGGTAACTTCAGACAAGGTGAAAGTTAAGCTGTATTGGGTTACAATGTAGTAAGTACCGGTTGTTTCAACAGTGATTTTAGCTGTATTAGTTGAACCATTAGCATATACATAGGTTGATGCAGATGTGCTCGTTCCGACATACATATTGACGGTTTTACTAAATGTTGTGTCGCTGTACAATGAAATACGAGCATATTTTGTTGAAGTAATTGACAAAGTGTACGTCTTGCCGGCTTCGAGTTGTACAGAGTAAACTGTGTTGATCTTGTCTTCACCAGATTGCTCTACTACTGCTGTTTCAGTTGCAAGAGTGTAAGAAATAGCTTTGTCGGCTGTGTCGTGAGCGCCCTTGACTACGTTGATAGCAAATGTTCCCCAAACTTTGTATGTGTAGGATGAACCTGTTACTTTACCGCCAAGGTTAACTTCGACGTAGTAAGTTCCGGCTGTCAACGAAACTGTATTGAAAGTATCAAATGAAAGATTTGTGCCACTTGTTACGCCTTTTCCGTCGCTGTCAAGAATTGAATATCTTGCATAGGAAATTCTACCATCGCCACCAACTTTTGTGGGATCATCAGAATAGAAATAGTAGTTACCGGCTTCGGCGACGACGAGTTTAGCATAGTAAGTTTGGTTGAGCTCGTTGGTTTCGCCACTGATTGCTACGTTGTCGGAATAAGCTACTTCTGTTGCGGTTGCTTTGTCTGCCCATGCGGGAACGGTTTCGATCTTTGCATAGTAAGTAACTGCATCGGTTGTGTCAAGAGTAACGGATGTTACTTTTGTTGCAAATGTGTCTTCCTTGTACCAACCGATAAATTGATAACCTGTTTCGCATGTAGGTGTGGGCAACGTGTAAGCAACTTTGATGCCAACTTGTTGAGCTGTTCCGCCGGTAAGACTTGCATGTTCTAACACGAAGTTTACTGTAGCTTTAGGAGCGGAAACAGTACATGTGTGAGCAGTCTTGTCAATGTTGGTGATTTCGTAGTAAACTCCGCCAACTGTTACGTTTGCTGCATTGTTTGTGATGGTGATCTTTGCAGAATCACTGCCGATGGTGATTGATCCGAGACCGTCAAGCGTGATAGATGCTACGTCGCCTGTTGCGGTGTAAGTTCCTTCGTAACCATCGAAGGCAACAAGGGTTGTTCCGTTGTAACCAACAGTGTACAAATCGGTTGAGCCGTTGGAAACTTTGACGTAGTTAGCTTTGTAAACGCTGTCTGCCGAAATGTGAGCATTTGCACTGTCTACAACAGTTGCATCGAAGTAAACTGTGCCGTTGTCGACAAAGATTGTGTGAACAGCATTTGCAGAATCGGTGTAGTCAATGAACATTGCTTTGCCGTCAGCTGCAACTGCTTTGCCCCACAATGAAGCATAAGTTCCACTGATTGCATAACCTTCGGGAAGGAATACTGCAACTTTTTCGAAAGTTTTGCTTGCCTTTGCATAGTCGGCAACGATGATGCCTGTTGCGGAATCGAGATAGCCGTAGTAAGTGTAGGTTGAGTCGCTTGATTTACCGTGTTTAACTACGTTAAATGTTACAAGTCCGGTTGCTTTGTCGTAAGCGTTAATTGTAATGTCGTAACCAACGTAAACCGTTGTGCCACTCCAAGAACTACCTTCGGTGTACGAAGCTGTGCTTGTGCATCCGTCAAACGGCAAAACTTCCTTGTTGTCGGTGTGAGCAAATGTTCCAACGCCTGTTCCGACAAAGGACAAACCGTCGGTTGCAGTTTTGATTGTCATGTAACCACTTGAACTGCTGTTACTGTTTCTGTAAGATGAAATGTAAGCGAATGTGTAGCTTTGAGCGTAAGCACAATCTTCCCACTTTGCATACAAATCGATGTTGGCAGAAACTACGGTTGTGCCGGAAACCCATGCTTCGCTTGAAAGATCCGCATCGGTGTGCCAAGAAACAAATGAGTGCTTAGCATAAGTAGGAACGTCAAGTGTAAGAGTTTCGCCCTTAGCAATTTGCTTGGTTTCGTTTTCCGTTGTGCCGTCGTTAAAGTGAAGGGTTACGGTTACTTTGTCTTGATAGTTAGCATACAATGTTGTGCTTTCGGTTGCAACAAAAGAGTTGTTTTCGATTGCGGTTGTGAATGCTTCTTCCTTGTACCAACCACGGAAGATTTTGCCGTCAACAGAGATATCTACCGGCAAAGCGGTTGCAACTTTTAAGTATGCTGTGATTGTTGAATTTTTGGTTGTGTCGGCAGGTACAACAAGAGTAAGAGTTACTGTTTGTGCAGTGATTGTTGCATCTTTTGTGCCTTCGGCAACTGTCATTGTGTGGTATTCGACATTGACGTCGTTCTTTACAACAAAGAGGTCGAAGCCTGCATCGGTCTTGGTGTAAGTACCGGATTTTTCGCCCCATACAAAGTTGCCGAGTCCGTCAAATACGATTGTGCCGTCTGTGAGCGTGTAAGTGCCAAAGTAGGAGTCAAGAGACTTGGTTTTTGTGCCACCCTTGAAGCTTGTTCCATCGGCAGCTACTGCAAAAATTGTGTTGCCGGCAGAATCTTTTGCGATAAGAGTTTGTGCAGATTGAATGCTGTTAGATTCGCTTGTGCTAACTGCAAGAGCGTTGCCGAGAGCATCGGTTACTGCAACGTCTCCGTAGTAGGTGCCGTTGTAGAACAACGTGTTGTGTCCGTTGTAAGCAAAGAAACGAGCATTGTATGTGCTTGAATCGATTTTAACAGCATAGTTTACATAGTCACCATTTGATGCCAAATCTTTTGCACCAAAGTAAAGTTCGTTAACAGTGATTGAAGATCCAAGTGTACTATAACTACCAACCATGGTTTGAGATGCTGCATCGAAGTAAACGAACTTGTTGCTATCTAATGTGATTTTGCCGGTTGCGGTATCATAAGAAGCTACAGTGCCTTCAAGACTTCCGGTTACTGTTCCGTCAAGGGCAAAAGTTAGTGTTTTGCTACCGCTCCATTTGTTTGCTTCGTATCCGGTGTCGAACATTTTGTAGCTTCCGTAGTAGGCGGGAACGAGTTTCCAGTTGGCAACGATTGTGCCGCTTGCCATATCTGCAGTGTTGGTTGTGGTTTCGTCGATTTCGATTTCGTCATCGTCTGTTTTGAACGTCCAACCTGCAAAGTAGTAACTTGTGCCACCGATTTCTTTGATTTCTTCTGCTGTGTAAGAAGGCAAAGCAGAAAGTGTCGAAGCAGAGAGAGCCAACTCGACGGAAGTCTTTGTTGTGTCGGCTTTGTCGTCAAGTGCTATGATAATTTTGTTGTCCCATTTTGCATAAAGCGTTGTTGCGGAACTATCTTTTGTGAGAACAAGTTCGGTTACGGGAGTTTTGAAAGCTTCGTCGGCATACCAACCTGTGAACATATAGTCGGCATCTTTACTTACCGGTGAAAGAAGTTCAACGGGAATGTTGATGCTAACGCGAACAACTTCCGATTCTGCTACATAGTGACTGCCAAAGTTGTAAGTAAGGTTAACTTTTACGTGGTTTGCAACAAGAATTTCTTCTACAAATTGTGCAGAGAGATAATCGATCTTTTTGCCGTCTTCAATTACGTAAATATCAAACTTGCCGTCTTGAGTTGCATCCTCTTTGTAGGTGCCGGAAATTGTGTTGCCGGCAATATCCGTAATAGTGAAGTGTCCTTCACCGCTTAAAACAGCTGTGCCGTAAGGAGCACCATCGACGGTTAAAGCATATTCGCCATGATAGCCGTCGGACTCGACAAGTGTTGTTCCGTCGAATACGTAAGCAGCAAAGTCGCCGACAACAACACCTTTTTCGTTGTTGTAGCAGTTGACTGCAGAAACTTTGTCGCCATAGATATCTTCGAACCATCCGCCAATGTAAGCATTGTTGCCCTTGAAGAAGGCGTTTACTTGGTGACCTTCTGCATAAGAACAATTAAGGAATACGTTGACTGCATAGATTACTTCGTTGTTAACCTTCCAGAAAGAACCGTTGATGTCGTTTGAACTAACATCTTCTGAAGGAATAAGAATGTAGCGGGTGCCGTCTTCGTCGATAACTGCCATTACACCGTCTTCGGTTACAGAGCCTGTGTATGTTTTCTTGTCGGTACTACCTTGGCAAGTAAACGTTACTTGGCAATTTGCATCGTTGTAGGCAGTGAACGAAACACTTCCGTTAAACGGGTTAGAAGTTGCAGTTCCGTTGCCGTTGGCATCAATAACAAGTTTGCAACCTGACCAATTGTAGTCGGTGATTTTTCCGGAACTTATTCCGTCGTCGTGAGAAACTTCTATTACGGAGTAAGTTTTGCTTTCGTAAGGAGCTACGAGTTTGGGCAAAACTTCTACATAAGTGTAGCTGCCCTTTGTGTAGGTTTGGCTACCTGCTTTGAAGTAGGTGGGTGCTACATAGTCGCCTTTGCCCCAAGCGTACTCAACGTAACCGGGGACTTCTACTGTTGTTTCTACGTGTCCGCAAGCGGTACAAGCATGAGCATAAGAAATTTCGGTGCCGTTGATGTCCTTGGCAACAACTTGATAGTCTTCGCCGTAAGTGTGAGTTGTTTTGCTTTCGTTGTTGATTGCATTACAACGTGTGCAGTAATTTACGTGATAGCTGCTGTCAGATTCGAGTTCGATTGCATCGGTGCTCCAAGAGTGTCCGAGAGCGCTGATGGACATTGTGTAAGTGTCTTGGCAAACAGAACAAACGTACTTGGTTGCGCCGGCTGTCTCGCATGTGGGCTGTGAAATAATTTCGCCAACATAAGAGTGATCGGTTGTTTTGGGAACGGTTACACTGATTTTGCCGTAAGCAGCATTAGAATAATCGGTTGTGCCGTCTGCCGTGTGAGAAACAGGCGTTACAACTGTTGCCGTCCAAACGGATGCGTCCGAAAGCTTTGCTACGGGTGCAAGTGTTGTAGCCGAGCAGTTTGCGCACTTGAGCAATGCAGTACCGTCTGTTGTGAGTGTGGGTTGGACACTCCAACTTACAAACGCGCTGTAAGAGTGAGCAAGAGTTTCGCCATATTCGAAAGTTTCGGTGCCTTTAACTCCGCAAACGCAACTTACATAGTAAACTGCTTTTGCCGAACAAGTTGCATCGCTAACTTTGAATGCGTCGGTTGCAATGTGTTGGTCGAATGTGTGATCTCCCGTTTTTGCTACGGCAACATCCACCTTGCCGTAAACCGAGAAATATGACATTGTTCCGTCGGTTGTGTGTGTTGCACCGGGGTTAGCTACTGCCGTCCAAACCGATGTGTCGGAAAGAGCGGGGATTGCTACCGTTTCGGTTTCTCCGCAAGCGCAAGTGTGCGTTGCCGAGCCTTCTGCAGTGGCCGTGGGAGCGGTGACAATAGTATAATCGTTACCAAACGCATGCGTATGATCTTCACATGCCGCAAAGGTAAGCGGTACTAATGCCAAAACCACAACCAAAACAAGCAATAGTTTTAGTTTTTTCATAGGAATTCCTCCTCCATAATTTGCTATCTATTTTCAATAAAAATAGCCCGAGCCGCTGAAAAGCAAGGCTTTGTCAAAAACAAAACCACACCATTCAACAATCCCGAGCAAGTTCTAACATCACATATATTAAATTTTTAGCTAATCAATGCGATTTTCGTAGAACCTTCGGAGCCGATTGGCGAACTTGCTATTCTCGAAAAAATAAATATGAAAAAATTTTACTACTACATGCA
>CAVEYD010000050.1:0-7195 GCA_963619835.1 bacterium | reverse complement strand
TATTTACATTATACCCACAAATTTTACTGAATAATTTGTAAGTAAAAGGCAACTGTTCAAATTTGAACAATTGCCTTTGAAATAATGTATTAAAATCTAACCAAAAATTACTTTCTTGGATTTTTGATATTAGCCTGCGCAAAAGCTTCCAAAAGCAATCGATAGGTAGCATTACTGTCTGCTATCGAAAATTCCCCGTCTTCGCTATAAAAAAAAATGAAGCATCCGTCAGCATTACAATCTCATCGAATTCCTGCCCGATAACATGATGAGTATGTTATCATACTTCATTTTTTTTATCCTCGCTTTTATTTTACTATATTTTCGAGGGTTTTTCAACTGTACTATTATGATAACAATCCAATTTCTATATCGTTACCGTCAAGCCAACCCACGAGTTGCCGTCTGCTTGACGCACCTATTGTCTATTGTCAAATAGCAATTCATATTTTAACTAAATACATTTTTTAACGCAGGATACAATAATTTATAAGTTTGATATTTTAACTCATAAGTTATACTATCATCACCTTTCGGCTTGATTTCCCCCTCATAACGAATAAGTTTTTTACAAGCATTTTTTACATCTTCAAATTCACCGCAACCAACCATAGCGAGAATAGCCCCACCGAAAGCAGGACCTTGCGCATTTTCACAAGTTAAAACGGGCAAATTAAGAACGTCGGCTATTATATGCCGCCATAGTTTGCTCTTTGCACCGCCGCCGCATACCGTCGCTTTTACGGGAATTACACCGTTTGCCTTAGCCACCTCCAAGCAGTCCCGAAGTGCAAACGCAACTCCTTCCATAACCGCTTTACTCATCTGCGCTCTCGTAGCAGTTGCGGTAAGCCCTAAAAATGCTCCGCGCGCGTTTACGTCATTGTGCGGACTGCGCTCTCCCGAAAGATACGGCAGGAAATACAGTCCGTCCGTTTCCGCTTGCGCCGCCTGCTCTTCGTCGTAAGCATAATCGTCCGTGCCAATGACCTTTTCGAGCCACCACGCACGACAACTTGCAGCAGAGAGTATACACCCCATCAAATGCCACTTACCATTTGCGTGGGCAAAAGAGTGCAAAGCGTTTTTATCGTCCACCGAAAAGGTTTCTTGCGATATAAATATAGTACCGCTCGTGCCGAGAGATATGTTACAACTTCCGCTTTCCACTGCGCCCATACCGATTGCGGCGGCGGCATTATCCCCCGCGCCCGCAATTATTTTTATTGAATCCGAAAGGCCGAGCCGCTCTGCTATTTCCTTTTTGATAGTTCCGACTGCCTCGTAACTTTCGTAAAGTTTAGGCAATTGCCTCTCGGATATTCCGCAAATATTCAGCATTTCCGTTGACCAGCACTTGTTCTTAACGTCTAAAAGAAGCGTGCCGCTTGCGTCCGAATAGTCGGTGCAAAATGCACCCGAAAGCCTGTATGCAAGATAATCTTTGGGAAGCATTATTTTGGCGATTTTCTCAAAATTCTGCGACTCGTTTTCTTTCAGCCAAAGCAATTTCGGTGCAGTAAAGCCTGCGAACGCTATGTTGCCCGTGTAGGCGGACAACTTATCCTTACCTATTTTATTATTAAGATATTCGGTCTGCTTTTCCGTTCGCCCGTCGTTCCAAAGAATACACGGGCGGATAACCTTATTGCCTTTATCCAATACAACTAGTCCGTGCATTTGACCGCCGAAAGATATCCCTTTGACGGCAGACTTGTCCTGCCCGTTCAAAAGTTCTTGCAATCCGTTCATTGTCGCATTCCACCAATCTTCGGGATTTTGTTCCGTCCAATTAGACTGCGGATATAGCACGGGATATTCTTTGTTTGCTTCGGCAAGAATCTTTCCGCTTGCGTCCACAAGCAATAGTTTTACGCCACTAGTTCCCAAATCTATCTCATTGCAAAAATAAAATAAGGACATAACTCCAAATTCTATTGTAGATGTCACATACTTCCACGATTGCCACCTCTATTCGAATACGAGCAGTTGGAACAAATAAATACGGATAAAAAGCAGCCTATAAAATGCCGACGGAAGAGGAACCACCCCTTATTTTTAGCATATTTTCCGATTTTCAACCGCATTCAGAAGAGTAAAAAAACAACCATACTCAAACGAGAATGGCTGTTTTTCTTAAAATTCAGTATTAAAATGCCGGAATTTAACCGTTTTCCGCCAAAAGCTTACGCCCTCGGATTACGAATATTAGCTTGAGCGGCAGCCAAACGTGCAATAGGTACACGATAAGGCGAACAAGATACATAGGTAAGACCAATGTTGTGAGCAAATTCAATTGAGCTGGGATCTCCGCCGTGTTCGCCACAAATACCGCATTGAAGCGATGGACGAGTTTCACGACCGAGTGTAACAGCCATCTTCATAAGTTTACCAACACCAACTTGGTCAAGTCTTGCAAACGGGTCAGATTCGTAAATCTTTGCTCCGTAGTAGCTTGGCAAGAATTTGCTTGCATCGTCACGGCTGAATCCAAATGTCATTTGGGTAAGGTCGTTTGTACCAAAGCTGAAGAATTCGGCTTCTGTAGCAATTTGATCGGCAGTAAGAGCTGCACGAGGAATTTCAATCATGGTACCAACCATGTACTTGAGATTGGACTTAGCTTCTGCGATAACTGCATCTGCTGTTGCACAAACAGTCTTTTTAACATATGCAAGTTCCTTAACTTCGCCTACAAGAGGAATCATAATTTCGGGAACTACATTCCAATCCGGGTGACGAGCTTGTACGTTCAATGCTGCCTTGATAACTGCCTTTGTTTGCATAACTGCAATTTCAGGATATGTTACAGCAAGACGGCATCCACGGTGGCCCATCATGGGGTTGAATTCGTGCAAGGAGTTGCAAAGTTGTTTGATTTCGGCAACTGTCTTGTGTTTAGCTTTTGCAAGTTCTTCAATATCCTTTTCTTCGGTAGGAACAAACTCGTGAAGAGGTGGGTCAAGGAAACGAATGATAACCGGTTGTCCCTTAAGAGCTTCCATAAGTCCTTCAAAGTCAGCTTGTTGCATCGGCTCGATTTTTGCAAGAGCAATTTGACGTTCTTCAACTGTATCAGAGCAAATCATTTCACGGAATTTGTCAATACGTCCGGGTCCAAAGAACATGTGCTCGGTACGAGTAAGACCAATACCTTGTGCACCAAGTTCAAATGCACGTTGTGCATCTGCGGGAGTGTCGGCATTTGTACGTACTTCAAGTGCCTTGTACTTATCTGCAAGCTTCATAATACGTCCAAAGTATCCGCTGTTAGGATCTGCGGGAACGGTTTTGATGGCTACATTGTAAATCTTACCTGTGGAACCATCCAAAGAGATTTCGCTACCTTCGTGGAATACTTTTCCGCCAAGTTCAAATACTTTGTTTGCTTCGTCAATTTTGATATCTCCGCAACCGGATACGCAGCAAGTTCCCATACCACGAGCAACAACTGCAGCGTGAGATGTTTGTCCGCCACGAACGGTAAGGATACCTTGGCTGTATTTCATACCTTCGATATCTTCGGGAGAAGTTTCCAAACGAACAAGAACAACCTTCTTCTTTGCCTTTCCGAGTCTTACGGCATCTTCCGGTGTGAACACTACTGTTCCTGCAGCTGCTCCGGGACTTGCAGCAATACCTTTACCAACAACGTTGTTTTTGTCTGCTGCGGCAAGAGCATTTACGTCAAATGTCGGGTGAAGAAGCATATCGAGAGATTTAGCATCGATTTGCATAAGAGCTTCTTGCTCTGTAATGAGACCTTCGTCGATAAGATCACAAGCAATTTTGATAGCGGCAGCGGCTGTACGCTTTCCGTTACGAGTTTGCAACATGTAAAGTTTGCCGTGTTCTACAGTAAACTCCATGTCTTGCATATCGTGATAGTGATTTTCCAAAATGTTGCATACGTTTTGGAACTCTTTGTAAGCTTCGGGGAATTTTTCTGCCATTTCAGCGATCGGCATCGGTGTACGAACACCTGCAACTACGTCTTCGCCTTGAGCGTTTGTTAAGAATTCACCCATAAGTCCCTTTTCACCTGAAGCGGGGTTACGAGTAAATGCAACGCCTGTTCCGCAATCGTCACCCATGTTACCGAAAGCCATCATTTGTACGTTAACTGCGGTACCCCAGCTGTACGGAATGTCGTGGTCCATACGATAAACGTTTGCACGAGGATTGTCCCATGAACGGAATACTGCTTTGATAGCTTCAAAGAGTTGTTCTTTAGGATCGCTCGGGAAGTCCTTACCGATCTTTGACTTGTACTCTGCTTTGAATTGGTTAGCAAGCTCTTTGAGATCTTCTGCAGAAAGTTCTACGTCAAGTTTAACGCCTTTCTTTGCTTTCATTTCATCGATAAGAGTTTCGAAGTACTTTTTGCCGACTTCCATAACAACGTCGGAGAACATTTGAATAAATCTTCTGTAGCAGTCGTAAGCCCAACGAGGATTGTTAGATTTTTTAGCCAAAACTTCTACAACTTGATCGTTTAAACCAAGGTTAAGAATTGTATCCATCATACCGGGCATGGATGCGCGTGCTCCGGAACGTACGGAAACAAGAAGAGGATTTTCGAGATCGCCAAACTTTTTGCCGGTGATCTTTTCCATCTTTTCGATGTATTCCATAATTTGAGCTTGAATTTCGTCGTTGATTTTGCGACCGTCTTCATAGTACTGTGTGCAAGCTTCTGTAGAAATGGTAAAACCTTGAGGTACAGGAAGACCGATATTGGTCATTTCTGCAAGGTTTGCGCCTTTGCCACCAAGCAATTCGCGCATTTTTGCATTACCTTCACTAAACAGATAAGTATACTTTTTTGCCACTGTGATATTCCTCCTGAATATAATTGTCATTTACGAGGGGTTTTAGGCCCCATACGTTTTTTATTTTACAATATTTTAAAATATTAGACAAGCGTTTTTATGTCAAAATGAAAAAATCACTCAACAAATAGCAACCAAATTGCAATAAAAATGCCCCACATACAAACTACAATGTGACGCTTCGGCACAATAATATAAAACAAAGAGCGATTTCAAAAGGAAATCGCCCTACTGCTTACCTATATTTCATTTTTTGGTATGAAAGAAATAAAATTATCTTCAACATTTCACAATTCTACTTAACAACATGCTCGTCAAGCCAAGCTAAAACATCGTGATAAACTTGATTTTTGCAAATCTCATTCAAAATTTCATGTCGAGCCCCATCGTACAAAATTGAAGTCAAATCCTTTACGCCAACTTTCTTTTTGTAAAAGTTTTGCAATTTCAAAACGCCCTTTCCGTAATTACCTACAGGGTCATCGTTGCCTGCAATCAGTAGCATTGGCGTATCGACATTTATTTGTTTGTAATTTTGTTTTTTGTAAAGCTTAGAAATTCCTTCCATAAACGTGCGATAAAAATTAGCCGAACAAACAAACCCATTCAGTTTATCATCGTTATATTTACCAACTTCCACTGCGTCGCGGTTGAGCCAGGCATTTTTACCGGGGAATTTTTTTTCGTATGCCTTAAAAGACAAGTTTACGATCAACTGTGCGGGATACCTTCCTCCCTTATGTCTACACATGCTACGAGAGATAATTTTACATGCCGTATAGCTAATATCTTTCATGAAGTTTGTTCCGCACAAAATAATGCCGTTAACATCCGGATGAAGTTCGGCGACTCCTTGCGTAACAAAACTTCCGTAGCTGTGTCCCATCATAAATAAAGGCAAGTTTGGATATGTTTGCTTACACCAGGACAAAATATGCATTTGATCCAGCACATTGTTTGTCCACATATCGCCTTCTTCGTAACCCAAACTGTCCTCACCGCTTGTTAATCCGTGGCCTCTGTGATCGTTCATAACAACGATATAACCATTTTTATTAAGAAATTTGGCAAAATCGTCGTACCTTGCGGAGTGTTCTGCCATGCCATGCGCAATTTTTATTAAACCTTTAGGCGATTGTACATCATCCCAAACATAAAGTTGAACTCTTTTCCCGTCATGCGAAATATAGTCAGATAATTTCATTATGCCACCATGCCTTTAAAATTTTTTTCACTTTTCTTTCGTAAAAAACTTATTAAACACTTTACTTAATTTTAACAACTAGACAAATCAATGTCAATAGACATTTTAAAATTTTAGTCGTTATTTGACAAATTTTCGTTTGCGATACAACTGCAACGTTCAACCACAGCCTGGCGCAGTCGTTGTGGCTTTTCTACTCTCACACCGTCTCCAAGAGACAAGATTTTGTTAATCAACATGTCGTCGTAAGGCAACACTGCTCTTGCCATGTAAACATCGCCAACTTTAGCTACACTGTTTACACCGAGCCACTCCTCACAGGCAGACAGGGCTTTGTTTTGCAATGTTAAAATTACCTCACACATTTCCTTGTTTTTTATCATATCGGTCTGAATTACAGAGCTGTCCATATGGAATTCGCGTCCGACGAACTTTTCCCCGACGTCTAACCTTACTATTCGGCTCACCTTAAAAAATCTAAATCCTTTGCGCAAACGACAAAAACAATACACATACCAAATACCATCTTTAAGCACAATACAATAAGGTTCAACAACACGAACAGTATCAACGCCGTCTCGAGAGTGATACTCTATTGTGCACAACTTCTTTTGTCCAACACAATCCGACAGAATGCTGACTTTATCTCCGACAGCTATATCTGCGCCATCCACGACAAACTGCTCAGACTTAAGCACGGTTGCAGTTTCATGTGAACGCTTTAATCCCTGTAACTTTTGTAAAGCAAACTTAGTTGCTTCGTCCTGTACGGAAAAACTCTGCAGACACAATAAAGTCCGTTGATATTCTTCTTCGGTGAAGTAAGTTGCTTTTAGCTTGTAAGTATCTATTATTCGCCAACCTCCGCCCCTACCAAGCACCGACTCGATCGGCACTCCGCCTTCCGACAAAACGCCTACATATCTATAAACCGATCGTTTGCTCATTTCAAATTTATCAGCCAATTCTTCAGCGGTAACAAGTTTGTCTGATGCAAGCAATGTTGACATAATACCAACCAAAACAGGAATTTGCATTTTTAGCTCCTTTAAAGTTTATTTAACAAATAACGTTTGTGTAACAAAAATTGTATTTTACATCAATACAAAAAAAATTATAAATTGCTCTTCTTTTTATATTATAGAATAGTGCCATACAG
>CAVEYD010000049.1:0-7471 GCA_963619835.1 bacterium | reverse complement strand
AACTATAGTTGTGTCCATTCTTACAAATTTACTCATTGATTTTTTACAACGAAAAACGGTTGATTTACTTTTTCTCCTACATTTGTAGTTTGTTAAAAAGTTTTTGCATACCAATTGTTTTTGTAAGATAGCGCACAAATGTTTAATGTGATGCGATGCATTGTTGAAATTTTCAAATGTGCACTATCACCGGAAATTTGGAGGAGAATTGATTGTACATTTTTTGTACGGTCAATGTATAAGGAGAGTTATGGGAGAATTTTTAATTGCAGAAGCCGATCATTACATAGTTTCGGTTTTGACTTGCATTTGTTTCCTTATATTTATTTTGTACAATCGACTTAATTCAAAATTGTCGCTTGTTTATTTCATCAGCGCTACAAGCTGTATTTTAATTGTTGTTGTAAGCGAATTTTTTGACCACTATTTAGAGCAAATGTTTACCGAAAGATCCCCTTGGCGATTTTTAACGTCAGCTACCGGGTATGCTTTTAGACCTGCTATTGCATTTTTTATTTCGCTTATTCCGCTTAGAGACAGAAGCAAAAACAGCAGATATTCTTTTTACGTTGCTATTCCGGCTGTTTTAAATGCTTTGCTTTCGTATTTAAGCATGTTTGTAAAAATAATATTTACTATCGAAGAAAACAACACCTATGCAGGTGGACCATTACACTTTTTGCCGTTTGTTGTAAGCGCAATTTACCTTGTGTTTATACTTGTGTTTAGCGCTATGCGTGCGAGAAAAGCTGATCACCAGGAATTAAATGTTTGTATTTGCATAGCTTTGATGTGTCTTGTCGCAACAATAATGGAAGCAAAGTTTGACTTGCATGGTCTTTTGCCTTCTGCTTGCATTGCAGGTGAAATATTTTACTATATGTTTTTCCTTATCAACAAGTATACACGTGATCCACTTACAAATGCTTACGTGAGAAGTAAGTTCTATAAAGATGCGGAAAAAAACGGCGCACGATACTTCATTATGTTTGATATAAACGGACTTAAGCGTATAAATGATAATAAAGGACATATTGCAGGCGACAATGCGCTTGTTGCTTTTGCAAATGCTGCAATAAAATGCTTGTCCAAAAATGCTCAACTTTATCGTTTGGGCGGAGACGAATTTGCAATTATTTACTACACTACTCGTGAAGAGGACGTTAAAAAACTTGTTGAAAATTTAAGAACGGAGTGTAAAGAGCTGCCGTATGGTTTTAGTTGCGGATATGCAATGTTTAACGGCGGAAATGATTTTAGTACGGCTTACACAAATGCCGATATTATGCTTTACCAAGACAAAGATGCTTTTTGGCAAAGTTATCGCAAAAGGGGGTCTAAGTAGTTTATGGGCAGTAGTCCTCATTTTACTTATGCTTACATTAACGTCGCCAACATTGTTCTTCTTTTAATTTTAGCCATCAAAGCAAAAAAAAGCGGAATTGATAGGACAAAAATGCGTTTTGTATTTTTGCTGTCAATTTACTTTGCTGTGGCAATGAACATATTTGATTGTGCGTGGTGCTTGATTTTAAACTTTGCATCGCCACGTCCTGTGTGGTTGTTAAAATTCGTTAATAATTTTTACTTTTTATCTTTTGCACTTTCAGCTTACTTGTGGTTTGTATACTCGGAATATACGTATAAAAAAACAATTTTTATAAATAACGCGGGAAAAATTATCTCACTCTGCCCTATTTTTGCACTAATTGCTTTGTACATATTAAACGACATTACCGGTTGGCTTTACCATTTTGATTTTGATTCAGCAACAAATGATTACGTATACATTCGTGGCGGATGGCTTTACTACTTTCAACACGTATTGTCTTACGCTTACATAGTGTTAGCATCGATAAAATTTGCAATTATCGGAAGCAAGATGACAAAAAAAGATGTTAGCAAAATGCTGACAATGATTTCATTTGCATTACCTCCGCTTGTTTGCGCAATTTTACAACCGTTTTTCCAAACGGTACCTATTTTGTCAAGCTCGCCGGTATTTTCGTTTTTGATAGTTTACACAAATACGTTAAATGCACAAGTTTCTCTTGATCCGCTAACAGGAATTTACAACCGAAGAAGACTTTCGATTGAACTTTCCAAAAGAATAAAGTACTTACCGCCAAAACACGAACTTTACTTTTTGTTTATGGATGTAGATGCTTTTAAAGACTTGAACGACACTTACGGGCATAACGAAGGAGACAAAACACTACTGCTTATTGCAGAAGTTCTTGCATCAATTGCAGAGGACACAAACTCAATATGCGCAAGATACGGCGGAGATGAATTTGCATTTGTACTTACTTTACCCGAAGATTCGGATGTGAACGACGTAGTTACAAGAATTGAAGAGTCTATACATCAAAAAAGCATTGCAGAAAAATTTAGACATACGGTTTCTGTTAGTATTGGTATTACAAAATTTAACAAAGAAATTGACAACGCAAACAGCTTGATAGTTAATGCCGACAAAAAGATGTATCAAACAAAACTTGAAAGATACGGCAATACAGATAAGATCATTAACAATACACCACACTCAGATTTGGTGCTTAGTGAAAATTTGTTTTTGGAAAAACTATTTAGTGTACACTTTGACGGAGCAATTCTAATTGACGTCAATGAAGACAAGATTGTAGAAATTAACAGATTTATTACTAAAAAAATGGCAAGATATTTGGATATTGAAAATGTTTCGTTTACGCAAAATATTGCCAACTGCACCGACATATACGTTGCCGAAGTACTTAGAGAAAGATTTAAGCAAGAACTTTCGATACCGTTTTTGGTGGAAAAATTAAAAAAAGTTTTGCACTACTTTACTGACTTCCAATTTTCACCGCCGGGTAGCGACAAGATTATGCACAAGAGATTAAACTTCCGCTACTACGATGAAAACAAGAAGTTTATTATGTGCTCGATGGAAGACATAACATCGGCATTTTCAAACGATATCGATCCGCTTACAGGTATTTATGATTCGACAGGTTTCCACAAAAAAGTCGACAGATGGATTGCTGAAAACCCCGGAAAGAAGTTTAGAATACAACGCTACAACATTGATAACTTTAAGGATATAAACGGCGTGTACGGCTACGATATCGGTGATAAGCTGTTGAAAGATATTGGAAACTACATGTACAGCTACAGCACAGATGATTACTTTTGCGGACATTTGAGCGCAGACAACTTTGCAAGATTTTGCCCCGAAGGAAGCATGTCTCCGCAAGAAAGCTACGAACTGTTTTTGAAATTCTTTAGTAAGTATGGTTTGAGCATCCCGATAAATATTCACATCGGTATTTACGATTTGTGCGAAGAAGGGGAATCACCCTACAGAATGAGCTACAAAGCCTTGCTTGCCCTTCAAAAAATAAAATACGATTTGAACAATCACTATGCATACTACGAACGTGGCATGTCTGAAAAAGAACAAGAACAACTTGAAATGCTACGCGAGATACAAACGGCAATTGTTAAAAATCAATTTGAAGTTTACTTCCAACCACAAGTTGACTTTGAAAAGAAAAAAGTATTTTGTGCCGAAGCACTTGTTAGATGGAATCATCCGACGAAAGGCTTGGTTGCACCGGGAAAATTTATTCCACTACTTGAAAAAAGTAATTACATAAGCAAAGTTGACATTTATGTAATTGACAAAACTTGCAAATATCTTAGAAAGTGGATGGATGAGCTTGGCAGAAAAGACATAAAAGTTTCGGTAAATTTGTCTCGCAAAGATATAATTGACAAACACTTTTTAGATTTACTTGAAAGAACAATTGACTTTTACAAACTACCCCACTCGTCAATCAATTTGGAAGTTACAGAAAGTGCTTACATGCAAGATACAGAAAAAATTACAAACATAATTAACTACTTGCGTGAGAAAGGATTTTCGATTGAAATTGACGACTTTGGATCAGGCTACTCGTCCCTTAATACTCTTAAAGAGTTGACTGTAGACAAAATAAAACTCGATATGAAGTTTTTGTCAGACAATAGTGACAAAAGCAAACACATCATTTCGAACATGATTAAACTGTCAAAAGATTTGGAAACACCGATAATTGCCGAGGGCGTTGAAACTCTTGAACAAGCAAAAATGCTTTATGAATTTGGCTGTAACCAAATGCAAGGTTATTACTTTAGTAAACCATTGCCTGCAGAAAAATATGAGGCACTTATTTACGGCAAATCAAGTTTGGAAAATTTAAAATAAAAATTAAATAAACCCCAAAAAAAATGCCATCACTTTTGATGGCATTTTTTTTTGACAATTATTTTTAGAGGTTTTGAGTTTTTTAAAAAGCTTTTAGGTCAAATCAAAGGGTTGTATTTTGCACAACAATAAATTAGTTTGCAAAAATACTGTTAATCCAATCACGAAATGTGTCAAACCAATTGCCTTCCACTGAAAGATCTTGAGCCGACCTTGTTTCGATTTTCTCATAAGTACGGGTAACCGTTCCACTAGAGGACGCATCGACATAGCCAAGTTGGGTAGCTCTTTCAAGAAGTTCGGCGGTGTTGTCAACGGCAAGTTGAGAGTCAAGTGAAGCACTAGCAGATTGGAGCTCAGTGTATGTTGCATCCATTGAAATAAAACTCCCAAAACTTGCATTGACGGCAATTCCACACAAAGTGATTGCAATTGCAAGACTAAGCACGATTGCAACATAACTTGCCACCATTATTTTTTGTTTTGTGCTAAACTTTGTTTGAGTTGCTTTTTGCTCTGCCGTGTAGTTGCGCTCAAACGTCATGTGCATCGTTTGTGATGAAGGCATGATGTCTTCGGTTACGGCAGGCTCGACAACTTCGTTGTTGGTTAAAGTTGTAGCACCAAGTTTTTCTTGAATACTTGCAAGAGAAAATTCCTGCGTGTCAGTGCTGACACCAGTTTCGAAAAATGGCATTTGTACACCGGCATATACGTCGGCACCATTTGTTTGTGCATAAGTCGAATCGTAATTTCTTTGCATGGTATTCACTCCTTTTAGCTTTTTTCAAAAACTCTTAATTTAGCGCTTTGTGAGCGACTGTTTTGTTGTAGTTCTTCTTCGCTTGGAAGTATCGGTTTTTTGTTGACCAGTACTCCTTGCGCTTTGTGGTTACATACGCAAATTGGTATGTTAGGTGGGCAAATGCAGCCCGTTGTTAGATCGATAAATTCATGCTTGACTATTCTGTCTTCGAGAGAATGGAATGTAATTATTGCAAGTCTTCCACCGACATTTAGTCTGTTTGCCGAATTTGAAATAAACTCTTTTAGTCCGTCAAGCTCACCGTTGACTTCTATTCTTAACGCTTGAAATGTACGTTTGGCCGGGTGGCCACCATTCTTCTTTACCGCAAACGGTATTGAACGATCAATTATTTCAACAAGTTCGCCGCAAGTTTCGATGCTTTTTGTTTGTCTTGCCAAAACAATGTTTTTAGCAATATTCTTTGCAAATTTATCTTCGCCGTAATCACGAATTATTTCAAACAACCTTCTTTCATCGTAAGTGTTGACAACTTCGTAAGCAGATAATTTTTGCGACTCATCCATTTTCATGTTGAGGTGTGCATCCTTTGCCATGTAGGAGAAACCGCGGTTTGGATTGTCTATTTGATAGGAGCTTACACCTAAATCTGCCAAAATTCCGTCAACTTTACTTATTTGCAAGTCGTCTAAAATTTGGGGTAAGTTTTTAAAGTCGCTGTGAATTAACTTAGCATTGCCAAAGTTTAACCTTTCTTTGCAAACTGCCAAAGCTTCCTCATCTTTGTCGATTGCAATGAGCATTCCGTCGGTCAATCTTTTTAAGATTTCTCTTGAGTGTCCACCGCCACCGGCAGTACAATCTACGTAAATTCCGTTAGGTTTTATGTTTAGCGACTCAATACATTCGTCAAGCAAAACTGATTTGTGTTGAAAAATCATTTTTGGTTAATTGCCTTGTGTAAATTTCTGTATCTTTCGTCAAATGCTTTCGGCGAACGGTCTTGAGAATTTCTACGAGCGACATAAGCTTCTTCGCTCCAAATTTCTACACGATTGATAGCACCGACAATGTGTACATCTTTTTGAATTCCACATAGCTCCATCAAATCTTTTGAAAGAATAAATCTTCCTTGTCCGTCAGCTTCTACACTGTCGGAATATTCGGAAATGCTTCTTAACCATTCGGAACTATCAGGATCGAAACCACCTAAATCTTGCATTGCCTTGATAAGCTTTTGCTCTTCATCCGCAGGATAGACAAAAATGCAACCATCCATACCGGGCATCAAAATATAATTGCTGCCCATTTGGTCGCGATACTTGGCCGGAAGCCTTATTCTGTTTTTGTCATCCAACGTATGTTGGTAATTGCCAACCAAAAACATGCTTATTTACCCTTATTTTCTTTGGTAAAAATATTCTAACACATTGTTTAACCATTTTCAACCATTTTTAACCAAATTTTTTATTTTTTTTTATTTTTTTTTGAAAATTAGTTTTTTATAGCAAAAATACAGTTTATTAGCGAAATATTTGATATCTTTTTCATTATAATTAAAGTTTGAAATGCATAAAGATTGACTAACTCAAAAATATTATCTAAAAAATAAAAAAACGCCATAAAATATGGCGTTTAGAATAAGCATAAAATTTAGAGATTGTTAAAAAAAAATAAAAAAAGTTTTGATAAAATCGCGTCTATAAAATTTCGACAAGTTTGTTTCCGACAAGGTCGCAACTTGTTAAGTAGAAATCAATGTTAAAACGTTTTAGGTGAAGCGTTGCACGACAGTCTTTGCCGTGAAGATGTCCGTACACTACCACAGGAACATCTGCGGCGACAAATTGACGAGTAAATTCAGATTCGTCATAATGTCCGTTGAAGGGCGGGTAATGCATTATCGCAATAACTTTGTCGGTTGGCTTGCGCTCTTTTTGCATGGCGGAAATCGAAAGTTTTAATCGTTCTGTTTCGCGCAAGTATATTTTTTTGTCTGCCTCGCTTAAGTTGTCTCCGTCCGGACAAACCCATCCGCGAGTGCCACAAATCAAAACATCGTTAAAACGAAAACAATCGTTTTGAAGGGCATAAAATCCGTCAGGCAAGGCATTGCGAACCTGTGTTAAAGTGTTCCACCAGTAGTCGTGATTGCCCCTTAAAATAATTTTTTTACCCGGCAGGTCGGCAACTAACTTAAAGTCTTCGAGAGCCTCTTCAAGTCGCATTCCCCAAGAGAAATCTCCCGGTAACAAGACAAGATCCTCATCGGAAACCTTGCTCCGCCAATCTTGACAAATTAGTTCAAAATAGTTGTCCCACTGAGTGCCGAAGACATTCATCGGCTTTGGACAAGCCGTAGACAAGTGTAAATCGGAAATTGCAAATACTTTCATATAAATAATTTAACACATTTTTTTTGTTTTGTCCACCTTAGTATATTAAATCAATTATTTTTACTAAAAATTAACCTAAAA
>CAVEYD010000048.1:0-7738 GCA_963619835.1 bacterium | reverse complement strand
GACCTCCGGGTTATGAGCCCGACGAGCTACCAGACTGCTCTACCCCGCGATATATGCATATCAACAATGCTAATGTACTATACAACACATTAACGTTTTTGTCAACTGTTTTTTACGAAGGGTTTTGTTTTTTTATTTTAGTTGCTTTTTTGAATCAATTTTTGTCGTCTAATTAAAGTGTTAAAAAAGCAAAAACGTATTTGTCTAAAAAAAAGCTAATCGGGTATGTTTGTTGTAAAAAGTTGACAGCGATTTGTGATGGTGTTATATTGTTTTTGTTGAAAAAAAAGTGTAGGTTCATGCTTTTTTTGACATTTTTGCTTAAAACGGGTTTTAATATCTTTGTAGAAAGTAATGATAGTCACTCGTCTAAAAAATCTCACAAATTGAAATAAGTACGGAGCAATCTGCTAAGTGTCAAAAATTTATGGCAGGTTTGAGTGTGTGGCTTTTGTGACGTTTGTGTGATGCAGTTGGCGGTATTTTTACAAAGTTCAACGTTGTTTTTAAAAAAATAAATCACTTGTAAATAGAAAAAAATATATTTGTCGGTACAGAGTAAGATTCGAAAATTGGTAAGTAGGTGAGTTGATGAATAAGGAACAAACAGTATTAGTTTTAGATTTTGGCGGACAGTACAAAGAGTTGATTGCTCGTAGAGTTCGTGAACAAAAAGTATTTTCTCAAATTCTGGCAGGTAACACACCCGTTGAAAAGATCAAAGAAATTGCTCCGATAGGCATTATATTAACAGGTGGCCCACACAGTGTGTACAACGAAAACTCTCCGCATGCTTCCGTAGAATTGTTTCAACTTGGAATCCCTATTTTGGGTATTTGCTATGGAATGCAGCTCATGAGTTACACTTTGGGCGGAATGGTAGAGCCATGTAAAACAAGTGAATATGGCACAATTACAACATATTTAGACAAAAAAAGTCCTATTTTTAATGGTGTATCCTCTAAAACGCTTACGTTAATGAGTCACACCGATTGCGTAACGCAACTTCCGCAAGGGTTTACCCCTTTGGCGCATACAGAAAATTGTCCTGTTGCGGCAATGGGCAACGATGAAAAAAAATTGTATGCAGTTCAATTCCATCCGGAAGTAGAACGTTCCGTACAAGGAAAAGATATTTTACACAACTTTTTGTTTGAAGTTTGCCATGCACAAGGCAGTTACAACATGGACGATTTTATTCAAGAAGAAATTGTTCGCATCCGTAAGCAAGTGGGCAACAAGCAAGTTGTCTTGGGTTTAAGCGGTGGAGTAGATAGCTCTGTCTGTGCGGCAATTTTGGAAAAAGCTATTCCAAATCAACTAACTTGTATTTTTGTTGATCATGGTATGATGCGTAAAAACGAAGGTGACGAAATTCAATCTGCTTTTAGCGGAAAATCTCTTAATTTTGTAAGAGTCAATGCAGCAGAACGATTTTTGACGAAACTTCAAGGCGTAACCGATCCGGAACGTAAACGCAAAATCATCGGTGAAGAATTTGTTCGTGTTTTCGAAGAAGAAAGTGCAAAGTTTGCAGGAAGTTTTTTGGCACAGGGCACAATTTATCCGGACGTCGTCGAAAGCGGATTGACAACCGGAGCTGTAATTAAATCTCACCACAATGTCGGTGGCTTGCCTAAAGACACTAAATTTATCGGTTTGGTAGAGCCTTTGCGTTCTCTTTTTAAGGACGAAGTTCGTGCAATTGGTCGCAAGCTTGGTTTGGATGAAAAATTAGTTTCTCGTCAACCCTTCCCCGGTCCGGGGCTTGCCGTTAGATGTCTTGGCGAAATCACCGAAGATAGATTAAACATTTTGCGTGATGCTGACTACATTTACCGCCAGGAGCTTGAAAAAGCAGGGCTAAAGTACGGTCAATATTTTGCTGTTTTAACCAACATGCGCACTGTAGGCGTTATGGGAGACGGACGTACTTACAATTATGTAGTTGCTTTGCGTGCGGTAATTACAAGTGACTTTATGACTTGTGAATATGCCCACATACCGTATGAAGTTTTGGATATTGTTTCAAGCAGAATAGTAAACGAAGTAAAAGGTGTAAGTCGCGTTGTGTACGACATTACGGGAAAGCCGCCTGCTACTATTGAGTGGGAATAATTTTTTAAACAACAAAGTTCTAAAATGATTAAAACAGTACAAACAGACAATTTGCAGATGGATTATCTTGTGTTTGGTAAAGGTAAGAAAAATTATGTAATTTTACCCGGACTTTCCGTGCACAGCGTAATGCCCCTTGCAAAGCAAATAGAACAGAGTTACGCAAGTTTTACCGATATTTACACTATATATGTTTTTGATCGTGCAAAAAATATCAAAGAAGGTTATTCCGTCAAAGATATGGCATGTGATACAGCAAAGGCAATGAACTTTATCGGTTTAGATAAAGCCGATATTTTTGGCGCGTCGCAAGGCGGAATGATAGCCATGCAACTTGCAATTGATTATCCGCAACTTGTCAACAAAATGATTCTTGCTTCAACACTTTGTAAACAAAACAAAACGTTTGCTAACGTCATAAACAAATGGATAAGTTTAGCAAGTAGCAAGGACGAGTTTGGGTTGTTAAACAGTTTTGCGCAAAGCATCTATTCTTCTCGCACGTTAGATTTATACAAAGATACAATCGTTTCGTCAAATTTGGGAATACTACCAAGTGAATACGAAAAATTTTTAATATTGGCTAAAGCGTGTTTAACGTTCGATTGCAAAAAGCAACTTAACAAAATTGTTTGCCCGGTACTTGTTTTGGGTTCAAGCGAAGACAAAGTGGTAACGTCGCAGGGTTCAAAGCAGATAGCAAAAATGCTAAATTGTCAAATGTATCTTTACAGCGATTATGGACACGCGGTTTACGACGAAGCTCCGGATTTTAAATCACGTTGTTTAAATTTTCTTGTTCAACAACTTTAAAGACGGAGCATTTTCAGCAACTTGTTAAAAAAATGTGTTATTTTTTTTAAAACAGTTGTATTTGTGTTTTAAAAATGATATAATGTTCACATATTCCAATTAGGAGGTAAACAACTATGGCTAAAAAAGGAAGCATTGGTAGTGCAATTATGTCTTTGCCTTGGATTGTTCGCGTGTTATTGGCAATTTTCCTTGACTGCGTTTATGGTATTGCTCGTTTTGTTGACGGTATCATGCAAAAGAACGTACTCAAAGCTCTTGTCGGATTCTTGTGGATCTTCTACGGCTGTGGTATTGGTTGGGTTTTGGATATCATTTGCACGTTGTTCAACATCAAACCTATTTTACTTTAATAAAAACAAAAAAAACAGCGAGAGAATTTACTCTCGCTGTTTTTTTGTTGAGTTAAATAAAAATTTGTATAATTTATTAGCCTTGTAATCCTTCGGCTTGTCGTACCATGTTTTCAATAACAACATCGTACACATCGCCCAAACTTGCGCAATATTCCAAAACTTTCCACGGAGTGTTTGTGTGAAAATGCAATTTAATCAACTCGTCATCACCGACAACAAGTAGGCAATCTCCTTCAATGTTCGCGTTGATGTAGTCAATAATTTTTTGGTCGCTTAAATTTTTGCCTTCAACAAGTAGTTGAGTGTCGTATTTGTAATTGATTTCTTCGTCTAATTCCATGATAATTGTCTCCTATTTTTTTATTAAAAACAAATTGTTTTCATTAACAATATTCTATCATTATATGCCAACTTTGTCAATATGTTGTATCTGCAACTTGTCAAAAACAAAAAACTACTGTATAATCAACAAAGAAAGGAAAATGTTATGAATTGTAAGTTATGCCCAAGAAATTGCAATATAAACCGCGATGAAAAAAAAGGCTTTTGCGGAGTAGGTGAAGTGATGCTTTCGCGAATTTCATCGCACGCTTGGGAAGAGCCTTGCATAAGCGGAACAAAGGGAAGCGGAACGATTTTTTTTGCCGGCTGTAATTTACGTTGTAGATTTTGCCAAAATTACGATATCACTGTCAGCCCACACGGAGTGGAAGTTTCAATTGACAAACTCGCCGATGTTTTTTTATATGTGGCAGATAGTGGAGTTGCCAACATAAATTTAGTTACCGGTGCTCAGTTTTCCGACAAGATAGCTCTTGCCTTGGAAAAAGTTAAAAGTAAGCTGCGTGTTCCTGTCGTCTACAACACAAGTTCCTACGAAAAAGTTTCCGCTTTAAAAAATTTAGATGGTTTGGTTGACGTTTATTTGCCCGATTTAAAATTTTGTAGCACTGAAGTTTCAAAAGATTTGGCAAATGCACCGGACTATTTTGAAGTTGCAACAAGCGCAATAGATGAAATGAAAAGGCAACAACCAATCGACAAGTTTGATGCAGACGGCTACATTACAAACGGAGTTGTAATACGGCATCTTGTCTTGCCGTCCTACGTAGAAGACACCAAAAAAGTTTTAGATTGGATTTTTCAAAACTATCCCGATGCGATAGTTTCGCTCATGTCGCAATATTTTGTCGCAAGGCACGACGACAAGTTTCCACAACTCAATCGCAAGTTGTATCCGCGAGAATATAATTCGGCACGAGATTATTTTTTTAATGTCGGATTAAAAAACGGTTATTGTCAGGATGTAAGTTCGGCAACGGCAGACTATTTGCCGACATTTGACACAAACGACGTAAAAAACATTTTAGACAAGATTTAATTTTTTGGGATACAAATTTTCAACGATGCTTGTTATGGTCGAAATGTGTTTACACCACAAACAAATAAAATTTAACGACAAAAAAATAGTTCAATATATTTAGGAGAAAAATGACAGAAAAAAAAGTTTCATTGTGGAATTTGTTTTGGACTTTTTTCAAAACAGGTGCCTTTACGTTTGGTGGCGGCTATGCCATGATTTCCATTTTGGAAGAAGACCTTGTGGAAAAGAAGCATTGGATCACCGCACAAGACATGTTGGACATGATTGTTATTGCCGAATCTACTCCGGGAGTTATTGCCGTAAATACGGCAACTTCCATCGGCTACCGCAAACGTGGAGTGATAGGGGCATTGCTCGCTACCCTTGGCGTAATTTTGCCATCATTTTTACTTATTTCGGTACTTACGTTTTTTATTACGCAGTTTTCGGAAAACTATTGGTACAAGGCAGCTTTTACGGGTATTCAAGCTTGTGTGACGGTACTTATTGTAAATGCATTTGTAAAAATGTTTTCGCAGCTAACTAAAGATGTTTTTAGCTACATTATGCTTGTCGGTGCTTTTGTCGTAGCCGTTTTTACCGATTTTGACGTAATCTATCTAATTTTAATAGGTGGAGTTTTGGGCGTTGCACTTACTTATATTAAGTTGGCGGTATCAAAAAACAAAAAGTTGCCACTTAAAAACGAAGATGATTCTCCGCTTGACGAAAATTTTGAGGGACAAAAAACGGCACTTAGTGCAACAGATTTAGACAACAACTCGCAAGCTCCCGTTTGTGACGAAAAAGCGATTGATAACAACAATTTTAATGAAGATAATCAAAGCTACACAAAAATTGACAGTGACAATCAAAACTTTGATGCTTCAAGTGAAACTGAAAACGATATAGAAAAAAGTAGTTTCAAAAAGGAGGAAAAATAATGGAATTTTTGCTTCTTTTTTGGGAATATTTCAAAATAGGTTTGTTTACGATAGGCGGTGGCTATGCCATGTTGCCCATGGTGGAACAAATCACACAAAAATACGGATGGCTCACGAATGCTCAACTTATTGAGTTTATCGGTGTTGCCGAATCAACCCCCGGGCCTTTTGCCATCAATCTTGCAACATTTGTCGGAATGAAAGTCGGCTCTGCTACTTCGCTTGGAATTTGGGGCGGAATACTCGGTGCAACTTCTGCAACGGTTGCGGTAGTGTTGCCTTCTTTAATAATCATCATCGTTGTAACTAAAATTTTTGACAAATTTAAGCAGTCCACCGTTGTTCAAGGGGCACTTTACGGAATACGTCCCGTCGTAGTCGGACTGATTTTGTCGGCAGTTTTGACTGTGTTGGCATCGGTAGTTTTGCCGAACTTGGATTTTACAAACATTTCTAAGGAAGGCTTTTCGCAGTTTAATTGGATATCACTAATAATCATTGCGTTGTTTTTGCCCCTTTCACGCATAAAGATAAAGGGTAAAAAAATACATCCTATTTTCTTGATACTAACATCGGCTGTAATAGGTGTAATAGTGTTTGGTGTGTGCAAAGTTACTCAATAGTTTGTTTGCAAAGACAATTTTTACAGAACAATTATCTTAGATTAAAATTCATCTAAAACAAATTGTGAAGTACAAGAAAAAAGAAAAAACTTTAAAAAAATTTCTTATTGTTATTGCAAAATTAAAAAAGTAGTGTTACAATAATGACAAGCGGAAGAGAAACAAAAATACCTGATAGGAGAAAGACAAATGGAATTCAAAGACAAGGTGAAGTGTGTAAGAAAAAAGATTTACCTTAGTCAAGAAGCTTTGGCTAAGGAGCTCGGTGTTGCTTTTGCTACTGTAAACCGCTGGGAACGTGGTTGGACGGAACCAAATTACAAATCTCAAAAGGCTTTTTCTGATTTTTGCAAAGCTAACGGCATTGATGAAAAATCTTTGGAAGACTAAAAACACGAGGTTTTTGTAGCGCAATTGTGCCACAGGACATTTCTTTGCTCGTTGAATTTTATCAACGAGCTTTTATTTTTTTAACCTAACAACCAAAAACAAAGGGGCAAGAAAAACGTGAAAAACAAAACATTTTTTAAGTTTATTATATTTGTAGCGTTATTAAATATTGCATTTATTGTCTCTGTGATTCTTGTTACAATTTTTGGTTACACGCAACCTTACATTGCAATTTTTGTTACACTGTTTATGTTTACCTACCACATTGATGTTAGAATTATTGTCGGCTTTGTTGGCGAAGCTTTTAGAAACAATGTAAAAGTAGACAAAAAAATATATCGAGTATCTAAAAGAGAATACAATTTTTTGTGCAAGCTAAACGTAAAAAAGTGGAAAGATCGCTACATCACCATGTTTAAAGACAGATTTGTTCTTAATTCCAACTACAAGCTTGAGCAAATTGAAACGGTTCTAAAAAATAATATTAGTGCCGAAACAACGCATTGGTTCGGTTGCATTTTGGCTTTTACGGCTATACCGCTTGGCTGGTTGATTTCACCGGACGAACTAATTATTTACATTGTCACTTCCGTTCTTGCATCAGTGTTAGACATAATTCCCATTGTAATTCAAAGGTACAATCGGTACAGATTGCAGATTTTGCGAGAAAAAGTGAAACAGAAAAACTAAGAAAAAAAAGAAAAAAATCAAAAACGGAAAAAATTGAAAATAAATATTTCACAATCAATTATTAAGTAATAAATTGCACAGTCGACAAACAAATATAAAAAGTATTTTATAAAACTAAAACATTTACAACTCTGTAGTTATTCATCATTAAAAGCAAAAAGCGAACTCTGTTTATATCAGAGATCGCTTTTTTTTGGTGGAGATAAGGGGAATCGGACCCCTGACCTATGCGTTGCGAACGCATCGCTCTACCAACTGAGCCATATCCCCATGTTTACATGCACATGCTATCAATGCTTGTAAGCAAACTTTAATTTGTATAGTGGCAAAGATATACTATTTTGATACAAAATGCGTACCCTAGCATTATTTTTGCGTACCCCTGATTTAAAAGTGCGTACCCTTGATATTGATTTGCGTACCCTTATTTCATCAAGAATT
>CAVEYD010000047.1:0-8085 GCA_963619835.1 bacterium | reverse complement strand
TTTTTAATATATTATATGATATAATAATTATAAGTGTAAGTTTGTTGAAAATAATGTTTTTTTATTTCACTAATTACTTGCAGCATCGGTAAATAAGTATGACACAATTTGAGCAAAATTCAATATTTCAAGATAAAAAAACAGGCAATGTTCCACTTGCAGAACGTATGCGTCCTGTTGTTTTGTCTCAATTTATCGGTCAAACGCATTTGATTTATGACGGATCGTTGCTTTGTAGAGCAATTAAGGCAGATAAGCTTGGTAGCTGCATCTTTTGGGGTGCTCCCGGAACAGGTAAAACTTCGCTTGCTAATATAATTGCAAACACAACCGGAAGTCATTTTGAAAAGTTAAATGCTGTTAGTAGCGGTGTTTCAGATGCAAAAAAAATAATTGACGATGCTACAAAAAGATTTAATGCTTATGGCCAAAAAACTTATTTGTTGTTGGATGAGTGTCATAGGTGGAGCAAGGCACAATCCGATTGCATGCTGCCGGCTATTGAAAAAGGATATATTACTTTTATTGGAAGCACAACAGAAAATCCTTATGTTAGCATGACTCGAGCTATTGTTTCGCGTTGTAGAGTGTTCGAATTTTTGCCACTTACGACAGAAGATATAAAAAAAGGTCTTTGTGATGCACTTAAAAGAGATAAAATCTTTTCTGAACTGCAAATTTCTGTTGATGAAGACGCTTTAAATTACATTGCCGAGACAGCTTCGGGTGATTTGCGAAACGCATATAATGCATTGGAATTGGCAGTTATTACAACAGACATAGACAACGACGGAAAAATTCATATTACAAAATTGATAGCTTCGCAAAGTATGCAAAAAAAAGCACTTTCTGTTGATACAGGTATGTACTATGATATGATTTCCGCATTTATTAAGAGTATGAGGGGATCCGATGCGGATGCGGCAATGTTTTGGTTTGGTAGATTGCTTGAAGCCGGTGTTGATCCGTTGCTACTTGCAAGAAGAATAGTTATTCATGCGGCAGAAGACGTTGGACTTGCCGATCCGATGGCGTTGGTTGTTGCAACAAGCGCTTTGACGGCATTTCAAAATATCGGTTTGCCTGAAGGTAGAATTCCTTTGACCGAAGCTATTTTGTATATTTGCAATTCGCCAAAATCTAATAGCGTGGTTGAGACAATGTATCCTGCTTTAGAGTGTGCTAAAAACCATCCTAATGCAAGAGTTCCAAGTTATCTTATGGACAAAAGCTTTCCAAGGGGCAGTGAAGAACTTGACGAAGTTGCTTATAAATATCCGCATAATTACGGTGGTTGGGTGGAGCAACAATATTTGCCCGATGAGGTAAAAAACGAAAAATTTTTCAGTCCTACGGGAAACGGACTTGATGTCGGTTGTAGGCAAAAGAAAAAGTAATTTATATATTGATTTGACGAAAAGTAGTTTAAGTGTTCGTTGAAAATAGGAGGATTTATGAAAAATATATTTGATGTACTTAAAGAACGCGGATACATCAAACAAACCGTTTACGAAGATGAACTTTACGAATTGCTCGGTAAAGAAAGCGTTACATTTTATACAGGATATGATCCGACGGCAGACAGTTTGCACGTAGGTCACTTTGTTACGCTTATGGCAATGGCGCACATGCAACGTGCCGGCCATAGACCGATTGTGCTTATCGGCGGCGGAACGGGAATGATTGGCGATCCTACCGGTCGTACAGATATGCGTACAATGATGACAAGAGAAACTGTGCAACATAACGTTGATTGTTTTAAAAAGCAAATGTCTAGGTTTATTGACGTTTCGGACGGAAAGGCTATTTTTGTGGATAATGCTGATTGGCTTTTAAACTTGAATTATGTTGATTTCCTTCGTGAAATCGGTGCAACTTTTTCTGTAAATAAAATGTTGACTGCAGAGTGCTATAAGCAACGTCTTGAAAAAGGTTTAACTTTTTTGGAATTTAACTATATGCTTATGCAAGCCTACGACTTTTTGCATCTTAATCAAAAGTATGGATGCTGTTTGCAACTTGGCGGAGATGATCAATGGTCTAACATGCTTGCCGGTGTTGATTTGGTTCGTAGAAAAGAACAAAAGAAGGCTTATGCGGCTACATTCCAACTTTTGACAACCAGCGAAGGTAAGAAAATGGGCAAAACCGCAAAAGGTGCTTTGTGGCTTGATGCAAACAAAACAAGTCCGTATGATTTCTTCCAGTATTGGCGCAACGTTGAGGACGAAAAAGTTGATGTTTGTATGAAACTTTTAACTTTTATGGATCTTGACGAAATTGCCGATCTTACTGCTCATAAAGATGAACGTATGAATGCCGCAAAAGAACGTTTGGCTTATGAAGTGACTAAAATTGTTCACGGAGAAGAAACGGCAAACGAAGTTTTGAAACAAGTAAGAGCAAGTTTCTCGGTTGACATTGATAATATGCCGACTGTTGAAATTGAAAACCCGTTGAACATTATTGATATTTTGGTTAAGTGCGGTCAAGCAAAATCTAATGGTGAAGCACGCAGATTGATTGAAGGCGGTGGCGTAAGCATTAATGACGAACGTATCACAAATATCGCATGGACATTGTCAAGCGAAATTGCTAAAAAGGGCGAATTTGTTTTACATAAGGGCAAGAAAGTTCACTTGCGTGTAATTATAAAATAATGCAAGGATATACTACAATTCAAAACTCCGAAATTTCTTTAAAAAATATTGTTGAAAAATCAATTTTTATTGCATCGGCAACTAAAATTGAAAGCGTAGAAGATGCAATAAATTTTGTTGCTAAAAAGAAAAAACAATATTACGATGCAACACATAATTGCTACGCTTATATTTTTGGGGATAAAGCAAAGTTTAGTGATGACGGTGAACCGCAAGGAACAGCAGGACTGCCAATTTTTGAGTGCATCAAAAATAACGGATTGGATCATGTTTGTGTTGTTGTTACAAGATACTTTGGTGGCGTGAAGCTTGGTGCCGGAGGTCTTGTCCGTGCGTATTCGGGAGCTACAAACGATCTGTTAAAATCTTGCGAAAAAGCTTTAATGGTAATTTGCAAGCGTGCAAAAGTTGTTTGTGATTATTCTTTGTATTCTTCATTAAGAAGAGTTTTGACGGGTAAAGCTAAAATTGAAAATGTTGTTTTTGAAAACAATATTGAGCTTACATTGCTATATAAGAGTGAAATGTCAAGTACTATTAGAGACATAGTGTCTCAAAATAGCCTTGGAAAAGCTTCATTTCGCGAATTTGATGAATTGTTGTATAACGAAAAAGATATTTTTTAAGCTTATTTCTTAATTTTTTAAAAGAGGTAAAAATGTCAAAAATTACCGTAAAGGGAGCAACTCTGCTTGCTCCGTTGCCTGTCGTTATGGTTTCGGTTGGAGACGGAACTGATGACAATATTGTTACAGTTGCTTGGACCGGTATTGTTTGTAGCGATCCGCCGAGAATGTATATTTCTATTAGACATGAGCGTCACAGCTATGAACTTTTGAAAAAACATCGTGAGTTTGTTGTAAACTTGGTAAATCAAAATCTTTTGGCTTCTTGTGATTACTGCGGAATAAGAAGTGGTAGAGATATCAATAAATTTTCAGAAATGAAATTGACAAAATCTTACGGTGATTTTGTAAAATCTCCTATGATAGCAGAATCTCCGATAAATCTTGAGTGTAAGGTTCTTGATATAATTGATTTGGGTTCGCACGACATGTTTTTAGCTGATATTTTGGCGGTGCATGCGTCGGAAGATATTGTTGTTGACGGTAAAATCGATTACAAAAAAGCTCAACTTTGTTGCTATCAACACGGTGATTATTATGCAACAGGCAAACAGCTTGGCAGATTTGGCTTTGCTGCACAAAAAAAATTTATCGCAAAATATGGCAAAGGCATAGATGTCGATTTGAAAAATGCTAAGCTTACCAAACGAAAAATTACAAAAAAATAGTTTTTAATTTTAATTTGTTTTTATGAATCTTCAAAGCTTAAACGATGAACAATTAAAAGCCGTTACTTCGCCAGTTAAACCTACTATTGTTTTGGCGGGTGCAGGTAGCGGAAAAACAAGAGTATTAACTAACCGCATTCTTTATTTAGTACAGGAGTGCGGCGTTTTGCCATCTCAAATTTTAGCAATTACTTTTACTAATAAAGCTGCAGATGAGATGAAACGTCGTCTTTACGACTTCAACGTCGGTGCACAATATATGCATATTTCTACAATTCACTCTTTTTGTGCGACTGTGTTGAGAAATGAAGCTAAATTACTTGATAGAAATAGCAATTTTACCATTTATGCTGAAGATGAGAAAAAAAGCGTTGTAAAAAAGATTGTTAAAGAGATGATAGAGGATCCCGATGCCAAAGTAGTTGATTCGTACTGCGAAAGCATATCGTCAATTAAAAACAACGCTCCTGAACTTTTGGGAAGTAATCTTTTTGAACAATCTATTAAAGATGAATATTTGTCTGCAGAGTTTGATAGATTGCAGGCGGCAACATTGCAAACACGTGAGGAATCTTCAAAAATTATTTGCGAGTATGCAACTAAGATGGCAGAAAACAATGCCCTTGATTTTGACGATTTGTTGTACTACACATATAAACTTTTTTCGACAAACAATGAAATTCTTGAAAAATATCGTGAAAAATTTAAATACATTTTAATTGATGAATTTCAAGATACGAATAAGGTTCAATATAAAATTTTCAGTCTTTTAGGTAAAAAATATGGAAACATTTTTGTTGTAGGGGATGATGACCAGTCAATTTACAGTTGGCGTGGGGCAGATACTTACAACCTTAAGAGATTTGAAAGCGATTTTGAAAATTGTCAGGTTTTTAAGCTCGAACAAAATTATCGCTCAACTAAGCAAATTTTGGATGTTGCAAACAAAATTATCGAAAAAAACAAAAATCGTTTTAACAAAGTTTTGTGGACAGAAAACGATGCGGGAGTTAAGCCGCAACTTTTTGATGCTTATCAAGAAAGTGATGAAGCATACTACGTTGTGGAACAAATAAAAAACATAAGAGCAATCAGTCCTAAGGGAAGATGGAAAGATTTTGCCATTTTGATGCGGGTAAATGCTTTGACAAGAAGTTTTGAACAAGAATTGCAACGCAATCATATTCCCTATAAAATTTTTGGCGGTTTTAAGTTTTACGAACGAAAAGAAATTAAGGATATTTTGGCTTACTTAAGGTTGATTGTTAACCCTTTTGACAAGGAAGCTTTTATTAGGGCAATAAATGTTCCTATTCGTCGTGGAATTGGCGATACTACTTTAAAGAAACTTTTTGACCTGTCAGTAGATTTGGGTATTCCCATGTTGGACGTGTTATCTTGCGAAGATAATTTGGAAACATTTAATAAAACAATTCGACAAAAGCTGCTTAATTTTTATGCCTTAATTGAAAATCTTTGCAAACTTTCCGAAAAATTGACTATTGACAAGTTTGTTCATGAAATGTTGGAAATTTTGCAATTTAGACAAGTTTACGAACAACTTGACGAAGACGAGCGTTTGCTAAATATTGACGAATTTGAACAATCTGTAATAGAGTTTCAAAAAACAATGCCTAAAGCCACTCTTTCCGACTATTTGCAAATGGTAACATTATCTTCAGATATAGACGAATCGAACGATACAGATTACGTTACTGTTGCAACAATTCATGCAGTAAAAGGCTTGGAATTTAATACTGTTTTTGTTGTCGGTTTGGAGAGTGGAATATTTCCGACAAGTAGATCTACTTACGGCAATGAACAAATGCAAGAAGAACGTAGACTTATGTATGTTGCCGTAACTCGTGCCGAAAAACGACTTTACTTAACGCACGCGAGAAGTAGATTTTTGTGGGGATCAAGGAATAATAACCCTCCGAGTCCGTTTTTCAACGAGGTTAAAAATTATTTAACACCCGTTAGACCGCCTGCTTCAGAAAGTCAACTTGCTAACGATGCTTTTTTAGATAATTTAAACAGACGCGAACAAGTAGCACCGAAAGTTATTAGCGGCGGAAAATCGATTTTGGAAATTAAAAAGTTTAAGCCGGGACAAAAAGTGGAACATGGAACTTTTGGCAAGGGCATAATACTGAGAATTTCCGGTGAGATTGCAGACATTGCTTTTGACTCCGTCGGTAAAAAGTCTTTAAGTTTGAAATTTGCTCCTTTGAACATTATAGAATAAATAAAAATTTGTAATTTTACAGTAGGTTTTTGTTATGCTTGACGAAATGCGTAAAATGGTTGATCAACTTAATACTTGGGCATACGAATACTATGTGTTAGATAAACCTTCGGTTGATGATACGGTTTACGATGCATTGTACGATCGTTTGGTACTGCTTGAAAAATCAACAGGTGAAATTTTGCCTGATAGCCCGACAATGCGAGTTGGCGGTCAACCTTTATCTTCCTTTGTGCAACATAAACATTTGGGAAGATTGTATAGTTTGGACAAGGCGCAAAGTTTTGGCGAATTGCAAAGTTGGGTTGAAAAAGTTCAAAAAGAAGTCGGAAAGGTTTGTTTTACTGTAGAATTGAAGTATGACGGTTTGACGATTAGCGTAACTTATAATCACGGACAATTTGTTTGTGCCTCGACACGTGGAAACGGAATCGTAGGTGAGGACGTGTCCGAACAGGTAAAAACCATTCATTCCGTTCCGTTAACTGTTCCGTATGACGGCTTGTTTGAAGTGCAAGGTGAAGGCATAATGAAGCTTTCTGCATTAAGAGAGTTTAATAAAAAATATCCAAGTGAACAACTAAAAAATGCTCGTAATGCAGCCGCCGGTGCAATTAGAAACTTAGATCCTAAAGAAACTGCAAAAAGAAAGTTAGATGTGGTGTTTCACAGCAATGCATATTCTGATGGTTTGGGTATTTCGTCGCAATGGGAATTGAACGAGTTTTTTAAAAAATGTCACATGGCAACTAATTTCGTCTTTGAGAAAGTTAGAAGTTTTGAAGAAATTAAGAAAATTATTGAGCATGTTGGCGAGATTAGAAACACCCTTGACTTTTTGATTGACGGGGTTGTGATTAAAGTTGACGATTATCAAATCAGAAGCGAACTTGGTTATACCGATAAATTTCCTAAATGGGCGGTTGCTTTCAAATTTGATGCCGAACAGCTTACTACAACTTTAAACGATGTTGATTGGCAAGTTGGACGTACCGGAAAATTGACTCCGATTGGCATTTTGCAACCTGTTGAATTGTGCGGAGCAACTATTTCACGAGCTACACTTAATAATTTTGGAGATATTACTCGTAAAAAATTGAAGATTGGTGCTCAAGTGTTTGTTCGTAGAAGCAATGATGTTATTCCTGAAGTATTGGGAGCAGCAAACGATAGCGGAAAAGAAATAGTTAAACCCAAGTTTTGTCCTTCGTGTGGTAGTGTTCTTGTCGAAAACGGTGCAAATTTGTACTGTGTTAACGCTGAAAAATGCCGTCCGCAAATTGTGGCAAGAATCACTCACTATGCAAGTAAATCGGCTTGTGATATTGACGGACTTTCGGACAAAACAGTTAGCTTGCTTGTTGATAAACTGTGTTTAACTTCTGTTGCTGACTTGTATGACTTGACAAAAGACGAACTTTTAACGTTAGATGGTTTTCAAATTAAAAAAGCCGAAAATTTAGTGAATGCGATTGAAAAAAGTAAAAATGTTCCCTTGAATAAATTTATTTTTGCCTTGGGGCTTGACAATGTGGGAACTGTTACTGCAAACGACTTGGCTAAAAAATATGGTAGCATTGAAAATCTCTCTAAAGCATCCGTGCAAGAATTGCAACAAATTGACGGAGTTGGAGAAGTGGTAGCCGAAGGTATTGTTCAGTATTTTGCCGAACAACAAAATATTGAAATAATCGAGAGATTGAAAAATCTTGGAATAAATCCTGTAAATGAAAGCCATGTTGAAAAACAAGGTGTATTTGTTGGTAAAAAAGTTGTGCTAACGGGAAGTCTTAGCAAATTTACGCGCAGTGAGGCGGGAAAACTTATTGAGGAAAATGGCGGTGAGGTTTCGTCGTCGATAAGTAAAAGCGTTAATCTTGTTG
>CAVEYD010000046.1:0-8191 GCA_963619835.1 bacterium | reverse complement strand
CAGTATCTATTGAACTTCCTCAAGATGCCGGCAACGACTACCAAGGCAAAACTTGCAAACTGCAATATGCGGTAGAAGCAACTCAAGGAAATGCAAAGATTGTTGAATATCCTGACGAAGTAAGCGTTAATACTTTCCCGGAGAGTGTTGAAAACACAACTTGGACAGGTGCCGCAAGCACTGCTCCTGCAACAGCTGCATATGTTGATGAAGAAGGCTCGGTTAAGTACGTTGCTGACGTAACAGATGCCATTGAAGCCGGAGCATCCACCGTCTACCTCAAAGAAAATGCAACTGTAAATCTTAACTTGTCATCACAAACAAACAGAACAATTGATCTTACCCATGATCTTACTATATATGCAAATGGTGCAGATTTTCAAAAGGGTCAAATTTCCATGAATATGACTGCTGAAGGAAAGGCTGCAAGCATAACGGTTAAAATTTATGATGCAAAAAACATCTACGTTTGGGGTGGAACTCCTAACGACGGCGTAACACAAACTGTTATTTTTGAAAACTGTCACAACGAAGGTGAATCTGCAATTGACCAAAATAGTAGAATGTTTTATGTTACCGGCAACACAGGAACGATCGATGTAACTCTGCGCAACTGCTCTGTTTCAAAAGCAGAGGCCCCTGTTTACATGAAGAATAATGGTAGTGTGACTCTGGAAAACTGTTCTTTCAGCGAGTGCGCTGCTGCAGTCAAGATCAGTCATAAGGCTACCGGAACTTGCAATGTTAACATAGCCAATACTACATTTGATAAATGCGGATGGACAACGGAGGTTTCTGGTCAGGCATATTTGACAGAGGATAGCTCTTCAATAAAGTGCAAAACCAATGGCACAATGACGTTAACTCTTAACAATGTTACAATCACAAATGTGGTTGGCAATAACAGCATTCTTCTCGACGATGATGCCGATTATACAGGCACAACAACTGTAAATGCTATAGACGTTACTGTAAATGGCGAAGCTTGGTCAAATAACTAAATATTCAATCTTTGATTGACTGATAAAAAGCAGCTCGATAACTCGAGCTGTTTTTTTGTTAAAAAAGATATTGCTATTTATGTGAAACTACTGTTTTTTCAAAATTCAATATCTTTTTAAGTTGTTTCCCTTATTATAACTTATACAAGTCTGCTACTTGACTTTTCTACTGTTTTGTGGTAGCATAAAATACGATAATGGGTTGGTGTGCCCAAAGGAGAATAATTTTGATTACAATCAGACCTTACCAAAAGAAAGATTTTCGTTATGTACAAGATATTTGTGTAGCAACTTCGTCATTTGCCGACGAAGATACACCATTAAATCGTGCATCGCTTTGTGCAAGATATTGCGATTACTATCTCGACAACGAGCCGGAATTTTGCTTTGTTGCCGTTAGCGACGATGACGTGCCTGTGGGCTACATTTTGTGCTCGGCAGACGTCGACAAGTACAACGAAGAAATGGAAGAAAAGTACTTGCCACTTGTAAGAAAGCTTAACGGAGAAGAGTATTTTGTGTTTTCCGCTGCACGTAAGATTGAACAACATTACATAAAAATGGGTTACACAGCTCACTTGCATATTGACATTTTGCCCGACTTCCAAGGACAAGGTATAGGAACAGAACTTGTTGCTGCTCTTGAAAAGAAGCTTACGGAAAGTTTTGTCGAAGGTCTGTACTTAATTTGTGCAAAGAAAAACACCCAAGCATGTGCTTTTTATCAAAAATGCGGTTTTGAAGATATCGATTACATTACCAATGCGGTAGTGTATGGCAAAAAGTTTTTCAAAGAAGATTAGTTAAAAATGTTCAATCAACCTATTTCTAAAAAACAAGCGCAAAGCTTAAACGTTTTGTCGCTGGCGTATGTCGGCGATGCTGTTTGGAGTTTGTTCGTGCGGGAAAATTTATTACTTGTTCACGATATAAAGCCCGGTGAACTACACAAAATGGCATCTGCCACAGTCAATGCAACGGCACAAGCGCATTTGTCCGATGTCGTTTTCGATTCTCTTTCCGAAGAAGAAAAGTCTGTGTTTATTCGTGGACGTAACGGCAAGGCGCATCACAAAGCCAAAAACCAAAGCGGAGCGGACTATCGTAAAGCAACCGGCATGGAGGCTCTTATTGGCTACTTGTACTTGATAGGCGAAATTGAACGAATCAAACAAATACTTCAAGGAAGTATCAATCAATGAAATTAGAAGGTAAAAACAGCGTTTACGAAGCTTTGCGATCGCAAAACCTTACCGTAAACTCAATAATGTGCGAAAAAGGCAATGAAGGAAGTATAGTTTCTTTGGCAAAAAGTAAGGGTGTAAAATTGACTTTCGTCGAAAAATCCGTACTCGACAAGGAAAGTGTTACAGGTAAACACCAAGGGTACATTGCCGATGTTACCGATTTCGAATACTGCGAGTTAGACGATATTTTATCATCATCCCAAAATCCGTTTATTGTCATTTTGGACGACATAAACGATCCGCACAATTTTGGAAGCATCATTAGAGTTTGCGAGTGCGCCGGTGTTGACGGAATAGTAATTGCCAAAAACAGACAAGTTGCCGTAAACGAAACGGTTGCTCGTTGTTCGGCAGGGGCAATCGCACACGTAAAAATTGCCAAAGTTACAAATATCAACAATGCAATAAGGGAATTGCAACAAAAGGGTGTTTGGGTTTATGCTTTAGACATGGATGGTCAGGAAATAACTAAAACAAACCTAACCGGCAGTGTCGCTCTCGTTGTAGGAAACGAAGGCAACGGAATAAGCCAATTGACACGCAAAGTGTGTGACGGTGTTGTTTCGTTAAAATTAAACGGTAAAGTAAATTCGCTAAATGCTTCGGTTGCGTGCGGTATAGCCGTGTACGAAGTAGTGCGCCAAAGAGGTTAACATTGGACTACATTAAACAAGCGGCCGAAGGTAACGAACAAGCTCTCGAAAAAGTTTTCAACGACTACAAATGGTTGGTACGTTCGGTTGCAAACAACTTTTATCTTGCCGGTGGAGACAAAGACGATTTGTTGCAGGAAGGCACTTTGGGACTGTTTTTTGCGGTTACTCACTATGATGAGACAAAAGGTGCATTTCCTTCTTTTGCAAAAATTTGCATATTAAGACACATAGTCGACGCTGTAAAACGCGATTCCGCACAAAAAAACAAACCGCTTTACAATTATATCGAACTTGACCAAATAGAAGACATGGCAACGGCAAACACGCCACTTGTTGGACTTTTAAACAAGGAATACTCGCAAAAAATTGCCGATGTCATAAAAACCAAATTGACTCCCGTTGAGCGTAGTGTAATTACACTGTTTGTAAAGGGTTTCAGTTACGAAGATATTGCAGAAAATATAGGCAAATCTTACAAGGCTGTTGACGGAGCCTTGCAACGAGCACGCAAAAAGCTAACGCTTGCATTAAAAGACGAACAACTTTAACAAAAAGGATAAAATTGTCATGAGTTATGTTGCACTTTACAGAAAATATCGTCCCCAAACGTTCGACGACGTTATCGGGCAAGACCACATAATCGAAACGTTGCGCAATCAAATTGTCAACGACAAGATTTCTCATGCCTATTTGTTTACCGGAACACGTGGAACAGGTAAAACAAGTACCGCAAAAATTTTTGCACGTGCGGTAAATTGTCCCAATGCTTCAAAAAATAACGGCAATCCTTGTAACGAATGTGAAGTGTGTCTAAAGGAAGGCACATCAAATCTCGATATCGTCGAAATGGATGCTGCCAGCAACAATGGTGTTGATTACGCTCGAGATATTCGCGAAAAAGTTCAGTATCCTCCTGTAAACGGAAGATATAAGGTTTACATTATCGACGAAGTTCACATGCTGTCGGTTGGCGCATTTAATGCGTTGTTAAAAACGCTTGAAGAACCGCCCAAGCATGCACTGTTTATTTTGTGCACAACCGAAGTTCACAAAATTCCCGCAACAATATTGTCGCGCTGCATGCGTTTCGATTTTAGACTGGTTTCCGTTCCGCAACTTTCCGATTTAATTTGTCGTATTTACGACAAGGAAGGCAAACAATACGACAAGGACGCAGTAAATGCAATAGCGCAAGCCGGTGAAGGCAGTGTGCGTGACACTGTTTCTATTGCCGACAGATGTTTCTCTGTAACCGAAGGCAAGCTTACATATTCTGCCGTGATGGACGTACTTGGCGTAAGCTCGCGTACAAGCATCGGAGCGTTGGCAAAAGCAGTGTTAAACAACGATACCGCCGAAATTTTGACCGAAACAAACACTCTTGTAAACGAAGGCAAGGACGTTCAACGTTTATGCAAGGACTTGGCTGTGTACTTTAGAGATCTGCTAACGGTTAAATTGTGCCAAAATGCACGTCAAATGTTATGTTTGCCGGCAGATTCGTTTGCAATGTTAACCGATATTGCCGATGTTACAACAACAAGCAAATTGCTTTATGCAATAGACACTCTTGTGTCGCTTGAGGGACAGTTAAAATATGCACTTTCACCTCGCATCATGCTTGAAGCGACGGTGTTAAAAATAGGTTCAAGTACCGGAGAAGTAGATATTGAAGGATTAAACAGACGTGTTTCTCGTTTGGAGCAACAGCCCAACAACCTAAATGCCGACAGTCTTTTGGTAGTAGACAGAACAAATGCACAATCTATTTGGCGTGGAGTTAAGGTAGAGTTGCAAAAAGCAAACATGCCGCTTCTACTTGGTGTTTGGCAAGAGTCTCGCGTTCGCATCGATCAGCAAGGCAGCGTTGTCGTTTCATGCGAAAAAGGGCCGTATATGTTGCTCGAAATGAATTTTAAAAACGACATATCTAAATTGGTAAACAAAATTTGCGGCCGAAAAACAGTGTTTGAGTTGACTGAAACTGTCAGCGAGGCAGACATAAACGAGCAACTTGAAAAACTTGGAAACAACGTAAAATTTGAAACAAACAACAAATAAAATCAAAGCAATTATTCAATTAGCAAGGAGATATTTATGGGAAACAAATACGGATACAACGGAATGAATGGTGGAGGTGTCAAAGGTGGTGGTGGCGGCCGCTTTGACATGAATTCTCTCATGAAACAAGCTCAACAAATGCAACAACAAATGGAAGATGCAAAGCAAAAGCTTGAAGAAATGCAACTTACAGGCACTTCAGGTGGTGGACTTGTTGAAGTTGTTGTGAATGGACAACGCACTGTTCAATCGATAAAAATCAAGCCCGAAGCTTGCGATCCGGAAGACGTTGAAATGTTGGAAGATCTTATTCTTGCAGCAATCAACGATGCTTGTGCAAAGGCAGCCGAGGCAGAAAACAACCTTATTCCTGCAAACATGAGAGGTTTGATGTAAGGTGCCAAACTATATTCAACCAATCGAGTCACTAATTAGACAACTTTCAAAGTTGCCGGGTGTTGGCGGAAAGACTGCACAAAGATATGCATTAAGCATACTTGCCATGTCGGATGAGGAAGCGCGTCAGTTTGCACAATCCGTACTCGATGCTAAAAACAACGTAAAAATTTGTTCTGTTTGCGGCAACTACACAGATGTCGACCCTTGCCATATATGTCAAACTCGTGATAATTCCGTGATTTGCGTAGTGCAAGAGGCAAAAGATGTTTTAGCAATTGAACGCTTGGGCGAGTACAACGGAGTCTATCACGTTTTAGGCGGAGTTCTAAATCCGCTAAAAGGCATAGGGCGAGACGATATCCGCCTTGCAGAATTGTTTAAACGATTAACAGGAGACGTAAAGGAAGTTATTCTTGCAACCGACACATCTGCCGAAGGCGAAGCGACCGCAACTTACATTTGTCGCTTTGTAAAACAAATGGACATAAAAGTTACTCGACTTGCACAAGGAATTTCTGTCGGAAGTGAGTTGCAGTATGCCGACGAAGTCACTTTATCTCGTTCTTTTGCCAACCGAAAAGAATTGTAAACTTAAAATCACTTTTGTAAAATAAAAATACTTCCTAAAAGGTTAAACAAATTTTTGTATATTTTTAATGAGATTAGATAAATTTTTAAAAGTATCGCGAATATTAAAACGACGTACCGTTGCCCAAGAAGCTTGTAACGGCGGCAAAATCGATGTTAACGGAAAACCTGCAAAACCAAGTTGCCAATTAAAAATCGGTGACCTTGTTTGTGTGCATTTTGCAAGCGGAAGCCTTAGTTTCAAAGTTAAAGATCTTAAAGAAACTACCAAAAAGGATGAAGCCGCCGCTATGTACGAAATTGTTACGGAATTATGAAAAGTGTAATTATTGTTGCCGGCGGAACATCAACTCGTTATGGCACAGACAAGCTTTCGGAAAAAATATTAAACACAACAGTTTTACAACACTCTGTAAACGCATTTAAGGAAATTGCCGATGAAATTATCGTTGTTGGAGCGCATATTGAAGGCACAAAATTCGCTCAAGGCGGACAAACTCGTCAAGAGTCCGTTGCAAACGGGCTGGCGGCGGTAAGTAGTGATTGTTCTATTGTTGCCGTTCATGACGGAGCAAGACCGTTTGTATCACGCGATTTGGTAAAAAAACTGTTTGAATGTGCTAAAACTCATGGTAGTGCCGTTCCTTGTCTGCCGATAACCGACACTTTATGGAAGGACAAACCGGTTAGTAGAAAAGATTTTTTCACCGTTCAAACACCGCAAGTGTTCGATTTTCAAAAGCTTAAATTTGCTTTTCAAAATTGCAAAGAAAATTACACCGACGAAAGCTCGTTGTTTTACGATTGTTACGGCAAAGTAAATTTTGTTTCTGGCGAGCTTTCAAACAAAAAAATAACTTACTTTGGAGACGTTCCGGAATATAAGATTGGTTGTGGTTTTGACGTTCACGCATTTGAAAGCGGAGACGGTGTAATTCTTGGCGGGGTAAAAATTCCGTTTGATAAAAAATTAGTTGGCCATTCCGATGCAGACGTTGTTGCGCATGCCGTATGTGATGCCGTTCTTTCTGCATCAAACAACGACGATATCGGACATCAATTTCCCGATACAGATCCAAAGTATCTTGGAGCAAACAGTCTAAATTTGTTGTCGGATTGTGTTAAACTTGCCAAGGATAATGGCTACAGTGTTGTAAACGTATCTATTGTTGTTGTATGTCAAGCACCTAAAATTGCCCCCTATATCAAGCAAATGGCACAAAATCTTGCAAAAGTGTTGGGAATTTGTTCCGATTGCGTAAACATTTCGGCAACAACAACCGAGCATCTCGGAGCATTGGGCAATGGGGACGGAATTGCTTGTATGGCAAATGCCCTTCTTGCAAAAGTATTTGTCGCAAACGATTAAGAGATGCATCGATAATTAAAAACCAATTAAAAAAGCGTAGTTAATTTAGCTACGCTTTTTGTGTTTATTGATATTTTTATTTAGTTTTGACATTTTTTTGATTATACTTTTATTTCAATTCTGCAATTATTGTGTTAGCTTGATTTTCTAACTGATTTTTTAATTGTTCGTCGGCAATAAGAGTGGTGTTTGCCAAAACATTTTCAATGCTGTTTTTAATTACACAAGCAAGTAAATTTGCCCCGATAACCCTGTCGCTGTCCACATACTTATATGTGTAAGGTGCACATTTTTCTGCACAATCTATTGCAAGTTTGCAACATTGCATTACTTCAATAGGCACAAGTGCGGCTTTGTGATAGCTTTTTTGAAGTTGACTTTTTCTTTTTGTAACTTCCTCTTGATTGGACTTTGGCATTTTCATGGCTGACAAGATGGTGTTAAAAGCATCCGAATCGTCATCCGCAAGCTTATGCAAGTGTTTTTTGCACATAGCAACCGTTTTTTTATTTGTTTCAAGAATTTCCTTGTAGTCGTAATCTGGTCCAAATTTATTCAAACTGATCATACAAGCCATTTCTATAAGTGAACAAGCATGTCCGGCAACTATTGCAAGAGCACTTCCGCCTCCGGGAGTTGGCTGTTGACTTGCTAAAATATCGTCATATTCATTTATCGATAAATCTTTAAACATTTTTTCTCCTAAAAAACAAGCTAATTTTTTGTGCTTAAATTGTTTTTAATTGACGGCAACCTTAATAATGTTTTTATTATATATAATATTACTTAAAAAATCAAGCAAGACTTAGTTGGTTTGGTAAAAACAAAAGACTTTTGCTCCTTGCTTTGTAAAGTTTTAATAGTCTTAAC
>CAVEYD010000045.1:4499-8299 GCA_963619835.1 bacterium | reverse complement strand
GTTTGTAATAGTATGTTATTTTTGTTGCATTTTTGCGGTAATTTGAAAAATAAAGCGATTTTTTAAGAATTTTTGTGCATTTTTTCAATAGCTTGTTGCTTTCTTAAATTTGTTTGTTTTTCAAAAAAAATTTGTTTTGTTTTGAAAAAAATTTGTTTGTTTTTTCAAAAAAAATGCATTTTAAGAAATGTTGATTAAGTCTTGTTTACTATAAAATGCCGTTGCATTGTGGCAACGGCAAAATGATTTAGAACAAAATTTGCACTACTTTTTACGCTTGTTGCTGTCCTTGGTGCCATCGTCAAAAATTTTGTGCATCTCTTCAAAAAACGTTTGACTGTCCTTAAACTGACGATAGACTGCCGCAAAACGAATGTAAGCGACTTCGTCGATGGGTTTTAATTCGTCCATGACAAGTTCGCCTAAACGTTTGGATGTTACTTCTTCTTCCAAACTGTTGTACAAAGTTTTTTCGATATTATCCACTACCTGATCGATTTGCGACATTGATATGGGACGTTTTTCGCAAGCACGTAAAATGCCGTTTTTGAGTTTGGAACGGTCGTAAAGTTGACGTGTGCCGTCTCGCTTGACGATTAGAAACGGGGACAATTCGATGGTTTCAAACGTGGTGAAACGTCTTCCGCATTGGGTGCACTCACGACGACGACGGATGCTACGTCCGTCTTCGGTTGAGCGAGAATCTATTACTTTGCTGTCTTCACAGCCACAAAACATACACTTCATAAATGCTACTTCTTTGGTTTATACTTTTACTTTTGTGGAAAATTTTGAAAAAATTACTATTTAACAAATTGCCTTTTTTTTGATTAGCAAAAGTAAGTTTTTGCTAAAAATTTGCTATCGATTTTGTGCGATTCAATTTTGCGAAAAAGTTTTGGGGCAATTTTGTACGATAAAATCAATCAAAATTGGGCAATTAGGCTTTTGCAATAAACATTTGTGGTCAAATGCGACAAAGTTTTTGAGGGCAACTGCAAAAAAATTTTGGGGGCAACTGCAAAAACTTTGACGTTAAACGGAAATAACTTTGGGACTTAGGTTAAATGTTGTAGTCAACTGCGCTACGCAACTTTTCTAAAATGGTTTTGTACTCGAGTTCCGGATCTTTTCCACCGTTGTCGAAACGATTTAGTGTGTTTTCGTCCCAAAAACGTCCGCAATTTGGTGTGATTTCGTCGGCAACGACAAGGCGAGTGCCAAGTCTGCCAAATTCCATTTTGAAGTCGGCAACAATGATGCCTAACGGGCGCATGAGATCGCACAAAACTTTGTTTACGCGACTTGCGGTGTAGGACATAAAATTGATTTCTTCGCGTGCGCAAAGCGACATGGCTACGGCATGATACTCGTTGATTACCGGATCACCGAGTTTGTCACATTTGTAGCAAAACTCCAAAACGGGACTTTTGAGTTTGGTGTGATAGTCTAAACCTAAACGATCGACCATGCTTCCGGCGGTGTAGTTGCGGACAACTACTTCGATGGGAATCATGTTGGCTTTGCGGACAACCGAACTGTTGTCGTCAAAAATTTCGACAAAGTGGGTTTGAATGTTGTTTTCTTGCAAAGTTTTCATCAAAATTGCGTTGATTTTGTTGCAATAAGCACCTTTGCCGGGAAAATATTGCTTCTTTTTTGCATGATACATCATTGAATCGTCCGAAAACTCTGCCACTACAAAACGTGAATCGTCTGTGCTCCATATACGTTTTGTTTTGCCTTCGAAAAGTAAATCTGTTTTGGTTACCATATTGCACCTCTGTTTCTGTTAATTTTTTTAGGGAAAACCTTTTTTGCAAAAAGCCACCTGACGTGGACGCATTAGTATAAAATTGGTTAAAATGCACCACTTAATGCGTAAAAAAAGTTGCGAGCTGTTATTGTGTTTTATGCCCCTTTCCAAAAATTTGGATTGTTTTGTAGGGAATAACGGGTATAAATAACGTTTTACAATGTAAATAAGGGTTGTTACTTAACAAGTTGATCCATGTAGTAGCGCATTTTGTCGAGTAAGTACAATGCCGATTGATACTTGTTTAGTGCGCAACGAAACGCTATCCAACTAACGTCGAGTATTTTGGGATTTTTTAGGTACAGCGCATTTACAAGATAGTCGAAAACACGTTCGGTTTCGATCTTTTCGACTGAGGACATTTTTTCGGCCTTTAGGGCAACTTTTATGTCGTCCATCACTCCTAAAATTGCTGTGATTGTTGCAACTTCTATGTTGATTTTTTCGGCAGAATAGAAACGCTCGGCAATACTTACTCGCTCCGGATTGAGCACCGGCTCGGCACTGCCTAAAATGGCTTGGACGGCATTGCGGAACGGCTTTAACACTTCGTTGCCAAAACGTTCGTAACTGGCATTGTTGCTTTCGTCCATGTAGTACTCACGCAAAAAATCTATAAAATTGCGACGTCCGCTGTCCATTTCGGTAAGCAAACACACCACAAACGAAAACAAGCGATTTCTGTCTTGAGGTAATTTGAGTTGCGACACCACTACACCGTCGTTACGTGTCCAAGAAACTCGTGCGCGAGAAAATTCCGTTGCATAACTTGTGTTTTTGAGAGTGTCGGCAAGAGTTTGACGAAGGACTTCACTGCTCGCAACACAACGAAGGACTTGGGCAATATTTTGATTGACCAAAATTAACTGTCCTTGAATAAGTGTGTTTATGCTGTTGGTTAGATTTGTAAGTTCGTTTGCCATGTTTGCCCTTGTGTCTTTTTTTGTAAGATATTTGCTAAGATTTGTTTTATCTTTTTGGGATATTTTTGAAAAATTCCACTTTAACTTAAACATTATAACACAACGAAACGTCTTTTGAAAATAGTTTTTGAAAAAAAACACAACAATAAAATTGAAAATTATTTGAGACAAAAATTTGCTGTAATATTTTGCAAAACTGTTGTATTAAAACAAGTTTTGCTGTATAATAATAAATGCTTTTGCCGTTAAAAAATGCCTGTTAAAATTAACCCGAGCAAAAAAAATCTTACAAGGGGGAAAATATGCAATCCGGTATCACGCAAGACACCACTCAAAATAAACTTATTTTGCTGTTTGTGTTTGATAAAATGGAAGCACCACTTACCGAAGCTACCGTTTTGGACTTGTGCTGCTATAAAAATAACTGGATAGATTTTACCAACTGTAAGCAAACTTTGTACGATATTGTGCAAAACGGGTTTATTTACAAAAGCGTCCCTAACGGCGGAGGAGAGGAACTTTTTGACCTTACAACCGAAGGTAGATGGTGCTTAAACAATTTTTACACAAGAATTCCGTCAAGTGTACGTCAAATGATTGCTGACGATATCAAGAAAAAAAGAATTGACTATCGCCGTAGACAAGATTATGTTGCGACATATACAAAATGTCCGGACGGCACTTACGACGTGCTTTTGAAAATTGTTGAACCAACTAAAACAACTTTGGAACTTAAGTTGAACGTGATGACAAGGGCTATTGCTAAAAATATCGAACGTACTTGGCAGGAAAAAGCTCCGACAGTTTACCGTAAAATTAACGAAACAATTGTAGAACAAGATTGATTACGGAAAACTTAGACAACAATTTTGCGGCGCATAATGCACCACTACAATTTGTGAAAAAGAATAAAACATTTTTGCATAAAACATTTGACAAAAAATTAAAAATCCACTATCATAAATAGGCAATGCGAGATTGGCGGAATCGGCAGACGCGCACGTTTAAGGGGCGTGTGGGAGACCGTGTGAGTTCAAGTCTCACATCTCGCACCAAGAAAA
>CAVEYD010000045.1:0-4359 GCA_963619835.1 bacterium | reverse complement strand
CATCTCGCACCAAGAAAAGCGAACTCAAAAACGAGTTCGTTTTTTTTATGCAAAACGTGGCTACGTTGTAACCTCTGCATTTGCTTTTACAACTGCTGCGATTAATCTTGCAAAAAAGTATGACATCAAATTAATATGCAAAAATGATTTATCACTAAAACTAAGTAGATTAAAAAAGGATAATCAAAAATAAAATGACTGAAACAATAAAGATTGATAAGAAAAATGTAAAAATGATTGCGCACAGAGGGGTTAGCGGTATTGAAATTGAAAATACCGTTGATGCATTTGTTCTTGCAGGAAAAAAAAGCTACTTTGGAATTGAAACCGATGTGCATGTGACAAAAGACGGAAAATTTGTTGTGCATCACGATGACAATTTGTTGCGAGTTTGGGGCGTGGACAAAAATATCTGCGATTGCGAATTTGATTTTGTGCGAAAAGTTTGTCTAAACAAAAACGGAAAACAGTACGTTGTGCCGACACTTGAGGAATATCTTGAAGTGTGCAATAAATACAAAAAAGTTGCAATTTTGGAATTTAAAAACGAATTTTCGACGGAAAATCTTGTTAAAGTTGTGAAAATTGTTGAAAATTGCGGTATGAGCGAAAACATTGTGTATATTTCGTTTGCTAGTAAAAACATTGAAAATATGAGAAAATTGTTTCCGAACAGTAAATTGCAATTTTTGACTTGCAATATTGACGATGATGTTGTTAGTTTTTGCAATCGGTTTGGGGCGGGAATTGATGTGGAATTTTCTGCATTGAACGAAAACACGATTAAACTGCTTAAACAAAACAAAATTGAGATAAATTGTTGGACTGTGAACGAAAAAGCTGACGGGGAAAACCTTGTTAAACTGGGCGTCAATTACATAACAAGCAATATTTTGGAATAAAGTTGCAGTAAATTGCAGATTTTTTGCACCACTTAAAATAAAAATGCTTGACTGAAAAAACTTTGTTTGAGTTAAAAATTGTCGTTTGGCTAAAAACAGGGGCTTTTCACTAAAAAATAATGTTGTGTGGCTATATAAAAAGCATTGGACAATATATAAAACTTTTGTACGTTGAGCAAAAAGTATTGTGTTGTGCAAATGTCTTGCATTGTATAAAAGTATTGTGTTTTATAAAGTATCTTGCAAATTATATAAAAAATATTGCATGTAAATAAAATAATTGCAATTTATTTTGTAGTGTGGTAAAATTATCGGTGAATAAATGTTCCCTTGCGGGAATTAAAATGAGGGTAGTAATATGATTGATATCAATCTAATTAGACAAGACGCAAACAAGGTTCGTGAACGCTATCTTAAGCGCGGAAAAGACATTGACTTTACCGATCTTTTGGCTTGGGACGAACAACGTAAAAATATAATTGCTTCGGTTGAAAAAATGAAGGCTGAACGCAATAAGGTTTCGGCACAAATTCCGCAACTTAAAAAACAAGGCGTGGACGTTGCACCGACAATCAAGGAAATGAAGGCTTTGGGCGACAAAATTGCCGAACAAGATGCCGAACTTGACAATGTAAACAATAAAATTCGTGATTTTATGTTGAGATTGCCTAACTTGCCCGACGACGATTTGCTTGCAGGCGGTAAGGAAAATAACAAACCTATTAAAACTTTTGGCGTTAAACCTCAATACGATTTTACTCCGAAAGATCACGTGGAATTGGCAAAATCGTTGGGACTTATTGACTACGAACGTGGCGCTAAACTTGCCGGAAACGGAAGTTGGATTTACACCGGTCTTGGAGCACGTCTTGAGTGGGCACTTTTGAACTACTTTATTGACAGTCATATTGCAAAAGGCTACACCTTTATGTTGCCTCCGTACATGCTCTCTTACGAGTGCGGACTTACGGCAGGTCAATTTCCTAAATTTGAGGACGATGTTTACCAAATTGCTAACGGAGAAGGCAGAAAATTTATGCTTCCTACCGCTGAAACAGCTCTTGTAAACTTGTTCCGCGACGAAATTCTTAACGAAAGCGATTTGCCTAAAAAGTACTTTGGGTACTCGGCTTGCTTCCGTAGAGAAGCAGGTAGCTACCGCGCAGAAGAACGCGGAATGATTCGCGGACATCAATTTAACAAGGTTGAGTTGTTTCAATACACCACTCCGGATAAATCTGACGAGGCTTTTGAAGAGATGGTTGGAATGGCTTGCGGACTTGTGGAAGGCTTGGGCTTGCACTATCAACTGAGCAAACTTGCTGCCGGTGACTGCTCTGACAGTATGGCAAGAACTTACGACATTGAGATTTATATTCCGTCAATGAATATTTACAAGGAAGTTTCTTCGGCAAGCAACGCAAGGGACTATCAAGCAAGACGTGGAAACATGCGCTATCGCCGAGCTGACGGAAAACTTGACTACATGCATACACTTAATGCAAGCGGTCTTGCAACAAGCCGTGTGTTCCCTGCTATTTTGGAACAAAATCAAAATGCTGACGGAAGCGTTACCATCCCTGAAGCTTTGCGTAAGTACATGGGCGGTATGGAAAAATTGGAACCGCTTAAAAAATAATATCGTTAGACATTAAAATATTAGAAAAAAATGTTTTTTGCATGAAAAAGATTTGAAAACAAAATTTTTAGCTATGCAAAAAAAAATTGATGAAAAAAACAAGACGTGAATAAAAATCACGTCTTATTTTGAATAGAGAGGAGCTATGAAAAATTTGGTACAGGTGCCGTCACCGAAAAGAAAAAGATTGCTGATTGCGTTTTTTGTGTTGGTGTTTCTTTTTGTTTCGCTGGTGATTGCCGATGTGATTGTTTCGAAAACAAAAAATACAAGTTTGAGCGGACAAGTTAGCACCATTGTCGGTACGGTTGTTGACAATAAAGTCGCCGGCGAGGAAGGTAGAGTTGCAATAAAAGACGGAGAAAACACTTACTGCGTATCGGTTTTTGTTTTGTGCGACTACTTGAACGAAAAAAACGGACAAAGTTTGACGATTGACGAGTTTGTGCAAGAGTATATGCCTGTTGGACATGCCGTTAAAGTTGTTGTGCCACAAGTTTCGTTGGACAGCAATTCGGTTTGGGCGCTTGGATTAGAAAAAATTCAAATTGGCACAACCGACAACGTGATTGCCGATTACAACGATGTGATTAACATGAAGTTGGACGACGTAAATAGGACTTTGAAAATTTTGTTTGTCGTAACCGCCGCTATCGGTGTGATTGCTTGCGCGATTTTTATCTACAGATTAAATTGCAACAAACTTGTGGAAATTCCGCTAACGAACGACTTTGCAAAATTTTCGGCACTGATGCAACCTTTGCCTAAAATTAAATGGTACAGAATTTTGAATATTTGTATTTCTTCCGTTGTTGTGGTACTTTGTGTGGTCTTGTTGGTGCTTACCGCTTGCGAAGTACTTAACGATGTTGGGTTTGCAATTGGTTTAGGGGTGTTGTTTATAATTACGGTTGCCGATATTGTGTGGTCAATTTTGAGCAGTAAAATGATTAAAAAAATATATTACAAAAATTACTGCAAAAACTTTCCGTTTGACTCGACAGTGTTGCCTGCCTTTGTGAAAAAAGAAATTAGAGATGTTATTGAACCGCAAATAAAGAAAGAAAGAGAAGAAAATCCCGACAGTTTTAGCGACAGCACAAACCCTTACGAAATGAAGTTTACCGAAACGGGTGTTGAGTTTTACAGAATTGTGCCGCCTTTTATGCAAGTGGACGACGACGGACAAAACGTTGAAAAAGAGCTTTCGCCTGAAGAAATGAAGGAGATTTTTGAAAAAATTAAACAGGCAAGCGGCAAAGCAGAAGATATTTTTGAGTTGGATAACATAGACGGCTCGAACGGAAAAGATAGCACTACCGCTGACGATGACGGAAAATCTGTTGACGGTGGCGACATTGACGACGTCAATAATGACGGCGTTGTTGTAGAAGTCAACAGTGAAAAAAACGTGGCAAGCGAAAAAGAAACGGACAATGCAAGCGAAAAAACGTCTGACACGACTAAAAAACAACCGAAAGTAAAGAAAATTTCTCGAGTGCTTTCGACACCACAATTTTCTCTTTCGTACAATGAACTTGATTTTGAGGCGGTTGATTTTTACGGGGTGCAAATGCGTCCGCTGGTTGTTGTGATAAAAAGTAGATTGGTTGGACATGACAGCGATTTTGAAAACGACATTCACATGTCACTTGACATAAACCTACTAAAAACTTTGAAAAAATTTAATGTTCCGGTTGAAAAATTGGACGAAATTTTGCTAAACAAGGAAAATTTGATGGCAAAAAAATATCTAAAGAAAAAAGTTAAATAATTTTTAGATATTTTTAATTGATTTTTGAAAGTAAGCATATAAAC
>CAVEYD010000044.1:0-8322 GCA_963619835.1 bacterium | reverse complement strand
CAATCAAAAATATTTTTTAACCCTTGTCAATTAAAAATATTTTTTAACCCTTCCACAAAATCATTTTGTTTAAGTATTTTCTTTGCTTATTTTGCAGGAACATTATTTTACTTTATTTTAGTTTCAAAGTCAATACCCATTTTTATTTTCTTTCATTGTTCCGTATTTTTTTTTGCACGTTTTTATTCCAAAACGAATTATTTTCTTTTTTACATCTTTTTCCTCAAAACATATCGTCTTTTCCCTTGCAAGTCTTTTGTTCCCCTTCAAAGCATTTTCTTCCTTGCTTTTTTTTGCATCAAAACCGTTTTGTTTTCAAAAAGCTGTCTTTTTCGTTGCACAAATCGTGTTATTATTGTATAATTATATAAATTACATAGTAAAAGAAATTATGCAAATTTTTTGCATTTTTTCGCTAATTTTTTCATAAAATTAGTTGACTCTATTGTCAAGCTATGATATCATAATTAAGCACTTCATCTATGGGGTGTAATTTTTTGCGTGCAAAATTGCTTTTAAGTAGTAGTTTTGCGGTGCAAAAACACAGGAGATTTTTAGTTATGGCAGCAAAAAAAGGAAACAGAGTCAAGGTTGTTCTTGCTTGCACCGAATGCAAACAACGCAACTATGATACTTTCAAAAACAGCAAAACCACAACAGACAGAATTGAGCTTCACAAGTATTGCAGATTTTGCAAAAAGCACACAACTCACAGAGAAGCCAAGTAATTAAGGAGAACGGATATGGCAGCACAACAAAAAGCCAAAAAACCCGGACTTTTCAAAAGATTGGGTAATTTCTTTGTAAAAAGCTGGTCAGAACTCAAAAAGGTTGCATGGCCATCATTTGGTACCGTACTTAAAAACACAGGTATCGTTTTGTGTGTAGTGTTGTTTTTTGCTATAATTTTGTTTGGTGTAGACTCTTTGTTTGCATGGCTCGTGTCATTGGCACAGTAATTTAAAGCAGGCTTAACTATGAGTGAAAACAACGCAAAGTGGTATATTCTTCACACGTATTCGGGATACGAAAATCTCGTCAAAAAGAGCATTGAGCAAATGGTCGAAAACGGCAATTTGCAAGATGTCATTTTGGATGTAAAAATTCTTACCGAAACACGCATCGAAGAAAAAAACGGTAAAAAGAAAGCATACGAAGCTAAACTTATGCCTTGCTATGTGTACATCAAGCTTGTTTATTCGTCGCAATTATGGTTCATGCTCACCAACACACGTGGTGTAACAGGTTTCTGTGGCCCCAACGGTAAAGCTCAAGAGTTAACCGACGACGAAGTAAAGCATCTTCGCTTGGAAGAACGCGTAGTCAACTTCGATATTTCCGTAGGCGACAACATCACCGTCGTTTCCGGTCCGTTCGAAGGTTTTGTGGGAGTTGTCAAGTCAATAGACGAGGCACGCCAAAAAGCACAAGTATCGCTTAACATGTTCGGACGTGAAACGTCTGTCGATATGGATTTTGTCCAAATCGAAAAAATTACAAATGCTACCGAGGTTCCTGCCGAAGAGGCGTAAACTTTGGTTTCATAAAAACGTTTTAAGTTTGTACGTTCAAACAAACTAATTCATGGGAGACGTTCAAAAAGGTTTGTTCGTCGCTACAACCACAAATAGGAGGAAACACTATGGCAAAAAAGGTTACGGCAGTTGTTAAACTTCAACTTCCTGCCGGAAAAGCTACACCGGCACCCCCGGTAGGCTCAGCACTCGGTCCTCACGGCATCAACATCCCCGGTTTCACCAAGGATTTCAATGCAAGAACCGCAGACAAAGCGGGACTCATCATTCCCGTAATTGTAACAATTTATCAAGATCACAGTTTTACGTTTGTACTTAAAACTCCCCCTGCACCCGTACTTATCAAAAAGGCTTGCGGTATCGAAAGCGGTAGCGCAACCCCCAACAAGACAAAGGTTGCAAAAATCACTCACGCGCAAATCGAAGAAATTGCAAAGCTCAAGATGGTAGACCTCAACGCAGCTTCTTTGGAATCGGCTTGCTCGATGATTGCCGGCACTGCTCGTAGTATGGGCATTGTCGTAGAAGGTTAAGGAGGCGCCAAATGAGAGGAAAGAAATACGTTGACGCTGTCAAAAAGTACGACAAAACTAAATCATACGAATTCCCCGAAGCAATCGAAACAGCACTTGCAATAGCAACTGCAAACTTCGACGAAACACTCGAACTTCACGTAAAATTGGGCGTAGACAGCCGTCACGCAGACCAACAAGTACGTGGTGTAGTAGTATTGCCTCATGGAACAGGTAAAACTCTTCGCGTTTTGGTAATTGCCAAAGGCGTAAAAGCAGACGAAGCAAAGGCTGCAGGTGCAGACTATGTCGGAGCTGAAGAGTACATCGAAAAGATTCAAAAAGAAAACTGGTTCGACTTTGACGTTCTTATCACAACTCCCGACATGATGGGACTTGTAGGACGTATGGGTAAAATCCTCGGACCTAAAGGCTTGATGCCCAACCCCAAGAGCGGAACAGTTACCATGGACGTAACAAAAGCTGTTCACGATGTTAAAGCCGGTAAGGTTGAATATCGTGTAGACAAGCAATCAGTCGTTCACGTAATTTTCGGCAAAAAGTCTTTCGGAAAAGACAAGCTTGTTGAAAACGTAACCACAATCATGGATGCAATCATCAAAGCTAAACCCGCAAGCGCAAAGGGAACCTACCTTAAATCAATTGCCATCTCAACCACAATGGGACCTGGCATCAAGATTCTCTACAAATAAGCTTTGCAACAACACTGTTTTGCGGTAAATTAAACTTTTACCGCAAAGCTAACAATATAGACTGTTTGCTTTATCGTCCCCCGTTAAAACAAACAAGTCTAACAACTTAAAAATAATGATCCAAGACGTCCCTAAGACAGCAAGTACCAGTAAATCTTGCCGAGGTACAAAAAGGCTCACAAGTCGAAAGACTCCTACCCTTGTACCGTCAATGGCGCAAGGGTTTTTATTTATAAAAATATTAAAAGGAGGAAAACACAAAATGTCTCAAGAAAAACTTAGTGCTTCGCAAGAAGCCAAGAGAGAAGTGGTCGAAAATATCAAAGAGCTAATCACAAACAGCCAATCATTTGTTATTGTCGATTACAAAGGACTCACAGTTGCTCAAGATACCGAATTTCGTAACGAATTCAGAAAGAACGGTGTTTCGTACAAAGTTTTGAAAAACACTTTGTTCAAAAAGGCATTGCACGAACTCGGTTACGACCAATTCGACGATGCTCTCAACGGACCAAGCGCTTTCGCATTCGGACACGAAGATGCAATTGCACCTGCAAAAGTTGCAGTTGAAGGTTCCAAAAAGTACAACACATTGCAAGTTAAATGTGGTATGTTCGACAAGCAATATGCCGATGCCGCTGTAGTAGATGCAATGAGTAAAGTTCCCAACAGAGAAACTTTGCTTGCTATGTTGGTTTCTGTTTTGTCCGCACCTGTTCGCGGATTGGCAGTAGCACTCAATGCCGTTGCCGAAAAACACGAGTAATCTTTTCACAAAATTACTCAACAAGCCATTTCGGGCTCAAAACGAATTATAGGCAAGTTTCCGCCTCAAGACGAAACAACACAAAAAAATATTATTAGGAGAAAAATTTACAATGGATACCAAAAAATTTATTGATGAGATCAAGGCTTTGTCCGTTCTCGAACTTAACGAACTTGTACACGCAATCGAAGAAGAATTTGGCGTAAGCGCAGCAGCACCCGTAGCAGTAGCAGGCGGAGCAGCAGCTGCAGCAGCACCCGCTGCTGAAGAAAAGACCGAATTTGACGTAGTTTTGAAGAGCTTTGGCGCAAACAAAATTGCAGTTATCAAAGCTGTTCGTGAACTTACAGGTCTTGGACTTGTTGAAGCTAAAAACCTTGTTGAAAAAGCTCCTTCCACAATCAAAGAAGCTCAACCCAAGGATGCAGCTGAAGACATGGTTAAAAAGCTTGTTGAAGCAGGCGCAGAAGCTGAAATCAAGTAATTTAGCACAATCAAAATGCACAAAAAGCACCTTAGCATTAGCTATGGTGCTTTTTTATTACAAAAATTAAAGTTAATAGTTCAATATGTACTTTATTTTTGTGTTTTTTGTGCTATAATATACATAGCAAATTTTGTCCCCACAAAGGAGTGTATCATGTACAAATTTTTTGCATATCTCAACCGAATGAAGTATATCAATCGTTGGAGTTTAATGCGTAGCACCGTAACGGAAAACATTATGGAGCACAGCCAACAAGTAGCCGTAATAGCGCATGCTTTGGCAACCATTTCCAACCTGTATTTTGGCGGAAATCTCGATGCCAACAACATTGCCGTAAAAGCGCTTTTCCACGAAACAAGCGAAGTTGTAACAGGCGACTTGCCAACTCCCATCAAGTACTACAATCCGGAAATTCGCAACAGCTACAAGGCACTCGAACGTGTCGCAAACGACAAGTTGCTTACCTACCTTCCAAGCGAATTGTCGCAAGTTTACGGCGACATTATTTTGGACGACAACAGCATCGAGCACAAATTCGTAAAGTATGCCGACAAAATTGCCGCCTACATAAAATGCGTTGACGAAACGCACATGGGCAACACCGAGTTTATCAGTGCCGAGCAAACTTTGCTTAAGGACATCAAAGGCTTCAATTCACCTGAAGTTGACTACTTCATGGAAAACTTTATTGATGCCTTCCATCTCACTTTGGACGAGTTGCAATCGTGATAGAGCTAAAAAACGTACAATATCAATATCATTACGACAATTTTGCCGTCATAAAAAACGCCACTTTTACTTTAAGCGAGCCTGTTAGCACTGTTGCATGCGATATTCAAAGTGGCAAAACAACTTTTTGTAGACTTTTCACCGAGTTGAAGTACAATGGAAGCATTTTGCTTGACGGCACCGAGCTTTCACAAATTCCGCCAAGTCAAAGGGAAATTTTAGTTTTGTCGTCCGTTCCGACGTTTTTCAATCATCGTTCGGTAATGTTCAACATTGCTTACCCCTTAAAAGTGCGTAAAATTCCCAAGGAATCGGCAAAAAACATTGTCTTGCAAGTTGCCCAAAAGCTAAATTTAACAGACTTGCTCAACAAAAAAATTTGCAAACTAACTTTACCGCAACAACGTCTTGTTGCACTTGCTCGCGGACTTACCGTCAGTCGCAAATATGTTTTCTTTGACGACTTTTTCTTTGAAGGCGAACTATCTCCAACTCAAGTTTTTAACCTATTTCCGTCAGCTCAAAAAATTGTTTTAACCGGCGACACAAACAAACTTTTCGGGCAAGTGGTGGTAATGGATGGTGGAACAAACGTCTTTCAAGGCGATGCCGTTTCCGCCAAGCAGTACATCGATTCGCAACTTAAATGGTTGTACAATTCTACCCCCAAAGACATTTTAAGCGACTAATCAGCATTTTTGCAAATTCTTTCAATTAGCAAAAAATTTAAGCATTTTTTAACCTATTTATTCTACAATAAACTTAACAATAAACAACTTTACTCGAGGCGCAATATGAGTGAAAAAGATTTTTTTGATGAAGAATTAGACAAAATCGAAAATCAACACAAGCAAAACAATTCAAACCAAACCAACACGCAAAATGCAACCGAAAATGGCAACAATCAAGGTGGTTCGCAAGACAATTTTTCCACTTGGGTAAATTCTAATCCAACCCCCGCACCCCCTGTCAAACACAAACCGCTTTACGTTGTTTTACTATGCCTATCGCTTGTTTTAGCAATGGTTTTAGGCGGTTGTTTCGGTTCGTTTCTCTCAACTTTGCATAGTCAAACGGACGAGCAAAAGGCAGAGAGCGGACAGCTCGAAAAAGAAGAAATTCTTTCTACCGTCTTAGACTACATGTATCAAGTCTACTACAAGGACGTTTCCGACACAACCGTAGTTTCCGAGCAGGATTGGATCGATGCCATAGGAGTAGCAGGTACGGCAATCATGCAGTACGCAGGCGACCAATTTTCTCGCTTACTCACTCCGCAACAGTACTACAATTTGATAAACCCCACAAGCAGTTACGTCAACACAAGCAACATTTTCGGCATCAGTTATTCGCTTTTAAGTGGTGTAGGTCTACAGGTTTCGTCCGTACTTGACGACACTTCATGCTTTGGAGTTATTCAGGAAGGCGACATTGTCCTAAAAATTTCCGATGCCAAAGCGGAAAACGGCTTGCCCATCAACTACAACGGTGAAGATCTTTCCACAGTTGTGTTTTCCAACTACAATTTGTCGCAAATTCAATCAATTTTAATGCTTGTAAATTCGGCAACATTCCACGTTTTGCGTAACGGCGAAGTACTTATTTTCAACAATATCACTCGTGGACCGCAACAGTATCCCAACCAAGATTACAAGTTCGAGTACGTCGAATTCTACTTTGGCGACACTTTAACCAACGTTTCCACAACGCCAATCGGCAATGCAACCCACACCACAAAGGAAGTGCGTTCTCTTGCCAACTTGCCCTCAGGTGTCGGCTACATTCGTATAAAGGAATTCGGCAAGCTCAGCACCAGTTCCACCGAAGAATCAACAACTTCAATCGAATTCTTAAAGGCGCTCAATTTGTTTAAGCAAAGCGGTTGTACACGTCTAATTTTGGACTTAAAAGGCAATCCGGGCGGATACGTCGACGAAGTTTCCAACGTAGCCGGCTACCTAATCACCGATGCGCTTTTAACTGACGAACAAAAGTCTCAAGTTACCGTAAAAGAAAACGGAAAACAGCAATTACTCATCACTTCGCTTGTTCCACGTGTTTGGCAAACAACAACCGAGTCACGTGTCGGCACATATACCGATTATTTCACACTTCCCACCGATGGCAAAACAAACATTGTCATTTGGACGGACGGCAATTCGGCATCCGCAAGCGAACTTCTTACAGGTGCGCTTACCGATTACGGTGTAGCAACCCAAATGGGAACAAAAACTTACGGCAAGGGCATTGCTCAAACCTACAATGAACTTGATTTTACCGGCAGTTATGTCGACAATTACGGAGTTACTCGCACAGGAAATTGGGCAATTTACTACACGTATGCAAGCTACTATTCACCGCTTGGCACCAATATTCATGGCAAAGGCTACACACCGGCAGATCCCTACAACAATTTAGACACCTACGACAAGCTTTGGACGTCAACATTGTCCTATTGGGGACTGTAAAATCGTTAATAGATTCAAAAAAAACAGCACTTAAAGAAAGTGCTGTTTTTTTGTTAATAACTTTTTATCAAAAATTTTCGTTTTCTGTTTTATTGTCTTTAGTTGTTTTTTCGTTTATGTCTAAACTTTTATTTTCACAATCTACAATTTTTTCGCTTTTATCAACATTTTCAGTGCAATTTTCGTCTTGATTTTGCTTAATTTTTTCGTCTTTTCTTGTCGTTATCGAACAAAGCAATCTGTCAATAGCTTTTGTTTGTTGCAAAATGGCAAGCACAATTCCGTTTGCCACCAAGTTAATTGCTTGAATCGGCAACCTTCCGGCAAGATACAGCCAAAAACTTTTTTTAATTCCGCTTTTGTCCATTGTAAAAAATTGCCACAGTCCAACAGGACTTGCCTCAACGCCCACAATATATTGTAGCCACAAACCAAACGTGTTCAAAAAGGCCGATCCAACCACAAAAAACGTCAACAGCGACACAACAAGTTTGGCAATTTTATTCATTTTAAGCTTGTACACAAGTGCAGGCACAAGCCCCATCAGCATGCACGATAGTCCAATAAAGTAATTGTATGCGCCGTAAGGATGTATAAAATGCGCAATCAAATCTCCCAAAAAACCAACGGCAACGGCAGGCAGTGTTCCAAGGTACATGCCGGCGATAAACGCAAACAGCGGTGCAAACGAAACAACCTTGTTCGGCATAACGGGGATTGTCAAAAAGTTAGCCGCAACCGACAGTGCACACAGCATAGCCGTCAGCGTCAAACGTAATGTTTTATTCATAAAAAAAACTCCTTTTGCGTTTTGCAAAAGCAGTCCAAATCGATACAACACGTATCAGTCATAGGCACATGAGCCGTCAAACAAAATGGACTTCGACGTTCACCGCAGAGCAAATGAGCTCTTTCGTTCGCATTATGTCCTTCTTTACAAATATTTTGCAAAGCTAAAATGCGACACTTGACGCAACACGTCGTTTTTGCTTTTTTCATTATACATTTTTATGTCTATTTTGTAAATGTTTTGATATTATTTTCCGCATAAAAATATTTTACAAAAAATTGCAATCGAATAAAAATATTTTACAAAAAATTGCAATCGCAAA
>CAVEYD010000043.1:2936-8544 GCA_963619835.1 bacterium | reverse complement strand
AGATAAATGCTTTTTAGCAGTTTAACTTAAATTACTTGTTGTAGCGAGGTTTTGCGCTGTAGGATGTGTGAAGCAATTCGTGTGCTTCGTGTCCGTTGGGCTCGCCAAGATAACTTGAGTAAACACTCAAAACAGATTCGTTGTCGTGACTTCTGCGGTGAGCCATAGCTTTGTCGCCGTTGTAAAGAACAGCTGAACGCTTTGCGATAACTTCGGCACGATTTGAGTTGTAGTCCGCATTGATGGGTTGTCCGCCACCATTTACGCAACCACCCGGGCAAGTCATAACTTCGATGAAGTGATAGTCGGCTTTGCCTTGCTCTACTGCTTTGCAAAGTTCGTTTACGTTGCCAATACCGTTGACAACGGCAACTTTTACTTTTACTCCGTTGATATCGTAAGTAGCCGATTTAACTCCGTCAAGTCCACGAACTTCGGTAAATTCCAAAGCACCGTCTGCCTTTCCGCCAAGTTTGATTGCTGCTGTACGCAAAGCTGCTTCCATAACTCCGCCGGTTGCACCGAAAATAAGTCCTGCACCTGTGTACTCGCCAAACGGGCTATCAAGTTTGCCTTCCGGCAAGGAATTGAAGTCGATTGAGTTGTTTTTGATGAGACGAGCAAGCTCACGAGTGGTCAAAACTGCGTCAACGTCAACAAGATCTCTTGTGTAAGTGCGAAGTTTTTCGCCTTTCTTTGCTGTACAAGGCATTACGGAAACTACAAAAATGTCTTTGGCATCGATGCCGGCAATTTTGGAATATACGTGTTTGATGAGTGAACCAAACATGTTTTGCGGTGATTTGCAAGTTGAAAGATTGCCTAATAAATCGGGGTAGTTCTTTTCAATGTGGTTGATCCAACCGGGGCAACAACTTGTGAACATGGGAAGTTTGCCACCGTTTTGGATGCGAGAAAGAAGTTCGTTAGCTTCTTCCATGATGGTGAAGTCTGCCGAGCAGTTTACGTCAAACACTTTGTTGAAGCCCATAAGACGTAAAGCTGTTACCATTTTGCCTTCGCCATTGGTGCCTACGGGGTTACCGAATTCTTCGGCAATGGCTGTACGAACGGAAGGTGCAGAGCCGACAACAACAATTTTGCTACTATCGGAAAGAGCTTCCTTGACACGTTCGATTTCGGTCTTTTCACGAAGAGCGCCTGTTGGGCAAACGGTTACGCACTGTCCGCAACCTACACAAGGGGTGTCGGCAAGGTCCATGTCGAACGCACAACCGATATGGGTTGCGAATCCGCGTTCGCTTGCTCCGATTACTCCGACTTTTTGTACTTTGTTGCACATAGCAATACATCTACGGCACAAAATGCACTTTGTGTTGTCTCTGATTAGGTAAGACGTGGATGAATCTTCAGGATCTTCGCACATTGCACCTGCATATTTGTTGGGATCGCATCCGTACTCGTAAGAAAGTGTTTGCAATTCGCAATTTGTGTTACGATCGCAAGCAAGACAGTTTTTGCGGTGATTGGAAAGAATAAGTTCCAACGTTGTTTTGCGAGCTTTAAGCACTCTTTCGGTGTTGGTGAAAACTTCCATACCTTCGTTTACGGGGTAAACACAAGATGCAACAAGGTTGCGAGCGCCTTTTACTTCTACTACGCAAATACGGCATGCACCGATTGCATTGATTTCCTTCATGTAGCAAAGTGTAGGAATTTTGATACCGATACTTTTTGCAGCTTCCAAAATGGTTGTTCCCGGTTCGACTGAAACGGGTACATTGTTAATTTTTAGGTTTATCATGGCACATTCCTCCTACTTCTTTTCTACTGCATGGAATTTACATACAGTTTGGCAGTTGCCGCATTTTACGCACTTAGCTGTGTCGATAACAAGGTACGGCAATTTTTTGCCCGGCATAACTTCGGTTTGCGGATGAATTGCATCGGCAGGACAACCTCTTGCGCACATTTTGCATCCGATACATTTTGTGGGATCAATGTGGAAGTTGATAAGATTTTTGCATACGCCTGCGGGACAACGCTTGTCTCTTACGTGAGCAATATACTCGTCACGGAAGTACTTGAGTGTTGACAAAACGGGGTTGGGAGCAGATTGTCCGAGTCCGCAAAGTGAATTGTCTTTAATGTAGTAGCACAATTCTTCCATCTTGTCGAGGTCTTCCATGGTGGCTTTGCCTTCGGTTACTTTGCAAAGCATTTCGTACAAACGTTTTGTTCCGATACGGCAAGCAGTACATTTACCGCAAGATTCGTCTACGGTGAATTCGAGGAAGAATTTTGCAATATCGACCATGCAGTTGTCTTCGTCCATAACGATAAGTCCGCCACTGCCCATCATGGAACCGATGGAGATAAGACTTTCGTAATCGATGGGGATATCAATGTGGCTTGCAGGGATGCAACCGCCTGAAGGTCCGCCTGTTTGTGCGGCTTTGAATTTTTTGCCCTTGGGAATTCCTCCGCCGATATCTTCGATAACGGTACGAAGGGGTGTGCCCATAGGAATTTCGACAAGTCCGGTGTTGTTGATTTTACCACCTAATGCAAATACCTTGGTGCCTTTGCACTTTTCGGTACCCATGGATGCAAACCATTCCGGCCCTTTTAGAATAATTTGAGCAATGTTTGCGTAAGTTTCGACGTTGTTAAGAAGCGTGGGCTTGCCAAACAATCCCTTTACTGCAGGGAACGGAGGACGAGGACGAGGCTCGCCACGATGACCTTCGATACTGGTCATAAGAGCGGTTTCTTCACCGCAAACGAATGCGCCTGCACCGAGACGAATTTCAATGTCGAACGCAAAACCTGTGTCTAAAATGTTGTTGCCGAGCAAACCATATTCACGTGATTGGTTGATTGCAACTTGCAAACGGTGAACGGCAATAGGATATTCGGCACGAACGTAAATGTAACCTTGGTGTGCTCCGATAGCATAACCGGCAATTGTCATTGCTTCCAAAACGGCATGAGGATCGCCTTCCAAAATGGAACGGTCCATAAATGCGCCCGGATCGCCTTCGTCGGCATTGCATGCTACGTATTTAACGTCACCGACTGCATCGTGGGTAAATTGCCATTTTCTGCCGGTGGGGAAACCTGCACCGCCACGTCCGCGAAGTCCCGACTTCAAAATTGTGTCGATAACTTCTTGAGGTTGCATTTGTGTAAGTACTTTGATAAGTGCTTGATAACCGTCGTAAGCAATATATTCGTCGATATTTTCCGGATTGATTACACCGCAATTACGCAATGCAACACGTGTTTGCTTTTTGTAAAAGTTGGTGTCCGACAAAGCGCGAACGGCTTCGGATGACGGATCGTCTTTGTGAAGCAAACGCTCTACGATACGTCCCTTTACTAAGTGTTCGGAAACAATTTCATCGACGTCTTCGAGATGAACGTGCGAATAGAAAGCTCCTTCCGGATAGACAATAACGACCGGTCCTACGGCGCAAAGTCCGAAACAACCTGTGCGAACGACTTGAACGTCCTTTTCAAGTCCGGCATCGGCTATTTCTTTTTTGAATTTGTCAATAATTTGTTCGCTGTGGTTGGAATGGCATCCCGTTCCGCCGCAGACTAATACGTGACTTCTGAACATAATTTTTACTCCTCGCCACCGATAAGATATTCCGTGCAAATATTGCCGTTTACAATGTGGTTAACAATAATGTTTTTCGCTTTTTCTGCGTCTACCTTGCAATAGGTGACTTTTTCTTGTCCGGGGACAAATACTTCTACGATGGGCTCTAAGCGACACATGCCCAAACATCCTGTACGGCTGACTTTTACGTTGTGAAGTCCGCGCTTGGAAACTTCGTCCATGAGTGTGTTGAATACGGGACGAGCACCGGCGGAAATTCCGCAAGTTGCCATACCTACTACAATGCGTGTTTCGTCAGACGTTTCTTTGTCACGAACAACGATTTGCGATTGCATTTTGTCTCTTATCGCCTTGATGTCGGCAATACTTTTCATAATACGATACCTCCGTTAATTGTCGTAATATTTTCTTGTATCATGTCTTTGATAAAAACCAAAATTTCGGGTGAATCCAACGGAACACCTTCGAGTTGGCTTTTTATTTCGTCCGTATCCAGCGTAAAGTTTTGTCCAAACGCCGTATAGGAAAAAATCAATCTTGTTTGCCCTAAATCCGCTAAAAGCGACACTATCGTTTCGCCTAAGTTGCCCATTGGCGGACGGTCGATGTGATTTGTGGCAAATGTTGTGGTTACGGTTGTGCCTACTCCCTTTTGGGATGTGATGTCAAACGTCCCACCGGTCATTTCAGCTTCCATTTTTATTAGCGGTAAGCCTAAACCGACTTTGCGTGTTGTACGTGTGGTTGTGAACGGATCGGTGACTTTTGATAAAAATTCCTTGTCCATACCGCAACCGTTATCGGCAATTACGATGGTTATCGTTTGGTCGGTAACTTGTACGTCAATTTTGACAAGCGTTGCTTTGGCACGAAGGGAATTTTCCGTAACGTCTAAAATGTTTAGTGAAAGTTCTCTCATAAACTATTTAGTTAAGGCTTTTACTATGGCTTGCGCTGAAAGTTCGTCTACTTGCATGACGCCTTGCGCTTTGCCTATTTCGTCTGCCCAATGGGCATCGGAATTGGTGATGATTATTTTGTCTTTGTACTTTTGGCGGTAAGAATCGTTGGCATGCTTGCTGAGTTCGATTGCATCGTACTCGCTTATTACGTCGCCTAAAATTTCGACCATGCCGTTTTCCGAACGGTCAATGTGAGCGGCAACGGCAACTCCGCCGTACTTTTTGCATAAACTTGGGACTGACTCGACGGCAATTTGTGCGCCTATGTGTAGCAATCTTTCGTCAGTGGCAACAACGTTGTCGTCCTCGTCGTAAACAAGTTGATTTCCGAAAGCCGAAACGTTGTTTTTGATTTTGGGCAAATTTGGGGAAACTTCGTTTTCGTAAAAGTTGCGAAGTCCGTCAAACGTGCCGAACAAACACAAAATGTGAATATCTTCTGCCGTTTGCAACTCTACTGCCGGTACAACACATACTCCGTAAGCATGTCCCGCAAGCATGGCAACTGCTACGTTGCCTATTGCATTGTGATCTGAAACGGCAACGGCATCTAAACCCTTTAATGCGGCTAAACCTACCATTGTTACCGGTGTCATGTCGTCATCGGCACATGAGGACAAACCGCTGTGCATGTGTAAATCGTACTTAATTGATATCATTTGACACCGCTTTTACCGCGTTGTAAATGTCTAAATCGGTAACAAGTAAATTTACACCTTGAGACATTGCACGATCGATAAGTAAATCGTCCGGAGTGCAACCTTCGCAAATTACCACAGCGGAAACGTCACACAAAACAGCAACGGCACATACGTTGACATTGGTCATCACAGTGAACCATGCACTGTTTTCCGGAGCACGTCCCATAACAAAACTTAGTAAGTCGCCTGCGTAACCATCCGTTACGTTGCGAGTAGAATCGGCTTCGACTACAATTTTTGCGTTTAACTTGCCGCATAAATCTCTTACGGTCATTTTGCACCTACCTTGTTGGTCGGCAACTGCGTTGCACTTTTTTAATTAAAAGATTGTGCCTTTTTTTACATATATATAAATA
>CAVEYD010000043.1:0-2926 GCA_963619835.1 bacterium | reverse complement strand
TATAAATATTGTTTAAAAACAATAATTATATTCGGTTGGAATTTTTGATTTGGGTAGCTGTTAGGTTTTAATATTTTTTTTAATACTTTTTAACCTAAACAACTTTTTTTGAGTAATTTTTGTTTTTGACTTAAAAATTACTTTTTAGTTTTTGTTAGCATGGGACAAGTTGTGCCTTGCGGTACACGTCCTAAAACTACGTCTTCGCAAAAAGCTTGGCAACCCGGAGCACCACACACTCCGCAATCAATTTTGGGAAGAGTGCTGTAAAGCTGTTGCATTTGAAGAAGATGCTCAAACGCTACGTTGCGATCGCTTTGCACTTCGTCTTTTTGTATTTGCTTGTCGGCAAAATAGAAAGAAAGAGGTTTGCCGATTTCCGAAAGAGTTGTGCCTATTTGCGGGAATTTTTTGCGAAGCTGTCTTATGCGGGCACGAGCGACAAAAGCATTTTCGACATTGAGCACTCCGCCGACACAACCGCTTGTGCAAGCATTGAGTTCGATAAACTCAACGTCCTTAAGTCCACCGTTTTCCAACGCTTCCAAAATGGACATTACGTTTTCGATACCGTCGGCGGCAAGATACTTTTCACACATGGCGCCTGCGGCTTCGCCTCCGCTACTTGCCCATTGTAAACCGAGTATGCCCATTTCCGACAAGTTTTTACTGTCTTCGAGCTTGCCTATTTCGGTTACGATTTTCATGTAGACTTCGGCAACCGACAACACACCGTCGACGTACTTTTTATTGACTGTTTTGTTGGCTTTTAACGCATAAACTTTGGCCGGACAAGGGGAAACGAAAAATACTCCTATGTCTTGCGGATTTACTCCGCGTTTTTGTGCCTTTTCTCGTGCAAGCTTTGCCGCAACGTCTACAGGCGCAAGCAAGGGCAAAAGATTGTCTTTGAGATTTTCAAAATGCTCGCTAATAAGTTCTAAAACTGCCGGACAAGCTGTGCTTATTACCGGTTTTTTGACTTCGCCCGTCAAAAATAATTTTTGAGTGACTTGCGAAATAAGTTCGGCACCGATGCCGACTTCGTAAACAAAATCGAATCCGATGGACTTAAATGCCGTCAAAATGTAGTTGACGTCTTTTAAGTCGTTGAACTGTCCGTAAAAAGACGGGGCAATTAGCGCAATTTTGTACTTGTAGTTGTTTACGACTTCAAATTTGTCGTAACTGGGAATTTTGGCATTTGACGGACATATACGGACACATTCGCCACAAGCAATACATTTGTCGTAAATGACACTTGCTTTGCCGTCTCGTATGCGTATTGCCTGAGTGGGACAACGCTTAACGCAAGAAGAACAACCTATACACTTACTTTTATCTAACGTTACTGTGTGCAATCGTTTGAGTTCGCTCATGTTTGACCGCCATAAATGTATTTGTGAAACTAAAACTTGCAATTACTTGAACATAATTGTTAAAGTAATTTCCGTACCTTTGCCGACAACACTTTTAATGTCGAACACATCGGCATTTTTTACCATGTTGGGAAGCCCCATTCCTGCGCCGAAACCTAAATCACGAACGTCTTCGGATGCGGTGGAATAACCCGGTTGCATGGCTAAATTGATATCTGCAATGCCTTTGCCCGTATCGATTAGCTTTACCACAACACGATCGACGTAAATATCGGCTATTGCCTTTCCGCCGTTGGCGTGAATAACCATGTTGATTTCGCCTTCGTACATGGCAATAGCAAGACGTCTTATGTCGTAGGAATTGATGCCCATGCCTTTTAGGCAATTTTTTACCTTTTCGGTGGCCTGTCCCGCGGACACAAAATTGTTGCCGTCAACATCGTACTCGAGGTGAACGCTATTCATGTTAGTTACCCGAATTTAGTCCTGCCGAATAAAGCAGACCGCATGCACTAAACATGCGAAGCGGTGTGGCAAGCATAACTAAATTTTTGCTCTTTGCCAATTCGATGGCTTCTTCCGAAGGACGTTTGCCACGCACGAAAACGATGCAAACCATGTCCATCATTTCGGCTGTGCGCACCACTTGCGGATTGCATAAACCGGTGATTAGTACGGCTTGATCTTTTACATACGCCAAAACGTCGCTCATCATGTCGCTTCCGCATGCCGTAAAGACTTCTCTATCGGCAAACTCTTGGCAACAAATAAATTCCGCGTTTAAAATTTCGGCAATTTTTTTGATAGTCATACCAAAAACCTCCCCAAAAAAGTTTTACTCGTACTTTTCTAAAATGCCTTCGACATCGTCCGGTGTGATTTTGCCGTAAACATCGTCGTTGACGGTCATAACCGGAGCAAGTCCGCAACATCCTACGCAACGAGTTGCATCAAGTGAAAATTTGCGATCGGCTGTGCATTCTCCGCTTTGAATGTTGAGAACGGTTTTGAGCTTTTCGTAAATATCGCCGGAACCCTTTACATAGCATGCTGTACCAAGGCAAATACCGATACGATACTTTCCCTTTGGATAAAGCGAAAATTGTGAGTAGAATGTGCAAACTCCGTAAACGTCGGAAAGTGATACTCCGAGTTCGTCGGCTACGATTAGTTGTACTTCGTAAGGAAGATAACCGTAAATTTCCTGCGCATATTGCAATGCAGGCATGAGCGCACCACCGGTCTTTTTGAGCTCGGCAAGTTTTGCACGAAGTTTGTCTTCTTGTTCCTTAGTGCCTTCAAACGGCAATGTAGAACCTTTCATTGTGAACCTCCAAAATTTGTTCGTAGTAAGTGGCAATTTGATACCGATTTTTTACAACAGTCAAAAAAAGAAAATTGCAAAATATGAATGATTTTTCGCATTTTTGGGGCAAAAAGTATAAAAAAAGAACGTTTTTGTGCATTTTTTTACGTTAAAACCCTTTTAGGCAAAAAATGTGCCTAGCACTACGACATATCGAATTTATTATAGCATTTTTGTAAAT
>CAVEYD010000042.1:0-8668 GCA_963619835.1 bacterium | reverse complement strand
CTACAAGTGCTTGTGCTTCTCCGTTGTAAACAAGTTCTGCTTTTGCAGTGGGTGCGGTTAATGCTGCATCTGCCTTTGCTATCGTAACAATTATGGGGGCTTCTACTTCCAAATTGCTGTGATCCGAATCGCCTACAACACGATAGTAAACTTTGTACTCGCCTGCGTTTTCGGCTGTTGGAATTGCAGTTTGCCACTCACCGGATTCACCCAATTTGTACTCTACATTGCCGTCTGCAGATGTGCCGGCTACAACAAGGTTGTTTAACGTTCCTTTTACGTATGAAATACCGGCTATCGCAGTAGGTGCAGTGTCGATTGCAGCTCTAACCTTTTCGATAGAAAATGCTGCTACCTTGGTTGCACCCTTGTAGTTTTTGGTTTCGGCAACTGTTGCCTTTACAAAATAACTACCTACAGAGCTTGGAACAGTCTCGGTAAATGTGCCGTTTTCGGCATCCGAATATGTAAATACCGGTGTACCGAATTTAGCTGTTGCTACAGGAGTGTTTGCGGTTTCGCCATAAGCCCAATTTGAAAGTGTTAGACTGTCGATGGCATTGTCAGCTTGAGTGATAGCGAATTTTAGAGTAATTTCGCCTGCTTCGTTTGCTTCGACATCTTTCCATGCAAACTTTGCACTGTCGGCCAACTTGATTACGACGTCGTACTCCCCAACGTCGATACCGCCTTCGTTTTTGACTACCGTGTATCCGTCATTTGCGGGGACAGTGGCTGTCAATTTTTTTCCTGTGTATACTGCAGATGTAATAACAGGAGTGTCAAGTTGTGTCTTTTCGATTTCTTTCTCACATGCTACGCATAATGAGAAACAAATAGATAAACACAATGCTGCTATCAGAATTCTGATAATCTTTTTCATCTTTTTCTCCTTTCTATTTTATTTTTTGCGACGTTTTGTCGCGTAAGACCACTTTTATGTGACTGTTTTTTGTCACCACTATTTAACGATCGTTATTTCGTCGATATAAATATAATCACTTGAACAAGCAATGCTAACTGCACTTAATTTTGTACCAACTTCGCCAAAACATGTAAGAGGAATTTCAACATATTCCCAACAATCTGCGGTAAGTTCTACCGTATAATGGTCGTCTTTTACCAAGTCTCCTTTGTTTCCTATTTGAACGGGGGGATTGGTTTTATCTTTTTCGTTGCCTAAATATATAAGAGCGACACTACTTGGACGATACACGCGCAAACGCATGGCGGAAGAATCTGTTATTGTTACTTCTTCTTCAAAATTGAACTGCTTGGACGCCCAACTACCCGTCAGCTTTACCGCGCCTTTGCCTAGAGCCATATTTCCGTTGGCGTCTACAGGAAGACCTGTTTTTACGAACTCTATCTCGGCTTGAGAGAAGAATATGGTGCCATCCGACAAACTGTTTACGAAATTATCGGTAGTATCGATGTTTGTAACGGATATTTCGTCGATATAAATATAATCACTTGAACAAGCAATGCTAACTGCACTTAATTTTGTACCAACTTCGCCAAAACATGTAAGAGGAATTTCAACATATTCCCAACAATCTGCGGTAAGTTCTACCGTATAATGGTCGTCTTTTACCAAGTCTCCTTTGTTTCCTATTTGAACGGGGGGATTGGTTTTATCTTTTTCGTTGCCTAAATATATAAGAGCGACACTACTTGGACGATACATGCGCAAACGCATAACGGACGACTTGGTTATTGTTACTTCTTCTTCAAAATTGAACTGCTTTGAACCAAAACTTGCTGTGAATTTTACCGCGCCTTTACCTAAAGCTTGATTTTGGTTTGAATCAATGGGAAGATCGGCTTTTACAAACTCGATTTCGGCTTGGCTAAAAAACAATGTGCCTGTCGAAAAACTGTCAGCAAAATTGTCCGCGGTATCGTTTGTATATTTTGCATCCACACGAACAGGTTCATCCGGCATTACAAAGCTGTCATCATCGATTATTATGTCATTTACTAAATAGTATTTAAGAGTACGATTCGCGGAAAAACTTGAACGATCGATTGAAACTTTTTCACCGTATTTATATTCCTTAGTTTCAACCAAATCGTTTTCGGAGTAAAACTCAACAAAATACTTGCCGTAAATGTGTAACTTGTGTGCAAAGGAATAGTTTTGTCCGTCAACGGCACAATTTACAGTGATATCTACGTCTCCGCTTTTCTTTGCCGTTAACGTTTCTCCCGAAATTGTTGCAATGCTTTCATCGGACGAAGTGTATGTTACATCATAATTTTTCATCAACGTGCGATCTTTCATTACAGAAACGGAAAGATTGACATTGTCACCCTGAATAATTGTTTTAGTTGCGAAATCAGGACTGATCAAAACGCCTTCTTCGTAAACGGTTACTTTAATTTTTGCCTCGCATGGGGTGTTTCTGTATTTAGCACTTGCAATTATCTCCGTTTCGCCCTCCGCTACGCCTAATATATTGCCTGAGCCATCTACACTTGCCACATTAGAATTGGCACTGATCCATGTAGGTGTGACCGATTGCAAAATTGTACTGCCGTATTTTACAACGGCATTCACCGCAACAGAGTCGCCGGTATAAAGCGACACAGCATCTCTGTTTAGCGACACCGACAATAAACTTTTTGTTTCGTCTCCGACGGTTACATTACACAATGCACTTACACCATCGTCCGTCACTGCCTTGATAACAGCACTGCCGGCAGAAATTCCTTTAACTAAACCGTTTTCGTCAACTTCAGCAATCAGTTCATTGCTTGACGACCATTGCAAAGACGGAGAACTTCCGTCTGAAGCCAAAACTTGCAATTGAACATTTTCGTTCACAAAAACATCCACATTTTTTTCTTCGAAAGAGATGGAAAACTCGTTATTTATTTTGCCTTCGTCGTTATCTGTCGGCTTGTTGACAATGCATAAAGTAATAACACCTGCCACACACGCTACACACAACGCACACAAAATTGTTATCCATAAACTTTTTTTCTTCACTTTTTAACGACCTCGCATATACAATATGATTTATGATTATTGTCGATATGAATCAAACATACCACTACACGATCCACCGTTTTCTTGATAATCGAGAATTTGGAACTTTGAGGTGTATTTGTTAAAATCATCGACAAGCACGTTAAGTTCCGCTTGAGAATAATTGAAGTTGTAATTGTAAAGTTTTGTATAAATAACCATAAGTTCCAAACGTTTGACACGAGATTTGAGAGTGTCGTACAAACTTGGATCTTCCGTCTTGTAGTGCTCTATACTTTTGTACGCCTCGTCAAAAATTCTGTCCAATGCGGAAACAACTTCTTCTGTCCAGATTTCTCTTGAACCTATATTAGCATAAATACTCAGGAACGTCATGCCCAAAACTTCTTCGCATTGTTCGTAGCGCATTCTTGTAAAATCGTAATACTTTCTTACTGCTGTTGCCGCATCCTTGTAGTAGGCATTCATAAATTGATTGACAAGGTCGTCATAGGATAAGTCTACATTCCACATCAATTTTGATTCTACAAATATGCGCATTTCTTGTAAAGTGCATTGATTTGTATACGGGGCACCTTGCGAATAGTAATAATTTACTCCGTTTTCGGAATAGGTTTTTAGGTGCGCCTTAAATGTGCCGAAATTGTTGAAGTTGTAGAAATAGTATCTGAAGTTGGTGTCGTAGCTATACACGATAAGTCTATCTTGACCGCCAAGAAGTTTGTACCAACCTTGTAAATTTTTTAATACGTCTTCGTTTTCAACTGCTTCAAGCGAATGAGAGTAGTCTGTTTCGATGGGCGTAAAATACACATAAAGTTTGCTGTCGGGAATTACCTTTTCACTAAAAGCAGTTTCGTTGCCTTCGTCACCGGTTATTGGGGGCTTGATGGCATCGTAGTAAGCGAACATTACATATTTTAAATCGCGTCCCTCGGGGTAATCGCGCTTTACCCACTCATCGACAATCTTGATTACATTGTTAAGAAAATTGATTTCCAAACCTGTTATATTGTAGCCCCACTCACTTATTGCCTTTTGGCAACGCTCACATGTACAATATTCTTTGTTGTCTTCTTGCCCCAACATAAAGTAAACGGCATAGGGATATTGCTGAATGTACTTGTAGAGAACGGTCGCCATTTCTTGTTCCATCTCAGCTCCGCCGGTCCAACAAAGCTGCTCATCAGATGTTGCATACCAGTGATCGGCAACTTCGACCGTCTCTCCATCAATTTCGATTTTCTTTGTCACTCCGTATTTGTGCGCTTCGTAATAATCTTCCTTTTTTAACAAATCGGAAATTTGGGAATGTCCAAACAATGGGTTGCACCAAAAATCGTTGTTGTATTGATTGATCAATCTCATTCTGCGACGATAAACAGCATCACTGTTGATGTCCAAATAAGCTATGGATCTGCGATCGAACGTCGGCTTTACAATTTCATCGTATACATAAAGCTTTATATCTTTCTTTTCTTCATAGTCAATTTCGTCTGATGCGTAGGCACACCAACCGATTGCATCTTCTAAAACATCGTAAACTGCATAAATGCAACCCTCACCGTTTCCGTTTCTATCCGAGAGAATAAACAGAGAAGCGCCGTCGGTTTTAATCTTGTATGCCGAGGAGCCTAAGTCTTCGTCACTAACCGATATTCCTTTGTTTTGAGCAAAAATCGTTTCACCTATGCTTATCATCGGTGTGTTTTGGGAAACTTTGCTTTCAGAAACGATAGGTAGAACCGCTCCCGACGAACGTTTAATAAACAACTGCAATTCTTCTGCCGCTATGCTTTCATTTGATTTTGGAGAGTCTGCAAGAACTATTTGATATTCGCTCATCCCGTTGTCGACGATTTTGTAGTCGCTTTCTACAAGATTTTTCTTCCCGTCAGGATAAACTAAGTTTGAATCACATCCACTAAAAACGACCGATACGCACACTATGGCAATCAAACAAATGAAAGATGCAATTTTACTAAAAAAATTATTTTTCATGATTTTACCCTTTTACCACCATAATTTCTATGCTCTTTGCAACACAGTTGAAGTTGCCGTCATATGCCATTATGGTAAGAATATATTTGCCTTCATTTTGCAAGTAAAATTCACGATTACCCGCATTGAACGAACTATCGTAATTTTTAATGTAGGAGGTTTCCGTGCCGTTTTCACTATGCACTAATAATCTCATTTCGTTATCAGGCATTTGAAGGAATATGTCGTAAAATACCTGCTCGGAATTGTCGGTAACGCTTACTTTTGGCAAAGCAATTTTTGTTCCTACACGACAAAGAGTCTTTATGCGGTCAAAATTTACCGTCAAAACGGGTGAAGTGTCGTCTAAAACTTGCACATAATATCTTTCTGTAGCAGTGTTACCATTTAAATCGACCGCAGTGTAGATAATACCGTAGTCTCCTATCTCGTCAAAATCGATTTCATACTGCTCCTTTGCCGATTTTGAGTCTATAATTTTACTTCCGCTTGGCGACGTCACCGAAACAACAAAAGATTTTATTTCACTCAAAACGTCATAAGCTTGTGCGGAATAAATAGTAAACTTTGTATTTTGAACACACTTGTAAACATATTCGCCATTGAGAATAATTTGCGGCTTTGTGTTATCGGATGCCGAACTTGCATCGTCTTGTCTATAACCGAGTTTTTGATTGTTTAGTTCTCTTAGGTTAAGCGTGCTTTCGCCAGTTACGTCTTCAAAGAAAATTTTAGTCCAAACTGCTCCGTCAAAACCATTAAAGACGTTGCCGTTATCATCTGTCCTTACAAGACCAACTGATGCATTTTTTGTGTCAGTAATAAGTCCACTCGAATTTTCAAATTTAAGAGAAAAGTCGTTTCCCTTAACATACATTTCGCCAACCACACCATCGGCAGTCTCAACAGATACACTCTTTCCGCTTATGTGAAGAGTAAACGTTACAGAAAACTTTGGATCATCAACGTCAGAAAGAACAATACGAACAGTTGCATAGTTTGTCTTTTCGTCAACCAACGACATATTTAACGTAAATTGATAGGGATTGATTGGATTTGCAAAAATAATGCTTGACTGCTTGTTAAACTCAAGCGAAATATTTTCTTTATTTTCGGTGACTAATACGTCTTTACTGTAAAAATATGCTGCCTGATTTTTACCATTATTGCCATTGACAACCGGAACTACATAAACTCTGTCTTCTGCGTTGCCACTTGTTCCACTCGCCTTGTAGGTAATTGTAACGGAAGACGATTCGGGAGCAGTAAACGAACCATTCTTTTCGATTCCGTCAACATACGTTTTGACGGTAGCGTCAACAATCGAGTTGCCTGAGCACTCTTTAGCTGCCATCGTTGGTAAACTGTATGTAAAGCCGGAAATCAACACTTCGGGCAATATTATATCATTGATAAACACAGGAGCCGAAAGAGGATTAACAGTTATTTTGACAATGCTTTTTCCGATTTTTCCAAAGTAGTCTTGTGCAGTGTATTCTACTCGATATTCACCAAGTTTATCGGGAACGAAACAGTTACTCGACAATGCTACTGCAGTGCCATTTGGATCAAACACATTACAACTTATAGACAAATTTCCATTGCCACCGCTTGCGGATACAGACTTTATCCCGCCAACTGTAACGACATCGTAAACGGTAACATTTTTGTCTGCATCCGTTGTTTCAACAACGATAGACGAGTCTTCGCCCGTGCAGAAAAACGAAAATGTTTTTTGGGCTTTGTTTCCCGATAAATCGCATGCTGTATATGTAATTGTGTATTTGCCGTTTCTGTCGGTCACAAACGTGTTGCCGTCTGTCATAATGTCAACAACATTGCCATTTGCGGGGTTGGTATAAACAACGCTTGCAATCACATCAACGCTCTCGTCAAGGTTGTCTATTGCCGTAGCGTCAAATAAAGTGTAGGTGTATCCCACAACGGAATTCGGGGCGCAGTCTTCACCATTTAAATTTACCGAGATTTCCGGGGCTGTCGTATCTTTGTAGCAATCTTGCCCAAGATCGAAACCACCGCAATTTAGAATAAAGAAATTTCCTTTTGTGCCTGTAAAGTTGTCAAAAGTAATCGTAACGGTTACTTTTCCGCTTGTAAATCCGTCCCATATAGATGCACCAAAAACAGAGGGATCGTCCAAGTCGGCAATTAAAGTTTTTCCATACTGACGATAATCGTAACCATGATAGCCGTAAACGGCATGTTCGGCATCGTCATAGAAAATTTTAAGCGAAAGAGATCTGTCATTTTTTATGCCGAGAAAACTTCCGTATAGGGGAGTGCCGTAGATATCTGTGGTGTTCCACTTTGGACCTTCCCATCCACCTGCCTGCTGACCGTTTCCACCTACACGAACATACGTGGCCATACCATTACAAGCGTCCATTTTGCTATCCGTCATGTAAAAAGTCAATGTGCTGTTTTCATCTTCAACGTCGGTAAACGTTACCGTATATCTACCAAAATCCGCACTACCTACCAACGTAGGTTCAATCAAAAATTCGAGCAAAACGTCATCTTTTGTAAAGGCAGTCATATCAAGTTCTCGTGCAAAGGAAATTTTTGCACCTTTTTCCACTTGAAACTTAAGTCCGCGATAAGAATCGTCGTAAACATAGTTTGTTACACCAACACACTGCGCAAAATCGTTTACTTTAAACAAATCTTGCGGACGACGAACACATAGGCATTTTTCCGTTTTAACAACTTTGCCGTTTACAGCATATTCAAACGTATACAATCCGGCACTACTTAAAACAAGACTACTACCTGAATACTCGCTACCGTCAGGAGTAATTATCTTGACTTCGGCAATGTATTCGTTGTTATCTATTGTTGCCTTATATTCGGGTATGATAATTTTGTCCCCGATATATGCTTCAGTCGGAATGACAACTTCAGTTTTTAATTCCTCCGCAGATACCCCTATCACAATGCCAATCGAACAACAAATCAGCACGACAAAAGAAGTAATAATAAATATAATTTTTCTTTTTGCCATTTTTCCTCCGAGTTTAATGCAAATCCAAAATTTAGACAAGAAATACTGTTTAATGATTTAGGAACAAATTCTGTGTTGAGTTGAGTTTATACTCATTTTTAAAATTTATTCTCTTTGTAACAGCACGTGCATGCTTTTTTGCAAGTGAAAATGTCGGCAATATCCAATTTTTCGTTTTGAAACATATCTCGTTTTGTAAACGATAAATCAGCTTTGACGAACAAAAATCTACACATTAAACCTATCCGATAATATTATACGCCCCCCCCAAACGCGTTTCAATATGGTTTTGTTACATTTTTATATTATTTTGTTTCATTTTTAGAAATTTTGTTTACTTTTTAACTCATTACTTTTTTACACCATAAAACGCGCTCAAAAAATGGCTAAAAGCATAACTAAAAAAGCGCATAAAATCGGTCTCAAAAATACGGCTAAAAATTTGGCTAAAAAAATGCCTTAAAAATTACATAAAATCGGGTGCGAAAAATTACATAAAAATGAGTGTGAAAAACACATAATTGTTCGCTGTGAACATATTATACAAACGGGTATGCTCGTTCGCTTTGGGGGGGGGGAACACAAGGGGACATAAAAAGAACCGCTCGGGTTAGCGAACGGTTCTCTTTTTGGTTGTTTGGTTTTTGGTTTAT
>CAVEYD010000041.1:0-8920 GCA_963619835.1 bacterium | reverse complement strand
TTTTTGTCAAACAAAATGTTGGCTGACAGTTTGTTTTTATTTTTAGCAATAAAATAGATTTCTACAACAGGTTGCAATAATTTAGTTTTTTAGGGTAAATTGGTTTTCTACAATAAATTGCAATAATTGTGTTTTTACAATGGGTTGCAATAGATATGTTTTCTACAATAGACGTTTTGGGGTAAAACAAAAATATCGATATTTTTTGTTTTTAGCAAAAACTAATCTTTGTAGCCGTTGGGGTTTTTGCTTTGCCAATTCCACATAGATTGACACATGTCGTCAATGTCGTGAGTTGCTTTCCAACCGAGTTCGCGCTGTGCTTTGCTTGCATCGGCATAGCATGCGGCAATATCGCCTGCTCTACGTGGTTTGATTACGTAAGGCAATTCTTTTCCGCAAGCTTTGTCAAATGCATGTATCATTTGCAAAACACTGTAGCCGTTGCCTGTGCCTAAGTTGTACACGTAAACTCCTGCACCGCTTACACCTTCGATTGCGGCAATGTGTCCGAGAGCCAAGTCCACTACGTGAATGTAGTCGCGAACACCTGTGCCGTCGGGCGTGTTGTAGTCGTTGCCGAAAACTCCGATTTGCGGAAGCGCACCGATTGCAACTTTGGCAATGTAAGGCGTTAGGTTGTTGGGGATGCCTTGAGGATCTTCGCCGATAAGTCCGCTGGGGTGAGCGCCAACCGGATTGAAGTAGCGAAGCAACACTATCGTCCAAGAATTATCGGCCTTGTACAAGTCTTGCAAAATAATTTCTTGGAAGTACTTGCTTGTGCCATACGGATTTGTGGTGCCACCTGTTTTGCATGTTTCGTCAAGGGGCAATTTTTCCGGATCGCCATAGACGGTTGCCGACGAACTGAACACCATTTTTTTGCAATTGTGCGCTCTCATTACTTGAAGTAGCGTCAATGTGCCGTTTAGGTTGTTGTCGTAGTACTCGAGGGGTTTTGCACAACTTTCGCCAACCGCTTTTAAGCCGGCAAAATGTATTACCCAATCGATTTTATGCTCGGTAAAAATTTTGTCCAAAAGCTTGCCGTCTCGCACGTCGCCTTGATAGAAACTTACTTTTTTGCCTGTTATTTGCTCGACACGTTTGAGCGCTTTGGGGGATGAATTACTGAAGTTGTCGATTACAACTACTTCGTAGCCCTTTTGTAAAAGCTCGACGTCTGTGTGCGTGCCTATGTAGCCCGCTCCGCCCGTTACAAGAATTTTCATATATTTTTACCTCCGTTTTTTTTATTTAGAAACTTATGGGAAAACCCCTTTTTGTAAAAAGCGGGTTTTCCCATGCCCTTTCCTAAAAAACTTTGGAAAAGGGTATGAAAAGAGTTGGTTGTTTTATTTAGTTTGTTGCAATAAGTTTGTTTGTGATAAAAATTTGTTTTGGTGATATTTTTGTTGCTTGAAAATTGAGTTTGTTGCAACATTTTTTACTTAGTGCGTCCACGTCAGGTGGCCTTTCCTAAAAAACTTTGGAAAAGGGGTGGGGAAAACTGTTTGATTACAGTTTTTCGACAATGATTCCGTCGGCAATATCTACGTCGTAAAACGATGCTTTGTAGCCGATTTTTTGTTCGTAGATGCTTCCGACATAATTTTGAAAATCGCTGACGGCATCTTTTTTGACAATGGAAATTGTACAACCGCCAAAACCTGCGCCTGTCATACGACTGCCTACACATGCCGGATGGCTTTGTGCCGTTTCCGCAAGAGTGTCAAGTTCGATGCCGGTAACTTCGTACAAGTTTTTGAGTGAAGCATGCGATTGATTTAGAAGTTGACCGAGCTTGACGATATCTCCGCTTTTCATGGCGGAAACTGCTTGATCCACACGATTACATTCGTACACTACGTGTTGGGCACGATCGCAAACTTTACTCGGCATAAACTTGCTGAGTTTTTGGAAAAGTTCGGGTGAAACCTCGGCAAGACAAGAAACATCGGCATGTTGTTTGATGATGTTTAGCGCTTCTTCCGTTTCGGCACGACGTTCGTTGTACTTACTTGTGATTAAGTTGTGCGGTTTGTTGCAATTTGCAATAACTATTGTGTAGTCGCCAAGTTCGAGCGGAACATAAGTGTGCGTAACCTTTGCACAGTCGAGCAAAATGGCACAATTCTTTTTGCCGTTTGCCGACGCATATTGATCCATAATTCCGCAATTGACATGGGCATACTCACGTTCGGCCTTTTGTGCGAGAAGGGCAATTTCCTTACAATCGATTTTTTCGCCCGCAATTGTTGCAAGAGCCGAAAGTGTGGAAACTTCGATAGCTGCCGATGAGGACAATCCGCTACCGAACGGCACTGTGCAATCTTGAAGCATGTCGCAACCGATAAGTTTGTGCCCTGCATTTTTCCAAACGGATGCGCATCCTGCTTGATAGTTGCCGTACTTTAAGTGCTGATAATTGTCAATGTTGTCAAGGTCTAAAGTTACCTTTTCGCTTAAAGTTGTCCAAGAAAGATTGATTTTGTTTGTTCCGTTGGCACGAATGTAGACAGTGTTTTTAAGAGAAAGTGCTGCGGGAAAAACTTTTCCTCCGCAATAATCGACATGTTCGCCTATGATGTTTACTCTACCTGCGGCGGATACTTTGTAATCGTAATCTTTAGCGTTCAAAACCTATTCCCTCCAAAAAGTTTAGCGTTTGATTGTAGTCTTTGAATACTGCCGTATTTTGCAAAATGCGATAGCAAATGCTTGCAAGTTCCTGCTCCATTGCCTTGTGTACGCCTTCTGCCGTAAATGATTTGACAAGCAATTTTGTTTCGTTGTAGACAAGAGAAAAGTCGGCAAGATCTTGTGTGAGCGATCCGTTTAGAATGCACTGTTCGACACAAGCAAGTTGCTTTACAAGACGTCCCGGCAAGATAAACAAACCTTGCGCTTCGATTAGACCGATAGATTCCTTTTTGATAACGTGAAACTCCGGATGAGCATGGAATACTCCGTCGGGATAATCGGTTGATGTTATGTTGCTACGTAAAATTATGTTGAGTTCGTAAACGTTTTCGCGTTTTATTACTGTGGGGCTTACTGCATTGTGTTGAACGTCCGTTTTGGCAATGATACCGAGATCTTCGTTGTTGTAAACTTCCCATGCGTTGCGAATAATATCTGCAACCTGAACAATGTGTTGCTTGTTGCTACCGACAATGCGAATAACCGTTCCCGGCCAATTTAGTACACCGATTTTTAAGTCGTCGTAACCTTTTAGCGAAACATATTGCTTTATTGAAGCTTTGAACAAGGGCAACTCTTCGCCACCGCCTTGATAGTGATCGTGAGCAAGTACACTTCCGCCGATACGTTCGAGTGCGGCATTGCATCCGATAAAATACCCGGGGAATTGATCGACAAAATCCATTAGGTTGATAAAAGTTTGTCTGTCAACGTGCATGGGTGTGTGCACTGTGTTTACGCAAATTCCATGTTGGTTAAAATATCCGTATGGGGAAAACTGCCAAAACCACTGTTTGCCGTCCAGCGTTACCGAAACGGTACGAAGTGAACATTTGTTGCGAGAAACAAGTCCTTGATTTTGACGGCATATTACACATTTTGGGTAACCGCCTTTTACACTGTTTCCGCTTTGCGCCTTTTTGGGATCGCGAAACTCCGGCTTGGCAAGGTTGATTGTTACGACAAGTCCGTTGTCAGCATCGAAACGAGGGTTTTTGTCGAGTACGGCACGTTTGACGTAAGTGTTGTCCACACAATACTTGTAAAGCCACTGCATGGCGCTGTCGTTGCCGTTTACATTTTTTTGACGAGTAAATTCGGCATCGATTTCGCTTGGAAGGGCGGACAATTCGCCCATGATTTTGTCGCACCAGTAGGCTTGCTCTTCAAGCGGAAAAACTCCGTCTTCGACCGCTGCGGAAACAAAATCGGCTAAAAGTATGTTTATGTCGTCGGTTTGGGCAACGTCGTCGGTTTGCTCGAAAGTGGGCAACGAAAGCATGTCGACAATCTTGTTGATTACATAGTCCTTGTCTGCCGAATTTAGCATGAGATGCTTTTGGGCAAAATCGACAAGAATGTTTATCTGTTTGAAAATTTTCATGGACAATAAACCTCTTTTGCGAAACGCACTTTTGATTTCGCCATAATTATATAATAGAAAAAAAATAATACAAGATTTTTACGTTGTAAAATGTGGACATTTGTTGACTTTTTTTTGTTTTTTTTGTACAATTTAGACATCTGTTGACTTGATTGAAAAGTTGGCAAGCAAAAAATATCTATTTGACGGAAAAATTTGGGGTAAAAATGATTGCAAAAAGAGAAATTTGGAATTACAGCGACAAAAGTCATGTTTGGGCGGGAAAATATCGCAACTCGCATAACATTCCGCATTGGCATACCGATTGCGAACTTTTGTACCTTTGCAACGGAAAAATAGACATATATTGCAACAACACTTGCTACAGTTTGAAACCGAAAGAAGCTTTTTTTGTGGACACCGAACAAATTCACTACATGCATGCACAAACCGATGACACAGTGCTTGCAGTGATAATTTTCGATTACGGCATAATTGAAAAAATAATGTCCGGAAAAACGTTTGAAAATCCGCATTTTACTGCCGATTACAACATAGAAAAACTGTACGAAACAATTAAAAAAGAACAAAAGAAAAAACTCGCTTTTTACGAACAAATGGTTGTTGGAAAAGTGTGCGAACTTTTTATTAACCTTGTTAGAAACGAACAACCGATTGAAAGAAAAAAAGAAAATTCTACTTCGCAAAACTTGAGAAAACTTTTGGATGAAATTAGCGTTGATTACGACACCATCACTTTTGAAAGTGCATGTAAAACAATGGCTTTGGAACAAGCGTACTTTTCGAGATACTTTAAGAAAAATGCCGGCATGAGCTTTTCGGACTACCTAAATTACGTAAAAATTGACAATGCCGTTAAAATGCTGAAAAACGGGTTGACGGCATCGCAAACAAGCATAAAGTGCGGTTTTGACAGCGTGCGAACATTTAACAGAAACTTCAAAAAACTAACCGGCTACACTCCCAAAGAGTTGCCAAAAGACTTTGTGTTTTCGGAATTTTTTGTACACTCGGACAGCAGTATAAACCCGACGGGAAAAGAAACGTCGCTACTTGAATAAAAAATAAAATTTGGAGATAAGAAAATGATTACTTTAGAAAACGATAAATTGATTGTAAAAGTAAGTGAACACGGAGCAGAGTTAAAATCGATTTTTGGCAAGAAAAACAACTTTGAGTATATGTGGCAAGGCGATAAGGAATACTGGGGTTTTAGTTCGAAAATTCTCTTTCCGGTGTGTGGACGTCTTTTGAACGAAGAATACGAATACAACGGCGAAAAATATTCGATGTTAATCCACGGATTTGCTAAATTGGGTGATTTTGAAGTTGTTGAAAAATCTAACACGAAAGTTGTGCTAAGTTTGACCGAAAATGAAAAAACTTTGGAAAATTACCCTTTTAAGTTTGTGTTTAAAGTTGTTTACGAAATTTTTGGGGCAAAACTAAAAACGTCGCTAAAAGTTTTTAACAGCGGGAACACGATTTTGCCTTTTTCGCTTGGCGGACACCCTGCGTTTAACGTTCCGCTAAAAAACGGCGGAGATTTTTGCGATCACTACATTGAATTTGACAAAAATTGTTTAGTGAAAGCGGAATTTTCTAAAAAAGGATTGGACACCGGCAAAACAACAGAATTTGCCTTGGACGACAAAAAATTACATTTAACTCACGAATTGTTTAAGGACGATGCTTTGTTTTTTGAGCTAAAAAGCGGAAGCGCAACACTGAAAACTTCTAAAAGCGATGCTTTTGTGAAAATTGATTTTGACGACACCACTCACGTCGGCATTTGGCAAACGTACAAAAACACCACACCGTTTGTGTGCATTGAACCTTGGCACGGCATTGCCGGATCGGACGATAAAGTTGACGACATTTTGGACAAAAAATGTATAATTAAGTTGCAACCGAACGAATTGTACGAATTTAGCTACGATACAACAGTGAGCGAGTAGGAAAATAGGGGTTGAAAAAAGCAGGCTGAGAACAGTCTGCTTTTTTGATGGAAAAAAAATGATTGATGCAAAACACTTGTGATAACTTTTTATAAAGTGTTTTGAGGTTGATTGCTATATGGTGTTTTGAGGTTGATTGCAATAAGGTTTTTTTGAGATTGGTTGCAAAATTTGTTGAGATTGATTGCAAGAAGGTTTTTTTGAGGTTGATTGCAAAATTTGTTGCACTACTTGTTAAACTCGGCTTTGATTTTTTCCAAAACGGCTTTGTCGGCAGGACAAAATTCGTAGTTGTCGATTTCGTCGGGGGTTATCCAACGGATGTCGTTGTGCTCCTTTTTGGTGATTTCGCCTTGCACAATAACGGCATTGAAAATTGTTAGATGCACTTTTATGTCCGGATACTTGTGGTCAACTTTGATGAAAATGTCTAACGGCTGAATTGTGATGCCAAGCTCTTCCTGACACTCGCGAATTAAGGCTTTTTGCTTTGTTTCGCCCGGCTCGACCTTACCACCGACAAATTCCCATAAAAGTCCGCGCGCTTTGTTTTGCGGACGTTGGCAAATGAGAAATTGATTTTTGTTGGTGATTAGTGCGGCAACCACCGTTATTACTCTCTTCATGTGCGTTTACCTCGTTTGTTAAGTAGTTTTGATTTTTTCGGTAAATTTTAAGTTTTTGTTTTGTTTTTGTCTTCTAAATTATTTTATTTTTTTATTTTTCTTTTTGTTTTTAAGCAGTTTTTTGTAAATTTTAAGTTTGTTGTAAAATTGTTTGCAATTACAATTTTATTTTTACAACAAAAACATAAAAAAAGATTGAAAAATGCTGTTTTTTTGTAAAAATTACGAATTTTTTAGATTTTTTACCACGTTGAACACAACAGTGAATATTGTACGTCCTTGGTTGTAGTCTACGGAAATTGTGCCGTTGTGTGTTTGAACGATTGTTTTGGCAATGCTGAGTCCTAAACCGCTACCACGTGTGTTGCGTGATTGGTCGACTGTGTAGAAACGATCGAACAAGTGCGACAATTGTTCGTCCGACATGGTTTCGCTGTCGTTGCTGACAATAAGTGTGGCATGCTTGCCGTTTGGGGCAAGTTTTAACGATAAATTTATGTTGCCGACGTCGGTTGAGTACTTGTTGGCATTGTCGAGCAAGATTGTTACAAGTTGCTTTATCTGTTTTTCGTTGCCCTGAATGTGAATTTCTTTATCTAATTGATAGTCGAATTTTTTGCCGTTTTCGTAAAAAAGCGAATCGCTGGACAAAACTGTTGTTGCTACGGCATCCGACAAGTTGATTGTGTCCATTTGCACTACTAAGCCGTCGTCGTTTTTTGCCAAAAACAACAAGTCGGCAACAAGCTCTGCCATGCGGTTGGACTCTTCGCGAGTGTTTTCGATCCACTTAGATTGACTTTGTACGGTGTCGTCCGGATGGGATGCAATAATTTCCGTATTTGCCATGATTACCGAAAGGGGCGTTTTTAGTTCGTGCGAGGCATCGGCAATAAATTGCTTTTGCTTTTGCCAAGACTCTTCTACCGGTTTAAGTGCAATACGTGCAAGCATAAAACTGATTGCTAAGTAAAAACTTATGCCGACAATAACCATACTTAAACCCACAAGTAAAAACGGCGTTATGCTGTTTTGCGATGAGTTTAAGTCGTTGAAAACAATTCGCACTTCGTTTCCGCTTGTGGTTTTTTTATAGCGGACTCGCACTGAGGCATAACCTTGCGACAAGTTTGAGTTGACTATGCGCATAAAATTGTCTTGAAGTCGTTGATGGTTAAACGAAAAATCATTTCCGAAAAAGAATTGTGCTTGCTCTGTTTGGGTGTTGTAGATAACAAGTGCCAAATCTTGATACAAGTCGTTGTCGGAAAAAGAAACTTCGTCTTGAGTGTCGTAGTCAAACGCATCTTCCATACGGCTGGAACGTTCCCTATCGATGAAAGAATAACCGAATGCCGTTGTTAGCAAAATTGCAACAAAAAACACGATGCCGACGGAAACAATATTGATTGCAACAATTTTTCTTCTGAGTTTTTTAATCAATTTTCTAACTCCAAATAGTAACCGAGCATTCTTTTTGTTAAAATGGTAAGCTTGCTACCGATGAAAAACAACTTTTTACGCAAAAAAGACATGTAGGCTTCGACATTATTTTCGGTGATATCGACGTCAAGCCCCCAAACTTTGCTGATGATGGCATCCTTGCTGATTACTTGCGTAGGATTGGAAAGTAGCATGCGCATGATTTCGTACTCTTTTGCGCCGAGCGATACACTTTTTTGTCCGCAAGACAATGTGTAGTTTGAGGTGTCGAGAGTGACGTCTTTGAAAGAAATTTTGTCGAAAACAAGTTCGCTTTGCCTACGAGCAAGCGCACGAACACGTGCAAGAAGTTCTTCTGCGGCAAACGGCTTTGTGAGATAGTCGTCTGCGCCACAATCTAAACCTTTTACCCTGCTTGAAACTTCGTCCTTGGCGGTGAGCATAAGTACGGGAACGTTGCATTTGTTGTCACGCAAACGCTTTACTACTTCAAAACCGTCCATTTTTGGCATCATGACGTCTAAAATGACAACGTCGTAATCGCCTTTTTTGGCATAAAAATAACCGTCTTCGCCTTCGTAAACAACGTCGGCAATAATTTTGTTGTGACGGAACAACTCACCTAAAGCATCCGCCAGTTTGACTTCGTCGTCAACAACCAATACTTTCATGAAATCTCCTTTAATGCGAGTAAAACGTCAATTGACGTTTTGCTACAATTTAAGCTTTTGCTACAATTTGAGCATTTTAATAATCGTATTTTAGTGGCAATCTCTTAAACGATACTGAATATAAAATAAAAA
>CAVEYD010000040.1:1438-8933 GCA_963619835.1 bacterium | reverse complement strand
AAGAAAAAGTGTCTTGTTTCCTTCGTAGTCAAAAGAATAAAGGTTAAAGAAAACGTCGATTTGATCTTCGACAAATTCGACAAAATCTTATCGAACTGTTCGACAAATATTTATCGAACAGCTTGACATTGTTGCATTGTCTTGTTGTATTCGTTGCAATGTAGGTTAATTCATAAGACTTGCGGTGCTTGTGTAAATTTTTTTGCAAATTTAAGGAAATAATATGCAAATCGTACTTGCATTTTTAGAAAGTATCGGCTATAATAACATCAAATATTAAATTAGCCGAAATATTGAGAGGACTATATGTATATTAAACGACATGCGGAAGAAACCGCAAAAGAATTATCGAAAATGTTTGGTGCTGTTTTGGTTGCAGGCCCTAGACAGGTCGGGAAGACCACTATGCTTAAGAACTTAACTAGTGGAATGAAATATGTTTCACTTGATGATCCAATCGTAAAGTTAAGTGCGGACGAAGAAAGCGGAACATTTTTTAAAGATAATCCACCGCCCGTATTTGTGGACGAAATTCAAAAAGCGCCCGAATTGTTTAATCAAATAAAGCTCATATTAGACAACTCTCACGGGAAGGGACAATTTTTCATGTGCGGCTCGCAACAATTCAAAGTGATGAAGGGTGTTAGCGAATCGTTAGCAGGCAGAATAGGACTTTGCACGTTGTTAGGACTTTCTCTTAGAGAAGTGAAAGGAGTTGATTGCACCTTGCCGTTTATTCCAACCGACGAATACTTTCTGGCAAGAAAGCAAACAGCTAAAGATCTTTCTTATGATGAAGTGTGGCAAACTTTGCAACGTGGGCTTATGCCCGAGCTTGTAACAAATTCGGATTTCAAATCGCAATTATATTATGCCGCATACCTTAGAACATATATTGAACGAGATGTTAGAGAGCTAACGGAAATAGGTGACACCGTAAAATTCGCAAACTTTATGATTGCGGTTGCTGCTTCTACGGGACAGCTTGTAAACACGTCCTCGCTTGCTCGGGATGTCGGAATAAGTGTTCCGACGGCAGAACGTTGGTTGTCCGTCTTGGTAGCATCCAATATTGTGTATTTATTACAACCATATTCGAACAATGTACTAAAACGTGCAATAAAAACGCCAAAATTGTATTTTCTCGATACCGGACTTGCCGCATACCTTACAAAATGGACATCTGCGGACGTATTGAAAAACGGAGCGATGGCGGGAGCATTTTTTGAAAGTTTTGTTGTGTCTGAAGTTATTAAAAGTTACTACAATGCCGGAATTATCGATCCGCCAATTTACTTTTATCGTGACAAGGATATGAACGAAGTAGACTTAATTATTGAACAGGACGGAACTCTATATCCCATAGAAATAAAAAAGCATGCCGATCCGCAAAAAAGCGATGCCAAGGCTTTTAGGTTTATTGATTCAATACCCAATGTAAAACGTGGTCAAGGCGGAATAGTCTGTTTGTACGATAATCTAATTACACTTGCCGAAGGGGTAAAGGTTATTCCGATAAAATATTTGTGATAGTTGTCTATCGATAGGTTTTACTCAATTTTTCCAAATGACATTATTAAAGAAATAAGTATTGCGGCGACAATTTTTCTAAGTCAAGCAAAGAGGAATAGCATATGGACAAAAACGGATGCCGAATTATCTCAATAGAGGCAAGCGAGCTATACAAAAGCATTTTAGAAAACGGAAAAGACATGGGTCTTAAATTGCCTCAAAAAAGCACTAAACCCGACAAACAATCGTTACATAAAGATCCGTACTACAAGAAATTCAAAAATGTTTTGGATTATTCTATGGATGCATTAGAATTAGAAAATGTTTATAGAAAAAAGCATTCCAAGAGTTTTTCGTTTAAGGACGTTTTTGACAACGAATATACACTTGCGGTTATAAACGTTAAATTCACCAAAGCATTTTACGGAGATAAGAACAGCCCCGAAAGAGACAAAAATTTGAAAGAGCTGAGAGCATATTTTTACGAAAACGGCTTTAATTGTGATGGTGTTCATTATGTGCGATATAAAAGGAGCAGCGGAAGTTCAAGAGAAGGAAAATGCTTATTTATTGACGAAAAACTATATTCGAGTATGGCAAAATGGGGCGAATGCGGACTGAAAAACAACGGAGATACAGCATCTTGGGAAGCATACAAATCGCTTTCGCTCAGTTCCGTAAAAGGATTTGTCAAAATTCCGTTAGACGGTATTCTTATCGTACCGGACTACAAAAGTCAATTTAGCGAAGAGTGTGTCAGTGTCGAAGAAAAAGACGGCAAGCTTTTCTCGACAAAAAAACGTGTTGATATCTGCAATGATATTTGGGACGGTGAAAGTCTACTGGACGAGAGTATTTTTGAAAAAGAATATTCAGATAGGCACATGTTGTTGCTACGTAATAAGTTTTTTAAATCGTGCGCATTTAGAACAAAACTTCAAAAATGGTTTCAAGATAAAAAAATAAATTCGGTTGACGATCTTAAAGCACGCGGATTTATTACACTCGCCAACGAAATTGACCAAATAGTTATGGTTACCACGCCAAACAGTTTGAAGTTTTTAAAATTTATGAGTGGCGGATTAACCGAAAGCAATTTGCAAAAATGGACAGAATGCGTAGATGACAACTTTGGAGTAGTCAAGTACGATAAACGCACCAGATATTTTGATGGCAACATGGTGCAAACGAGTTACCAGTTTATAAATTCAATCGGATTAAACGAATTGCAAGCAAAACAGTTGTTGCAATCGAGCATAGACTATATATCTTTGTTAAGGAATGATCCGGACTTTATGCGGTACCATTTCTCAAAGGCATACAAAAAAGAAGACGACGGAGAAAAGGACGATATTGCGGAAGGCTTGGTCGAACGCAGTGAAGTAATTTTCCGTTTAATGAACGTAAATAGCCAATTTAAAGACACAAAATTATATTCCGAATTTACCAACGATGTTGTCGAAGCTTTAAAAACGAAGTTGAGAAACGGAAAGATTTTGCTTTCCGGCAAAAATGCAACATTGTTTGGGAACGGCCCGGAACTATTATTAGCATTGAGCGGAGACTTTGATATTCACAACAAAGAAGCACAATCAACGGTCTTAAATAAAAGCGAAGTGGCATGTTTCGGGTTTGAAAACGGCAAAAAACTTGTTTGTGCTCGTTCACCGCATATTACGATGGGCAACTTGTATTGTGTCACGAATAATACAAGCGGAGATATTTGGCAGTATTTTGATTTAGGCAAAAACGTTGTGTGCGTAAATGCAATCGAAGAGAATATTCAACAAAGACTTAACGGATGTGATTACGATTCGGACAGCATGCTTATGACGGACAATGAATTGGTTGCAGATGTTGCTTGGCAACAGGCCGATAAATTTTTAGTTCCCGTTTGCGATATAAAACCCAAGAAAAAAGAAAATCAATGCCTACACGAGTTAGATTATGCAATCAGCAAAAACAAAATAGGCGAGATTGTAAACTTATCTCAAAAGTTAAACAGTATTTTGTGGAATAAAATAAACACAGGTGACGTAACGCAAGAAGAAATAGATAAAATTTACAGCGATATATGTATCCTTGCGGTTTTATCCGGTATCGAAATAGACAAGGCAAAACGTAATTATAATGGTGTAGATGCCACGGTGGAATTGGATTTGTTGTCTAAGAAGTACAAATGTGAAAAGCCATTGTTTTTTAAGTTGATAGACGAACAAAAGACTAATAAAAGGATAAAAAACAAGAAAAAGATCGTTAAAGAAGATCAGCCTAACGAAGCACAAGAAGATAAGTATTGCTTCTACGATTCTCCGATGGAGCACGTTTACAAAGTTGCATCCGCTGTAGATTTTAGACAGGGCAAGGAAAAGAGAAAAAAATACATAAAAATCATTGACATAATAAAAAAGCCGATAGATATTGTCTCAACCGCATACAAGCGGAGCGAAAAAATCGTTACAGATTGCTTTAAGCCATACCAAAAGGAAATGACAAGTTTAAGGACTGAGCAAAGACTGTCGGACAAAGAAGAACGCGAGATTTTAGAAAAGCGAATTGCCGAACTCAAATGCATTAAGAGAGAAGAAATATCTCGTATCTGCAAAGACGAAGCCGATTTATATTTGGTACTTAAAAGGTTTGATAAAGGTGACGAAAAAAGTTGGTATGTGTATGAGCAAGTTTTTGGATTGGAACTTTTTGAAAACATGTTGAAATGCTCAAAAGAAAAAATGCAAATTGTTGTTGAATCAAGTAGCGGCGAATACGATTTGCACGGCAAAAAGTACACAAAAAGATAGTTAAAAACGATAAAAAAATAAAGAAATTTAAATTATCCCTTATACGTAGTATAAGGGATTTTCTTTTTGAGTAGTTCTTGATATGATATCCCACGAACAATGTTGGGTAAATACAAGGAGGTCTCACATGAACAAAAAGATTTATTGTAAGACAACGGCAAAAGGAATACAGTCCTTTTATGTCAAAATCGGAGCAAAATCATATTTTTTGTTTCAGCAAAAGTATTATGTAGGCGTTAAAGATTTCTTTTCTAACGGAAAGCAAATTGACGACCTTGCAAATGCGTGTAAAAATGTGAATACCGCTGTAAGGAGGACGGCGGAGAAAATTCCTTTATATTTGAAGTATATCGAAAAGGAGTACGATGTAGTAATTTTCGATAAAAGACAAAAACGCAAATCAATGCGTTACGACAAAATTGCAGACAGGAGGGAGTCACTAAATTTATTTGAAGAAAATTTTCTTGATGTTGTTTGTTAGTTAATTGCATTTAATCATTTAGGAGAAACTTAATGCCGAATTTAGCAAATTTTAAGTACGAATACGACAGAAATTTTTCAAAAGCACTTATTGCACTTTCACAAGGCAAAAACGATGCAGCCAAAAGGTATTTAGAACAGTCCACAATATACCTTAATGTGTTAGCGGACAAAATAGAAGGCGATGAAAAAGCCTATACTCAAGATTGGTTGGTCGATCTTTTGGGTGAGATTGACACCTTAGAGCAAAAAATTGTTACGGAAAAAAGAAAACAAAAACTAAAGGCATCGGGAAACGATGTAAATTCCAAAAAGGAGAATGACTATTTTTGTAGATTTGCATCAAACGACGTGCCGAATACAACATTCGACGACATTGCGGGACTAGAAGATGTTAAAGAGACCGTAATGTACAAGGTAATCTATCCACGAACTCATTCAGATATTTACGACACGTTCAAAAAGCGTTCCGGTGGAGGAATATTGCTATATGGCCTACCCGGAACAGGAAAGACATTGATCGCAGAAGCGATTGCTCACGAAACAAACGCAACATTTTTCCCCGTCAAGTGTTCGGACTTGGGCTCAAAATGGTTTGGAGAGACCGAACAGAACATAAGAGGCATTTTTGAGGCCGCCAGAGAAGCCGAGAACGCTGTTATCTTCTTCGACGAAATAGAAGCTTACGGCTCAAACAGAAGGGAAAATAGTGCAATGGAACGCTCTGTGCCGGAATTCCTAACACAAATGCAAGGAGTCGGTGCTAGCGAAGAGCGTAACAGAATTCTTGTTATAGGTGCAACCAACAAACCATGGCGACTTGACGGAGCATTTTTGCGTCCCGGCAGATTCGATGAAAAAATTTATGTTCCGTTGCCGTGCGATACAGCCCGTAGACAAATGATAGAGTCCAGATTAGCCGGAGTGCCAAACGAAGGAATAGATATACAGTCTTTTGTCGAGCGAACCAAGGGTTACAACGGAGCTGATATGGACTATCTGTGCGAAAAAGCAAAGGAGAACGCAATCAAACGAATACTCAAAGGCGAATTGGCGGAAAAAGTTTTGCACAACGACGATTTTGAAAGAGCATTTACCACAATCAAAAGTTCCGTCTTAGAAGTAGACCGAAAAGAGATGGAAAATTGGGAAAGAGAATACAACTCACTTAACTAATTCAAAGTACTTAAAGTAATAGGAGAAAATTTTACAGTGACAAATATTCAATCTGTAAGTAGTAACCAAGAAAAATGGCAAGTTATGTTCCCTCATATAGCAGGCTACGACAAAGTTCGTGCCGAGGGAGCACAAATAATCGACATGATTCAAAGAAAAGACGCATACAAAAAAGTCGGTGCATATTGTCCGAGAGGCTGGTTCTTCTATGGCGCTCCAGGAATGGGCAAAACCAGACTTGTCAAGGACATTGCCGAGTATGTAGGTTATCCAATTATAGAGATCAGCTCTTCCGATGCAATACGGCGTAAAGTAGGCATCGAGGAGGACATTGTAAGAGGGTTCGAGGAAGCAAAGCAAATAGGCAAATGCATCGTCTTTATAGACGAAATGGACAAGTTTGCCGGCTATAGGAAGTATGCTTACGAGATGCCCGACAATCTAAAAAATCAAAAAATACTGTTACACGAATTAGACGGAATAAAAGACCATGACGATGTTATTGTTATAGCAACGGGGAACAAAAGAAACTACTTGGATGAGGCTCTTCTAAGGGCAGGCAGATTTGACCGTCAAGTATGGTTTTCGTTGCCGAAAGAGGACGACAGAAGGGCAATTATTAAACATTTTCTAAAAGGTTCGTCTCTTGACGATAACGTGTTGTTGGACGATTTAGTAAAAATGACAGCCGACATGTCTTGTGCTGAAATTGAATGTATGGTCAATGAAGCGAAGATATCTTTAGTTCACAAAGGTGCAAAAGCATTACAGCTATCCGATTTTACCGCTGCACTAAACAGAATTATCTTTTGTGATATTCCCAAAGAGAATATTAAGTCTAACGAGCAATCAAAGCTTGTTGCTTATCACGAAATAGGACATGCATTGATGTGCTATTTTGTTCAGCCGGAAAATCTTCATTGTGTTTCGATAATTCCTCAAGGAAGTTCGGCCGGAGCAACTAACGTAACAGGTGACGACAACATAACTAAAGACGAAAGATACTATGAAGGTGTGCTAAAAATTGCTCTCTCCGGCATGACTGCAGTTCGAGTTATGACCGGAACAATGACTTGCGGAAACAAGTCAGACATAGACAAAATCTTTGAAACAGTTACTAACATGTTGGACGAAGGTTTTTACGGCATGGAGTATATATCGTTTGTTGTAAACGACGATGCATATAATTCTGAACGTTATTCCAAAACTTTCACAGAAAAAAGGGCTGCAAAAATAGTTGAAATCACAAACAAAGCTCAAATGGACGTCGAACAATTGTTAAACAATCACAAAGATGTAATAGAGCTTCTTGCAACAAAACTTGTTGAAAAAAGGGAGTTGTCTAATCGCGAAATTGTCGATATTATTGAAAATACAAACAAAAGAAAGGTAAAGTAAATGTTATATTTAATAATCGGAATTTTATTAATTGTATTTGCAGTTGTTAGCACTATTGTCTGTATTGCGAAGACGCCCACTAACCTTAGAGGTTTTTATGGCATGATGTTTGCGATTATCGCTATCGG
>CAVEYD010000040.1:0-1428 GCA_963619835.1 bacterium | reverse complement strand
ATGTAGAGAGGGCTATATGTGTATTAAACGACACGCGGAAAAAAACTCAAAAGAATTATAAAAAATGTTTGGTGCTGTTTTGGTTGTAGGCCCTAGACGGGTCGGAAAGCCCACTAACCTTAGAGGTTTTTATGGCATGATGTTTGCGATTATCGCTATCGGCAGTTTGATCGGCGAAATTTGCATGCTTTTAACTTATTTTGGCACCTTTTAAAATGTCGTAAGAACGAAAAACGGACTTTTGAAGTAAAAACTTTAAAGTCCGTTTTTTATTAAAAATATTATTTTGTAATTGTTGCATAAATAATGTAGCAATGTGCTTTAGAATTGTTTTTGTAAGAAGGGGGCTTGCAAGACAATAAAGAAGTAAAGTGAGACTAAAATGCACAAGCCAAAATTTATAGCCGTTCTACTAGATAAATGCGGAACAGCGTTTGCCGAGATAAAACCAGAACAAAATCAAAGGAGACGAAAATGCTTAGTCCAAAATCTACACATGGGCCGATAGTCAAAAGTGGCCCGACGGCAGGTAAAAACAGAACAAGAACAAAACTTGGAACATGGAGGAAAAAGCGTAGCGATGCAAATGTCCAAAGAACAAAATAGTAATTACGTAGAGAAGTCAACTAATTCTAATCAAAATTTACAACCCAAGCAGGAGAATTATATGCAAAGATTCAAAACCATTAGCGAATTCGACGATGCAATTGAAACGATTATGGCAAATTACTATTCTATTACAAAAGAAGAGTTGCAAGAAAGAGTATGTGTAATGTGATTTAGAATAATGTCGACGGAGGCCATAGAATGAAGTTTAACAAGAACGATAAAATAACTTTAGACGAAAATGAGACCATAACAGTACTTGATTTGCTCGGAAGTGGCGGTCAAGGAGATGTTTATCTTGTAGATTATCAAGGTAAACAATGCGCATTGAAGGTATACAAAAGTGATGTTAGCGCGGATTTTAGATATAACCTAAAAAACAATATTGAAAAAGGCAGTCCCTCGGAGGACTTCCTTTGGCCGAAACTTCTATTGGATTTCGACGACGGCAAAATAGGTTATTTAATGGATTTGCGTCCTAAAAATTATGTTTCGTTCATTTCGTATCTTACGGGCAAGCACCCGTTCAAGTCAAGAGCGATAATGCTCAAATGGTGCATCAAACTTTGTACGGCATTTAAGAAATTGCACGAGATGGGATATTCCTATCAAGACTTAAACGACGGCTCATTTTTTATGGATCCGGACACGGGAGACCTGCTTATCTGCGACAATGACAATGTAACGGCAGACAAAAAGAATCTCGGCATACTAGGTAAAATGCGGTATATGGCACCTGAAATCGTCAGGGGCGAAAAGATGCCTGACGTTCATTCGGACAGATTCTCACTCGCCGTAATACTTTTTATGGCGTTATGTCTA
>CAVEYD010000039.1:3228-9243 GCA_963619835.1 bacterium | reverse complement strand
GATTTTCGTAGTCGCTAAGCAACTTAAGTAAACGAAGTTTTTCCACTTGAAGCTGTTCGTCGGTTAAGGTGGAAACGTCGTCAAGGGCATTAAATTCCATTAGAATTTTTGCCGAATTGACGTCCGGCAAAACGTACTTTTTTGTGCATTTTTGCTTTTGCTTGACTCTTTTGCCGTCTTGAAAAATGTACTCGGTTGTGGTTTCGGTGCAATAGAATCCCTTGGCTCTTTTGAGCAAGCAATTTGTGAGAATTGTTTTGTAATCTATCATAAAATAATGCGATTAGTAATGTTTTGTGTGATTTTTGTAATACTATGCGTGTAATAATATCTATTTTTGAGATAGATATTATATACTTGTGTTATAGAAAGTGAAAAACAACGGAAAATAATAGGTGGTAACGGAAAACATAAAAAATTAAAATGTGCGGTGATAGGCTTGACGAATAATACGTTCCTTATCGAGTTGCACTGCCGTTTTTTGTGGCAAAAGTGTTTTTTGAGTGCGGTAGCAAGCATAGTAGCGAAGCTCGTCAAGGGCGTGATCGTCTCGCTTTATTGGGGTATCGCCACTACTCCAAAAATAGCCTTTAAGTTCCCTTATTAAGTTGGTGCATGAGCTGAATATAAAAAGTTTTGGTTTGCCGTTTTGTGAAAGTAAATTTTTGACTTTGCTTATGCCTGTGTACAAATTTTTGTTTACGTGGGTGTTGACTAAAATTCCGTTTTCGGTGAAAAGCTCGGCAACACTACTTTTGCCGTTTAACGTGTGTTGATTTGCCGCCGAATCGATTAGTGCGACGATGCGTCCATGGGGATCGGTTTTCCATCCTAAATTTTTGGAAATTTGTTTAATTTTTTGGGCATGATACACTACGTCTTTTTGCGCTTGAAAATGCTCCGCAACAACATAGACGTTGCCGTCGTAGTCCTGCGCATACCAATGGCAACTGAGCGGATTGTTGAGTCCCGGATCGATGGACAAAATGTCTTGCCAATCGGGCGGAACGTCGAACGGCTCGATGACGTGAATACTTGGATCGAATTCGGTGTAGACTAAGCCGTTTGCTGTGGTAAAATGTCCGTAACGGCGAGAGTCGAGTTCGTCGCCGGGCATAGTTTCGGTTAGACTTTGCACTTCTTCCGCCGACAAAAAAGGGTTATCGGCCCATTCCATGAACTGACACCACACTTCTTTGGAATTGTGCTTGTTGAGATAGATTTCGTCGTACACCCAACTGAGTCCCTTGAGAGGCGTCATTGTGCCAAACATGTGTCCGCAACGGTCGATGAGACGCATTTTGCATTCTTGGTAAATGTCGTAAGGGGGTTCTTCGTCAAACCAAACAAAATCTAAACTTGTGCCTTGGAATTTTTCCCGTCCCGCCTCGCAACTTTTGAAACCTATTTTTGAGGTTGTGCCAAAAATGTTTTTGACTAAAATGTAGTCGATTACACCATCGGTGGGACTGTCGCGACTGCCCTGTTGCATGACGATTTTGACAATTTTGTCTTTGGGCAAGTAGTATAGAATTTTTTGCTGTGCAACGTCTCGCTGGACTTGTTGCGAAAGTGAGACTACCCAACAATCAACCGGTTTGTTTACGCGGAACGGATGTGTGCCGAGTGCAAGCCATACCGTTTCGACTGCTCCGCACTCGGTTTTTCCGCTTCGATTTCCGCCAAATACCCAACGATTTCGCTTTGAACATTTGTGAAATGCCATCTGTTTTTGATGAATTTTGCTCTTGTTGTACCGAAAAAGTGGGTAATTTTGCCGTTTTTGTTGTTCGGCTTCGATTTTTTTGAGTTGTTGAACTATGTTTGAAGTCATTTTTTGGGGTTGTTTTTTATTTATGGCAAAAATTGAGAAAAGATTTGTGTTTTGTAAGATTTTGAATTTTTCTGTTTCTTTACAATTCTTTCGATTTTTTGTTTTGCAATTTGATTGAGTTGTAGAAAAATTGAGAAAAATCAAAAAGCATTGAACGAACAATTTGTTTGCACTTTGGGTAAGCTTAGACAGATTTCCGAAAAATCAATGTCGCTGTAGGTTGTTTTGAACCAATTGTAGTCCGCTCCTTGCTTTTTTAGTCCGTCGTAAAACATCATGTTGGCTTTGCGAATCTTTCCGTATAAGTTTTGCTGAGTTATTTTGTACTTTTTGCATATATTTCGCTTTTTTGCATGCAAAAGATAAATTTGTATGAGTAAATTTTTGTATGCCTTGGGCATTTGGCTGAGTGAGTTTTGCACTACGTCAATTAGCTTTTGAAAACGATTTTGCATTTGTTGGTAGTTTTCCATGGTTTCGAGCTGTCCCATAGTGCCGTCTCGCCAAAAATCCGTAAAATAGGAATGCACCGCTATATTTTTGTACGCCTCTTGGCATAACCGAACTAACGCCTCCATTTTGGATGCGCCGATTAGAATTTCCGCTTCGTAAGTCATTATCATCTCCTTGTTTGTGGTTTACAAAAGCTTGTTTGTGGAAGGGGCTTGAGCTTTTGCGTAAAAAATTAGTGCATTTTTCGTTGGTGTCGAACAAATGTTCTAATTTACAAGACCATCATACCACAGTAAACATGCCAACTGATTCGCTTTTTTACAAAATTTTTTGAAAATTTTTAATATTTTTTTGTTGAGTTTGTTTTTAGGGCAAATGCTTGCAATAATGTTTTAAGAAAATTGAAGTTTTTTTGTTGAAAAATAATTAGTATTTTGATATAATACATAATGTATACATATAAACATATAAAGCATGTCGAAAACCTGCACTTGGGACTTGCCGATAGGCTTGTGCTTGGTGCTTGCCGATAACTTTGCATTTGTGTGATTGCGGACAAGCTTACTTTTGATGTTTGCCGATAACTTTGCATTTGTGTGATTGCTTTCGGTGTTGCAGTTAGGCTTGTGCTTGGTGCTTGCTCTTCGGCTTGCATTTGCTTTTTGTGTAATTTTGAGGAATATATGAGAAAATCACTTTGCTTTGCGCTTTGCGCAATAATAATGGTTGCAATTTGTTGCAACTTTAATATCGCAACTGTGGCTAATGCCGAGGGACAAGATATTTACTTTGTCGATCCTACCGGTGTTGCCGTTGTGGGCGATTACTTGTACGTTGCGGACACCGTTGAGGAAGGTTCGCAAAACATAATGCACATTTTTAAACTGTCGGACGGCGCCGACGGAACAGTTGCCGGAAAACCTGTCGCTCAAAATACGATTAACAATTTTGACAACACTTACGGCAAAATTGTTTCGGTTAGCGGATCGGAAACTCCGCTAAACAGCGACACCACCGATTTGATTGGTAGTTTGTACATCAATTACGGAACGGCTGCCGAACTTTACAACGTGAAAAACGACGGAAGTTTGGTAAAAAGCGATTTATCTTACACCGCTTGGTCCGAAATAGGCGATATTACTGACGTTTGCGTTGGAAAATTTGCCGGAAAAGATGCTGTGTATGCCGTTTCAGATAAACTTTACTACCACACTTACGATGCAACCGAGATGGGCATTTTGAACAACTTGACAAATGCAACTTCGGTTGTGTACGCAAAAGACGCATCGGCAGAAAAGTACTTTGCTTACTACTTTGCAAACGGAACATGCAACAGATACGAAGTTTCGCCAAGCTTTAGCATGACCGGAATTACAATTTCTAACGTTAGCGACATTAAGCTTACAAGCGGATTTAACTACAACGACGGCACAAACAATTTGTTTGTTGTGTATAACGAAAACAACGCTTATACTTTGAACAATCAAGGGGCAAACAATTTTGCACTTTCGGACAAGGCTGTGCTTACGGTTGATCCGGAAAATGCTGTGAAAATTGTGTCCATCGCTACGTCTAAATACGGAATTTACGTTTTGGAAAGCACGAATAAAGTTGTGTTGTACAACTACGCAAGCGGTGAGTTTAAGTCGACAAATGCCGTACAGGTAGGTTCGGACACAGTCAACTTGGAAGTGCCGACAGAATTTAATTCGTACACGTTGGCAAAATCGACAGGCTACCCGACAAACATTTTGTATAAGACAAAAGGTGAAAACAGCATTGACAATGCCGTAAACGATTACAAAGAAAATGTGATTATTCTTGGATACGAAGGTGCGGAAAACTGTCCGTACTACTACGTGCTTGTGGGGAATAACAAATTTGCTTGGATTAAAAAATCGTACAATGAGGAAGGTACGGCAACTGTAAGCAAGCCTACTGAGGACAAGAAACTTACGATTGAAAACACTACCGTTTCCGCAACGGTAAAATATACGGCAAACTTTACGTCGTTGAACTACGAATATGTGTACAAATTGCCGTTTGAAAATTCGACAAAAACCGAAGTTAAACAAAAAGCCGATGCTCCGATTACTGCTACACTACTTCAAAAATTTGCTTGGGATAATTTGAGTTGGTACTACGTGAGCTACGATGTTGACGGAACAACGTCTTACGGATTTGTGAAAAATACGTCTTTGGGAAAATTTAGCTCGAAAGTTAGCGAGGAACAAGGCGTTGTTGTGCTGGAAAAGAAAAAAATAAATGCAACACTCTTTGAGGCTGTGACAATTTACGCCGATAGAAATCTTGACGAAGGTACGGAAATTTGCGACGAAAACGGCATTGCCGTTAAACTTTACAGCGGTCAACGTGTGAACGTGCTTAGCTATGACGAAGAAAATAATTCGTGCGAGGTGTACTTGGTGCATGACGACGGCTCTTACGATTACGGTTGGATTAGTGCGAGCAGACTTATTTACACAAGTCAAATTACAACAAATGCCCTTGTGGGACTTATTACTCTTGGTTGTGCAATAATTTTGGGCGTTGTGCTGTATGCTGTGTTTAAAGCTAAAAAAGACAAGGAAGCTTACAACAAACCGTTAGATTAAAAATAGAAAAAGCGGTTTTTAATTAAAATATTTTTAACAAAAGCGATCTTAAAATAAATCGCTTTTTTGAAAGAAATTAGGTGATAAAATGACAAAAGTTTCTACTGAAATAGGATCGATAGCGAAAATTGTGGGGAAAGAAAAAGCTGTTGAACTTGTGGCAAAAGCAGGATTTGACGCATGGGACTTTTCAATGTTCGATATGGTGAAATACAACGATGCAACTCGCAATTTTTACGTAAACGAGGACTGTCCGCTAAACGGTCACAATGCAATAAATTACGCAAAAACACTGCGTAAAATTGGTGAGGACTACGGAATTGTTTGCAATCAATCGCATGCACCGTTTCCAAGCAATTTTAAAGTGATTAGAGATTTGTACAAAAAATCTATTGAACTTACTGCCGTTGCCGGCGGAAAAGCTTGTATAATTCACCCCGATAACGACAAAAATGCCGAAGAAAATGCCGAAATGTACTTCGAATTGCTGCCATTTGCAAAACAACATAATGTTAAAATTGCGACAGAAAATATGTTTAACTGGTACGATGACGATGCACATTTCGCCGCATGTAGTAATGAAATAGATTTTAAGGCGCATTTGGATGCCGTAAACGATGACTACTTTGTGGCTTGCCTTGACATTGGACACTCGGAAATGCGTGGCGTAAAGACAAGTGCCGAAAAAATGATTTTGACACTTAAAGATAAAGTACAATACTTGCATATTCACGACAACGATTTGTGGCAAGATTACCATCAAATTCCTTTTTCGATGAAAATCGATTTTGGAAAAATTGTTGCCGCATTGAAAAAAATTGGCTACAACGGGGAATTTACCCTGGAAGCATATCAATACTTAAATTCGAAAGGCTACACCGAAAACGACGTTTTTGAAGGAGTTAAAAACTTGTTTAATGCCGTAAATAAGTTGAGAAAAATGTTTGACTTGGAATAATAAAAGGGTTTGAGAAAAAATTAAAAGATTGATTAAGTTGTACGGGCTGTTTGTGGTAATTATTAAAAAAAACTACCGCAATAATGTTTTGGCTGTTAGGTAAAAAATTGAGAAAAAGACAACTAATATAATTGATTATTAAAAAAATTAAAAGA
>CAVEYD010000039.1:0-3218 GCA_963619835.1 bacterium | reverse complement strand
ATTAAAATCGTTTGGGTTAAAAATAAAATAAAATAAAATAAAAAGGACGATGCTTTGAAAAGTATCGTCCTTTGTTTTTTTCTCTTTTTTTGTGTAGGTTGGTTGCACGATTGTGGCGGTTGCACTACTTTTATTCAACGTCTTGCAAAAGCTTTTTGATTTGATCCAAAATGGCTTCGGTGCTGACGTCTTCTTCCTGCGTGCGAGCATCGTTGATTTGACGAATAAGTTCGCCATCGTTTTGAGCATTGTACTGCGTGCGAGGTTTGTTGACCGCTTCGGCTTCTGCCTTAGATTCGTCTTGAGCATCTTGTTGAGGTGCTTGCTCTTCGGCTTGCGGTGCTGCGTCTGCCTTGGGCTCGGCAACTTGCTCTTTGACTTCCTTGGTAGGCTCTTCAACAGGTTGCGGTTCGGCTGCGGCATCTTGCTTAAGAGAATCGATTTGCTTTAACAAGTCTTCGGTGCGTTCGACGTCGGCATTCTTTTGAGGTTCGACATTATTAGCGGGTGCTTCGTCGCCGGCGGGAACAACTTCTGCCGTCTTCTTTTTACGACGTGCGGACTTGGACTTTACGCTTATGCTGACAAAGTCTTGCACAAAATTTTGCGCTTGCGGATTGTTGTCTAAAGCGATGATTGCCTTGCCATGATTGCGAAGGTAGGAATAAAGATAAGACATATCGGCCGGCTGTGCAACAACACAAACTGTGTCCACGTTGTGATTGATTGAAAGAATATCCATGACGTCGACAAAAATGCGATAGTCAAAATTTTTACGTCCGCGGTGCTTTGTTGCTAAAACGCGACAAACTTTGTAACCGTTGGCATCGGCATCGGCAATTATCTTTTTGTGCTTGCGTTCGCCTGCACCGTAAACTACTCCGTATACTATGTCGCCATAATCTTTAAGTTGAGATAAAATGCTGTAGTAATGCTCTGCTGTGAGAGATAAATTGTCTAAATCGATAAAAAATGCTATTTTTCTGTCTCGTAGCATGGTGATTCCTCCATAAAACTTTAGTATTATTTTACATTATTTGCGTTTGTTTGTAAATACTTTCGCTGAAAATAAAATAAATATTGTTGGCATAAGCCTGCATCTTGACCGAATAAATTGCAAAAATATTGAGATATTTGATCGTCCTTTAGTCCCGTTTCGAAATGTTGGTGGTAAACTTTTTTGAGCCAAGTGTCTACCGGAAAAACGTCTCCATGGTTTAAGCCGAAAAGCAAGATACAATCGGCAACTTTGGGGCCGATGCCTTGAAAAGTCAATAATTTTTGACGGGCAACTTCGGTTGGCAAGTTTTTGAGCGACGAGATATCAAAATTTAGCAATTGTTGTGCCGTTTGTTTGAGATATTTGTCGCGATAGCCTGCGCCTATATCGGTGAAAAACTGCGTGGGTTTACTTGCTATTTGTTGCACTGTGGGAAACGCATTGCCGTAAGGCGTGGGCGTGCCGATTGCACTGCACATGCGCTCGATGATTGTTTGTATGCGCTTTATGTTGTTGTTTGCCGAAATAATAAAACTGAAGGTTGTTTCTAACGGATCTTGGTTGAGAATTCGTATGCCCTTGCCGTAAGTTGACGCTTGTTGCATGATGGGTGATAATGCGGAAATACGGTCGACTTTTTGCTTGTAGTTGGTGTTTAGGTCGAAATAGTTCCAAAAATAGTCGGCATTTTGCCGATCGGCTTGCACTACGATTTTGTTGCCATTTTGCGATGCAACGGCAAATTTGTTTGTGGAAAAAACACAGTAAGTGTTGCTGTCAATTTTTTTGTAGCGAAAAACTTGTCCACATTCTAAAGTGTCGGCAAGGGAAAAATATTCGGTGGAAAAATCGAAAACTATCGGTAAATTTTGTAAAGTGTTGTCCATAATTATTTTGAAGGTTGTTTGTGATAATAATATAATTACTTTTGTTATTTATGATAATAATATTATATCATATAATATGGCAAAATAAAAATAGAAAATAAAAAAATTGGGGTTGTGAATAGATTTGGTTGAGTTTTGGGGTGATTTTTTAGTAAAAAATACAAAAAATAAAATAAAAAGTCGAGACTAAATTAAAGTCTCGACTTGTGATTTGTGCTTTACTCTGCAACGGGATATACGGAAACTTGTCTTCTCGTTTTGTCGTAGCGTTCGAACTTAACTACGCCATCGATAAGAGCAAACAATGTGTCATCCTTGCCGATTCCGACATTGTTGCCGGGATGGAAGTGTGTTCCGCGTTGTCTTACGAGAATGTTACCAGCTTTGGCAAATTGTCCGTCAGCACGCTTTGCGCCCAAACGTTTGCTTTCACTGTCACGTCCGTTTTTGGTGCTACCCATACCTTTTTTGTGGGCAAACAACTGCAACTTAATAAACATTGTTAAATTACCTCCAAATTGATGTAGTCGGAATATTCTGTGAATAAATCTTGTAGTCCGCATAACATTGTGTTGAGTACAATGTCGGCATCGTGCCTTTCGGTTGCGGTAAGATCTTTCGGTAAAATAAACCGTAATGCGCCTTTTTCTTCGTCCACCGTAAATGTGACATTTATTCCTACCACTTGCAACAAACCGAGCAATGCCGATTGCAACAACGTGGATACGCCTGCGCACACTATATCTTCGCCACTTTCGCCGTAGCCGGTGTGCCCTATTGCGTTGACCTCAACTATTGAATTGTCTTTTTTTGTTACGGTGATATCTGTCATTTTTAGCCGATTGTGATGCTGTCAACCTTCAACTTGGTGTAAGGTTGTCTGTGTCCTTGACGTTTACGAACATTTTTCTTAGCTTTGTAGGTGAAAATGTTGATTTTCTTTCCTTTGCCATGTTCGACAACGGTTGCGGATACTTTAACTTTGCTTGCGTCGTTTCCAACGTAAACGTTTGCGTCGTCTGCACCCAAAACTACTTCAAGTTCAACTTTGGAATTAACTTCTGCATCGAGAAGTTCTGTTTCGAAAATTAAACCTTCGGTAACTTTGTACTGCTTTCCGCCTGCTTTAACAATTGCGTACATCGTGTTGTTACCTCCCGTATCAGAGTCTCGCTAAACGAGGGTGGCTTTGTTGCTCTTTTTTACCCTGCTTAAGCGGCCGTTTTATATTTTAATATATATAATAGGTTTTGTCAAACAAAATTTTGCATTATTTAATGCGGAAAAATTTTGCTTTATTTTTGTAAGGAAAAATTTTGCCGTTTTTTAGT
>CAVEYD010000038.1:0-9440 GCA_963619835.1 bacterium | reverse complement strand
GGTAAAACCCGTGTCCATTCGCCTTTTGAATTGTAAACGACAGACTAATTTTTAGTTTGTCGCTTTTTTTATAGAAAATAAAATCAAACAGTAAAAAAATGGAAAAATTGACACAAAAACAACAACATATACTTGCTTTGACAATGCTTAGCTTGACTGCCATTATTTGGGGATGGGGTTTTGTACTCAACTCCGAATTACTTAATGCATCGTTTGAGCAAACGCCGATACTACTAAACGCCGTTAGGTTTGGCGGAGCATCGGTTGTTTTGCTTGTCGTTTTTGCAACAAAGCTACGTTTTAACAAACAATCAGTCTTGTGTAGTCTTATCGGCGGAACTTTTTTGTTTTTTGCTTTTTGGTTGCAAACTATAGGTCTTAAATACACCACGCCTGCGCACAACGGATTTTTTACGGCATCGTACATTATTTTTGTTCCGTTTTTCTCCTGGGCAGTATCAAAAAAACGTCCAAGAATTTCGACTTTTGTGGGAATAGGCATTGCCGTTGTGGGACTTGCCGTGCTTAACCTAAAAGGGCAATCGCAACAAAACACCCTGTTTGGCGACTTGATTACTTTGGTAAGCGCATTGATTTTTGCGTTACAAATTGTTTGGACAGGACACGTTGTTGACAAGCAAAAAGCCGATCACTACACCTTTACGACATTGCAACTTGCCGTTGCATCGGTCTGGTTTGTTGTTGCATCGCTAATTTTTGAGTCAAGTAAATACAACTCGATTGAGTTTAATTTTAGCTACAGCGGATGGAGAATGCTTGTTGTTGCACTACTCGGAACGGCATTTGCTTATTTTTCGCAGACATTTGCACAAATAAATTTGACTTCGTCCGAAACTTCTTTAATACTTGGTTGCGAATCACCTATTGGAGCAATAATTTCAATATTGATTGGTTTGGACACTTTTACTTGGGGAATTGTTATAGGCGGAATGCTTGTATTTGTAGGTGTAATTGTGGTTGAAGTTTTGCCAAATGTTGTCAAGAAAAAATCTCCTGCAATCACCACTGCAGATGTTGATAATTCGGACGGCAATACTGAAATTAACACAAACAATTCTAACTAAGTAAATTGTAAATATAAAAAATTTAAATTAAAATAAATTAAAAATACGCAAAAAAAACGGCAGTCAAATTTGACTGTCGTCTTTGATTTGTTAAATATTATTCGTCGGCCTGAAGTTTTTTTGCTTCTTCTACAATTTTGGGTACGCTTGTTGCGGGAACTTCTTCGTAACGAGCAAATTGCAATTCGTACTTACCGCGACCTTGAGTCATACTACGAAGGTCAGTTGCATACTTCAAAATTTCGCTGAGAGGTGCTTCAGCTGTAACAACTTGTTTGCCGTGAGTCATTTCTGTTCCGAGAATACGTCCACGACGCTTGTTCATGTCACCCATGATGTCACCAAGGTAGTTATCCGGAACGACAATTTTAAGCTCATAGATAGGCTCGAGAAGTACAGGGCCTGCCTTTACGCAACCATCTTTGTATGCAAGAATTGCTGCCATTTGGAATGCAATATCTTTACTGTCTACGGGGTGGCTTGATCCATCATACAATGTACATTTGAGGTTTACCATGGGATATCCCGCAAGAACACCCTTTTGGATGGCTTGACGAAGTCCCTTTTCGACCGAAGGAATAAATTGACGAGGAACTGTTCCGCCTACAACAGCATCAACAAACTCGAATACGCCGTCGGCTGCACCTGGTTCAAAACGAACTTTACAGTGTCCGTACTGACCTGCACCACCGGATTGCTTCTTGTGTTTTCCTTCAGCCTCTGCCATCTTACGAATGGTTTCACGATAAGGAATTCTTGGATCGGTAAGCATTGCTTCGCAGTTAAACTTAGACTTAAGTTTTTTACAAATAACGTCAAGTTGTGTTTCACCAAGTCCGCTAAGAAGCATTTCCCCGGTTTCGGGATCCTTTGTCACGGTAAATGCGATATCTTCGTCCTTAAGCTTGTTAAGTCCGCCAAATACTTTATCTTCATCGCCTTTCTTTGCAGCATAAACAGCTCTGCTATAAACAGGACGCGGCAAATCAACTGCAGGTAAACTTACGGGTGCGCCTTCACACAAAACGTCCCCTGTGCTTGTTGCGGAAAGTTTTGCGAGTGCGGCAATATCGCCTGCAACGGCACAATCGGCAACTTCTTGTTTTTTACCTTTCATGAAGTAAACGGTGCTGATTTTTTCTGTTTGGTCGTTGTTTACGTTTTTGAGAGTCATTCCGCTCTTAAGCGTTCCGGAAATAACTTTAAATATTGACAATCTACCTACAAACGGGTCAGCAATTGTTTTAAATACGCGTAAAACCACCGGTGCAGAAGGATCGACTGCGATAGCCTTTCCGTCAACGTCTACTGCGGGACGAATATCGGGAGACGGCAAAGCATTTACAATCATTTCCATAAGCCCAATAATGCCTTTGTTTGCAAATGCAGAACCTCCGACTACGGGAATAGCGGCTCCGTTTAAAAGTGCCGTTCCAAAACCAGTGGCAACTTCTTCAGCTGTAAGCTCTTCGCCGTCAAAGAACTTCATCATGAGTTCGTCGTCGCCTTCTGCTGCCATCTCTACAACAGCAGAACGAACTTCGTCGTAAGCACCTTTTAAGCTTGCCGGAATTTCGTCAGACTCGTCCTTTGACGAAAAACTACCATATTTGCCTGTTACAGCATTTACGTAACCAACCATCTTGCCGCCTTCAAGTTGCGGTACAATGATTGAGTGAACTTTGTTGAATTTTGCTTTGATTGCATCAACCGTTGCACTGTAGTTGGAATTGTCCTTATCTACTCCGTTGATGAAAATCATGCAAGGGATTTTGTGTTCTCCGCAATATTCCAAAGCTTTTTCCGTACCTACGGTCAAACTTCCGGTTGCACCGGTGACGATAATTGCACTATCTGCAACTGTAAGAGCTTCAAGCATTTCGCATTCAAAATCAAAGTAACCCGGTACATCGATAATATTTATTTTCTTCCCCTTGTAGCTGCAACTTGCAACCGAAAGGCTAATCGAAATTTTTCTTGCAATTTCTTCGGCGTCGAAGTCCATTGTTGTGTTGCCGTCGTCCACTTTACCTTGTCTGTCAAGCACACCGGCATTGTACAAAATTGCTTCGGCAAGTGTGGTTTTTCCTTCACCACTATGTCCTATCAAAGCAATGTTTCTGATGTCTTTTTGTGATACTGCCATAAATACTACTCCTAAAAAAATAATCTTCGTCTGTAAAAATCCTTTTAACAAACAACTGTTATTAATTATATACTAAAAAAAATCACATTTCAATAGGTATCTAAAATTTTATTAAATATTTTTTTTATTTGTTTAAAGATTTTTTTACAAAAACAAAAGCTTTCAAACAATAGCTACAACTATCACAATAATTACAACAAATAACATTTCTCAAAAGGCGCTATTAAAGAAATATTTATTGAAGTGAACAAAATTAGAACAAAAACATAAAAATAATAAAAAAAATTACTTTATTAGTTGAAAAATTGTTGCTAAAAAAAATAAAGTATGTTAATATAGGTAAGCATAAATTAGTAGTGGTACTATGAAATCAAGGAGATACTAATGCCTAATATTAAATCCGCATCAAAGCGCGTAAAAGTTTCTGCAACAAAAAAGCTTCAAAATCAAATGATTCGTTCTCAAATGCAAACTGCCGTTAAAAAATTTAACGCAGCTATTTCTGAAGGCAACATCGAGGTTGCTAAACAACTTCTTCCTTTGGCAAGCAGCCAAATTGACGAAGCTGCAAAAAAGAACGTTATTCACAAGAACGCAGCTAATCACAAAAAATCACAAATTGCCAAAGCTCTCTATCAACTTGAAAACGGCGTAGTAGTCGTTAAGGTTGACGCAAAGACATTGAAACAAGCTGAACAAAAAGCTGCTGCTCAACGTCGTGCTGAAGAAGCAGAAGCAATTAAAGCTCAAAGAAATGACGCTAAAAAAGCTAAAGAAGCTGCTAAACGTCCTGTTGAAAAGAAGGCTTCAAAAAAAGCCACTGCAACAGAAGAAAAACCGGCTCCTAAGAAACGCGTTTCCAAAAAAGCTAAAGAAGAAGCTCCTGCTACAGAAGAAGTACAATAGTACAAACAAAAGCTCTCAAACACTACTGTTCGAGAGTTTTTTTATTTACTAAGTACGCTTAAACATTACCTAATCTCACCCAAAATAAAATATCTACTTTTTACGCACAAACACTTGCAAAAAAGTGTCACTTTGATGTAGAATAATCAAAGGAGTTTTAAGATTATGAAAAAGTATGTGGCAAAACAACATATAAGCAACGTCGTATCGACGATGTTTTGTTCACCACTAAAATAATTTTCATTTGCTTTGATAATTTTTATTGTCAAAGCTTTTTTTTAATCTCCATACATAATTTTGGGGCGAAACAATACACCTCAATCAAAGATTAAATTTTATATCGCGGCAAAAAAGCATTGTATTGTAATGTTCAGACATACACTGTGTCGCAAAGGAGATGAACCATGGAGAATGTAACTGTACTAAACCACCCTCTTATCTCACACAAAGTGGCTATTTTGCGTGATAAAAACACAAACACTAAGCAATTTAGGGAATTAGTTGAAGAAATCACCACCCTTGAAACATACGAGGCTTTTAAAGACATTCCTACAATTGAAGTTTCCGTTGAAACACCTCTCGAAAAAACAACACAGCGCATGATCGCCGAAAACACTATTGCAATAATTCCAATTTTGCGTGCAGGTTTAGGTATGGTAAATGGTGTTCACACACTGTTTCCAACTGCAAAAGTCGGACACATCGGTATGTATCGTGACGAGGAAACGTGTCAACCGCAAGAGTATTACTGCAAATTACCTTCAGGTATAGAAGATAAAATCTGCATCGTGCTTGATCCAATGCTTGCTACAGGCGGAAGCGCAATAGCAGCTGTAAATATGCTTAAAGCTAGAGGCGTAAAACACATTAAGTGCATGCACATAATTGCAGCTCCAGAAGGAATTGCCGCACTTCACAAGGCTCATCCCGATGTACAAATTTACTGCGCAACCGAAGATCGCGAGCTCAACTCTAACTGCTACATTTTACCCGGCCTCGGTGATGCCGGTGACAGATTGTTCGGTACAAAATAATTTTTCAAAACAAAAAAAGGTGCTTTTTAGCACCTTTTTTGTATTCTATAAAAATTTATCAAACTATTCTTGTTTGTAAATTACCCTTCCGCAATGTTCACAAATCATGTAACCTTTTTTCATTTGTGTTTCCACTATCGCTTTAGGCATTTCCATTTGGCAACCACCGCATCTCGAACCATCTTTCAGTGGCACAAATACGGGCCTAACCTGTCCGTCGGAAATACGCTTATATTTTTCAAACAATTCCGGATCAATATGTTTCTTAAGTTCGGACTGTTTTAATTTCAACTCAGTGACACGAGGTTTAACTTCATCGGTAACTTTTGCAAATTCTTCTCCACATTTGTTGTAACGTGCAATAATTTTAGGAAGTTTTGCACTTATTTCTTCAAAACTTTTAGCTACTTCTTCCCCATCGTGTAAAATGCGCTTGATATCTTTTTCAACGTTTTGCAACGAATTTATTTGCTCATTAAGTTTGCGATTCATGTAATTTAGTTCTTCTTCGTCCTTAATATCGGCAATTTCTTTAGAATGTTCCTCAATAACATTGTTTATTTCTTGTAATGCTGTGCGAGCAATTGAAAGTTGTGAGCGAAGCTCCGCTGCCTTAGCGTCAAGTTTTGTAAGTTTATCTTCGCAATCTAAACGTAACGCCTTGTATTGTCTGCGTTGAACATAGCTTTCATTCTTTTTAAGCTCACGTTCTATTTTGTTTAATTCGCTATCCAAAGATTGATACTCCAACATTTCCTTTTGAATCATGATTGTACCTCCTGTATTTTTGCAATGGCCTGTTGTACAAGATTAAGTTTTTTTTGCACATCAATATCATTGCAAGAACTTAGTATTTTTGTTAGTTTTATTTTTTCATTCAAAAGATATTTTACAAAATCTTTTGAAGGTTTGGTCAAGTTGTCTTTTCCAAAAAAAAGTTGCAACTCTGTCATCGGCGAAGTATTTCCCATCGTTGCCGAAATTAAATTATAGTACTTATTTCCGTCAAAAAACAAACTGTCTGTTTCTATTATATAATTGCTCACTAAAAATTTTCGTAGTTCAAAAGCATTTTTCATAGGTTGCAAAACTAAAAAACGTGGCAAATGAATTGTATGAGACAGTATAGAAATAATTTCTAATCCACCCATTCCTGCAATTACTGCACAATCGCATTGACATGTTTGGGGAATGCCATCTGCACAAATAAACGAGGCTCGTTTCAACAAATTTTGCGGACAATTTTGTTTTGCCTTTTGCAGCGAGCAGTCAGATATGTCGCAAAAAACAACATTATTTGCTTTATCTTGAACAAGAGCTTCTATACCTACATATCCGTGGTCGCAACCGACATCGGCCAAAATGTTGCATTTAGGCAAGACAGAAACAATATTTTGTATACGTTTGCTATGCATTTTAGTCAAGATAATCGCGAAGTTTTTTGGATTTAGTTGGGTTGCGTAGTTTACGCAATGCTTTTGCCTCAATTTGTCTTATACGCTCACGCGTTAAAACAAATTCATTTCCGACTTCTTCCAAAGTACGTGGTCTACCGTCATCCAAACCGTAACGCAAACGAAGTACTTGTTCTTCACGAGGAGTAAGCTTGTGCAGTGCGGCAATAAGTTGTTCGCGTAGCATTGTTTGAGCTGCAACATCGCTTGGAGCCGTTGTTTTGGTATCCTCAATAAAGTCTACTAAGTGGCTGTCTTCCTCTTCACCGATCGGGGTTTCCAAACTTACGGGATCTTGAGCAATTTTTTGAATTTCAACAACCTTTTCCGGAGTTATACCCATGTAATTAGCAATTTCTTCCGGAGTAGGTTCTCTTCCAAGTTCCTGTAACAAAGCACGTTGAGCACGAACTTGACGGTTTATTGTTTCTACCATGTGAACGGGAATACGTATTGTACGTGCCTGATCGGCTATTGCACGCGTAATTGCTTGACGAATCCACCAAGTAGCATAAGTGCTAAACTTAAAACCTTTTGTGTAATCAAATTTTTCTACTGCCTTAATTAGTCCCAAGTTGCCTTCCTGAATCAAATCCAAAAATAACATTCCACGTCCGACATAGCGTTTTGCAATTGAAACGACAAGTCTCAGGTTAGCTTCAGTCAACTTCTTTTTTGCTTCCTCGTCTCCTTCCAAAATGCGTTTTGCCAACTCGGCTTCTTCTTCAGACGACAAAAGCGGCACTTTGCCGATATCCTTCAAAAACATCTTTACAGGGTCATCAACGGCCACATCGCCTATGCTACGATACAGCGCACTATTGTCCTTATCGAAGGTATCAACAATCTTTACTCCGTTCTCTTCGAGATAGCGATACAACTCGGCATTCTGCTCGGCTGTAAGACTTATCTTTTCAAGTTTGGCTTCAAGTTCATCAAAAGTGATACGATTTGTACCTGTTGATTTAATTTCATCCAACATATTTTGAAGAAAATTTTGATTTACTACCATTGTTTATCTCCTTAAATTATTTCAAAGAATTTATTTCGCTACTAACATTAGACAAAGCAAGTAAAAGCGAATTATCACTTGGATTTTGTTTTATTTGCTTAAGTAAGTTTTCTCTTTCATACGAAAGCATTTCAATTTTTACCAATTTTTTGCATTCCTCAAAATACACTGCATTTTTGTTGCGTCTTGTAGGTGAGAAATCTAAGTCAGTAATTTTGGAATATTGTTCATTTGTAGCATTTGGGCAAATTGTGTATATCATGTCAACCGTCGGCGTCTTACCGACAGAAACTTCTCCAAGTGCATAATCAAACAAATCAGATAGAAATTTTTCGCTACAAAAAGGTTTTTTATCTATTATCGCGTAATCTTCACCATGTAAAATCGCCGACAAAATAAAATATTTTGCAACAGTTTCCGGTGAAGTTTGACGGACATCTTCAACACTATTGGAATTTTCCTCTTCACTTTTTTCAACAAGTTTACGACGCAAATAATCTTCCGAATAACCGGTTTTGTTTGAAACAACAGTTATATAACTATTTTGCCTATCATCATCAAGTTGCCTTAACATAATCAATGCACCTTTTACGTATTTAGGCAAGTTATCATTACGTTTAATAGGATCGCTTGTATCAAGGGGAAATGCCTCATCAAGCAGCTTTAGCTTATAATCGGCAAGCGGCAATGCTTGTTCTATTAGTTTTTCAAAAGCATCTGCGCCATATTTTTTAATATATTCATCCGGATCAAGCTTTTCCGGAACCGACATCACTAAAACTTGCAAACCAACTTTATCAAGAATATCCATTCCTCTAACAGTTGCTTTTTGTCCTGCCGCATCACCATCGTAACAAATATAAACTGTATCTGTCAGTCGAGAAAGCCACTTGGCTTGCTCCTCTGTAAGAGAAGTTCCCATCGAGGCAACAGCTCTTTTGAAACCTGCTTGGTACATGGAAATCACGTCCATGTAGCCTTCTACGACAACCAAATTTTGAAGTTGACGTTGTTGTTTTTGTTCCTTTGCAATATTTAGGGCAAACAAATTGTTTTTCTTGCTAAAAAGTGCACTTTCTGAAGTATTTTTGTACTTACCCTGACTGATTATATTTTCATCAATTCCTCGTCCGCCAAATGCAATAACTTTACCTTGCATGTTAAACACGGGAATAATCACCCTATTAAACATTGGATCGCACAGCCCATAGGTAGTACTTTGCAACACACCACTTTTCAAACAGTCATCAGTTTGATAGCCTTTTTTTTGCAAATAATTTACAAGAGACTTTCGATCAGGTGAATAACCTATTCCAAACTTGTTCAACGTTTTTTCGTCAAAGCCCCTATCGAACATGTAATTTCTTGCACGTTTACCTACGTCGCTTCTAAAATTTTTATAGTAAAAAACTGCTGCATCTTTGCAGATTGACAAGTACGTTTCCCTTTTCTTTTTGCGTTCCGACGCTTCTACGTCCTTTGCCTCGTTTGGTAACTCAGGCATCGGAATATTCGCTCGCTTTGCAAGAATTTCAACTGCCTCCATAAAAGTGCATGATTCGTATTTTTGCACAAAAGAAATAACATCTCCACTTTCTCCGCAACCAAAACATTTGTAAATTTGCATGTTCCCGTTAACGTTAAAACTTGGAGTTTTTTCTCCGTGGAAGGGGCAACGTGCTTGATAGTTCGTTCCGCGACGACGAAGTTCTAAGTACGAACCAATTACATCAACAATATCGTTTGCACGTTTTACTTGTTGAATAAAATCTTTTAAATCTTGCACTTTGCACCTCCTTCGAC
>CAVEYD010000037.1:8168-9469 GCA_963619835.1 bacterium | reverse complement strand
GCATAATAAAAAGCACAAAAGCGAACATTTAATCAATAAATACATTATTAAAAAAAATATTGACTTATAAAAAAGTAATGTTTATAATAAAAAGAGTAATGGAAAAGTAGGTGCCGTTACACAACATAGATAAGTTTTATGCAGTGCAGTCCTCTACGTTCGGTTACAAAATTTTTTTGGAGGTACCACCACATGACCGGTACAGTTAAATGGTTTAATGCAAGCAAAGGTTACGGATTTATTTCCAACGACGAAGGCGGAGAAGATGTTTTTGTACATTTTTCTGCTATAAATGTTGACGGATATAAAACGTTAGCTGACGGACAAAAAGTTTCTTTTGATATCGAACAAGATTCGAAAAACGGAAAACTTCGTGCTGCAAACGTAACACCTATTCAATAATAATTGCAAAACCACAAAGAGCGTTCTCTAAATGAGGACGCTCTTTTCTTGTTTTTTGTATTATCTTACATAAATGCAGAATAAATAAACCCATTGGAAAAAAATAAATATATATTCTTGAAAAACGTAATAGGATAGTAATATTTATGATAATTATAATTTTGTAGCTATATTAACGATAAGTTATATGATTGAGACAAAGTGTGTAATCATATATTAAATTCTTATATGTTACAGTTAAAACACTATTTTAATTCTACATAATTTATGTTATTTGCTTTCACCACTGCTTTGTATGTAATTTGAATTGATTTATATTTGTGAAATTAGCGCCTTTTACAAATACAAATATGATTTTTTTAGCACAACAAAATTTATTAAAAAAAATTGTTAAAATAGTTGACATACACAAAGTATGATGATAATATACAAACAGTTGAACAATTATTCAACTGTTTGTTTTATTTTTTTTTGAGCGAGGTTAAAAAATGACAAAAGAAATACAAAACAATGAAAACGTCTGCGAATATGAACATGTGCACGAAGATGTTGTAGAACAAGTCTCAGTTGACATGCCCAACGAAGACTTACTTTACGACGTTGCCGAACTTTTTAAGATATTTGGCGATTCAACAAGAATTAGAATTTTGTCGGCATTGACTCAGGCAGAACTTTGTGTTTGCGATATCTGCACACTACTGTGCATGTCAAAATCGGCCGTTTCGCATCAGCTTAGAATATTAAGACAATCTAAACTAGTGAGAAGCAGACGAGACGGAAAAGAAATATACTACAGTTTGGATGATGAACACGTACAAAAAATAATTGAACTTGCAATTGAACATACAAAAGAATAATTTTTGTAGACAAAATAAATATAAAAAAAAATAAGTTAATAA
>CAVEYD010000037.1:0-8158 GCA_963619835.1 bacterium | reverse complement strand
GATTTAGACTGTGCAAACTGCGCTGCCAAAATGGAATGTGCAATTAAAAAAATAGATGGAGTACAAAACGCAAATGTCAATTTTCTTATGCAAAAAATGACTTTGGAACTTGACGAAACTAACGAAAAGGAAATCATTGCGGAAATAAAAAAAGTTTGCAAGAGAATTGAACCGGATTGCATTATTAAAGCATAATTCATTGAAGGGGAATTGTTATGTCAAAAGATAAAAAGCTTTTTATTAGGTTAATTGTTGCAGTATTTATTTATATTGTGGCTTTGATTGTGCATTTTACAGTTGCATTGCCTACCGTTAATGGCTTTGAACTATATGACATGTTGATGTTTTTAGCAGTCTACCTGGTTATTGGATACGATGTTTTGATTGAGGCTGTTGAACATATTATTCACGGCAACATATTTGACGAAAACTTTTTGATGACAATTGCCACTATCGGCGCATTTACAATAGGTGAGTATCCCGATGCGGCAGCCGTAATGCTACTGTACCAAATCGGGGAACTTTTTGAACACTATGCAGTCGGCAAAAGTCGTAAAAACATAGCATCGCTGATGGATATCCGTCCTGAAACAGCTGTTGTAGTAAGAGACGGACAAGAAATACAAGTTGAACCTTCCGAAGTGCAAATTGGAGAAACGATAGTTGTTAAGGCCGGCGATAAAATAGCGCTTGACGGTATTGTGAAAAAAGGAAACGCAAGACTTGACACGTCTGCAATTACAGGGGAAAGTTTACCTAAAAACGCGACAGTCGGCGACAATGTTGTAAGTGGATGCCTGAACATTGACGGCGTGCTTTACATTGAAACAACAAGCAACTACGATAACAGCACTGTAGCAAAAATTCTTGACCTTGTTGAAAATGCAACGGCAGTAAAATCACCTGCAGAAAACTTTATTACAAAATTTAGCAAATATTACACTCCTATTGTGTTTTTCCTTGCAATTGCAATTGGTGTTATTCCACCACTATTTTTAGGAATAGGTGAGGGAGCAGTTTGGGCTAAATGGCTTAAACGTTCAATGATGTTTTTGTTTGTTTCTTGCCCGTGTGCATTGGTTATATCCGTTCCGTTAAGCTTCTTTGGAGGAATAGCCGCCGCAAGCAAAAAAGGTATTTTGGTAAAAGGCAGCAGTTATTTGGAAACGCTTTCTAAAGTAGATGTTGTCGCATTTGACAAGACGGGAACATTAACAAAGGGAAATTTTGAAGTTGACGGAATTTACCCAAAAGAAATAGAAAACGAGGTTATAAAAACAGCTGTAATTGCCGAACAATACAGTAATCACCCAATTGCACAATCTATTTGCAAGACATATAACGGTGAAAAAATAAATGCTGAAACTAAAGAAATTGCCGGCCGTGGCATAAAAGCCACAACCGAAAACGGTGATGTGATTTTATGCGGAAACGACAAGTTGATGAACGAAAACAACATTAACTACGTTGAGTGCTCGCACGGAACGGTAGTTTATGTTGCAAAAAACAATAAGTTTGTTGGTTACATAACTATAGCCGATCAAATTAAAGTTGACTCGGCAGATGCAATTAAAGACTTGAACCACCAAAAATGTGAAACAATTATGTTGACCGGAGATAACGAAAAGACAGCATCGGAAATAGCCAACAAACTGGGTGTTTCAAAATATTACAGTCAACTTTTACCACAAGACAAAGTTGAAAAAGTTAATGAATTGAAAAAAGAACACAAAGTTGCTTTTGTCGGAGACGGAATAAACGATGCACCTGTACTTGCATCATCCGATGTTGGAATAGCAATGGGAGCAATGGGAAGCGATGTTGCAATAGAATCGGCAGATATCGTGTTGATGATGGACAATCCCACTGCAATAGGAACAGCAAAAAGAATATCGAAAAAGACGATGAAAATTGTAAAAGAAAATATCATCTTTTCGCTTGCCGTTAAATTTGCCGTACTTGTACTTTCGGCAATAGGTATTTTAGACAAAATAGCATTTGGGCTTATAATTGCAATACTTGCGGATGTGGGTGTGTGCATGATAGCAATTTTAAATGCAATGCGTGCAATGTTTGTAGGCAAATAAATAAAATCAAATAAATCGCACCGACGAATGATGAAAAAAATGTCGGTGCTTTTTGTTTACAAACAATTATGCAAAACAATAGAATTTGTCCATAATTAGATTTTAATTACAAAAATAAAATTATGTGATATAATACATAATATAAAGGAGAATAAAAATGGATTATACAAAATTTGCGACTCAAAAAGCATTTGAAATACTGAATATCGATAGTCCGACAGGATACACAAGAAAGGCAGCTGAATGGATTTGTGAACAACTTACTAAAATGGGATATAACCCGGAAATAACAGCCAAAGGGGGCGTTTTGGTGGCATTAGGCGGAGAAGGAAACGGCCTACTACTTACAGCCCACACTGATACACTTGGCGGAATGGTTGCTGAAATAAAGTCCGACGGAAGACTACGTTTGACAAATATCGGCGGACTAAACGCAAACAATTGCGAAACAGAAAATGTAAAAATTTACACTCGAACAAATAAAATTTTTGAGGGGACATTTCAACTTTGCAATCCATCCGTACATGTAAATAAAGAATATTCAAAAACTGAACGCAACTTTGATACATGCGAAGTTGTTTTGGATCACGATGTGAAAAGTATCGCTGATGTAAAAAAACTTGGTATAGATGTAGGCGATATCGTGGCTTTTGACCCGAGAAGTCGATTGACTGAAGATGGTTACATTAAAAGCAGATTTTTAGATGATAAACTTTCGGTAGGAATAATTTTGGCTTTTGCTAAAATGATTGCCGATAAGAAAATTGTACTAAAACAAAAAACGTATGCACATTTTACAGTATTTGAGGAAGTCGGTCACGGATGCTCGGCAAGCGCACCACTTGATATACACGAAATACTTGCAATTGATATGGGGTGCGTTGGCAAGGGATTAAACTGCACGGAAAAAGATTGCAGTATCTGCGTAAAGGATAGCCACGGACCTTATAATTATGATATGATTTCACGTTTGATTGAAGGCGCAAAAAGTCAAAATGCCAATTATGCATTGGACGTTTACCCCTTGTACGGAAGCGATGCAGATGCTGCGCTGTCGGCAGGAATAGATGCAAGACATGCACTAATCGGCGCGGGGGTGTACGCAAGCCATGGTTATGAACGAAGCCACATTAAAGGAGTTGAAAATACTCTAAAAACGCTTGTTGGATTTGCTTGTAAAAACTAAAAATTAAAGGAAGGTTTGTTTTACTAAACCTTCCTTTTTAAATGCAAAAATATTGTGATATTTACAGAAATTACTTACTTAACGGTTTCATAGTCGGGAACAAAAGCACGTCTCTAATTGATTGATTGTTGGTAAACAACATTATCATTCTATCGATACCGATTCCCAATCCGCCTGTCGGAGGCATTCCGTATTCCAAAGCGGTTATGAAATCTTCGTCCATCATGTGTGCTTCATCGTCGCCTTGTGCTTTAGCTTTTACTTGAGCCAAGAAACGTTCGTATTGGTCAATAGGATCGTTTAACTCGGAAAACGCATTGCCCATTTCACTTGCATTCATAAAGAACTCAAAACGCTCCGTAAGACGCTTGTCTTGCGGTTTCTTTTTTGCAAGAGGAGAAACTTCAACGGGATAGTCATATATAAATGTAGGTTGAATAAGTTCCTTTTCGACGAAGTTATCAAACAATTCGTACAAAGCATGTCCCCAAGTGCGTTTACCTTCGGGCAAATCGATACCTTTTTCTTTTGCAGCTGATACAGCTTGCTCGTCATTTAGATTGTCGAAGTCTACACCGACATACTTTCTTACAGCTTCAATCATGGACAATTTTGTCCAATTGTCAAGATCGATTGTTACATCACCATAAGGAAGTTTGCGGGTACCTAAGACTTTGTCGGCGCAGTAAACGAACAAACCTTGTGCAATATCCATCATGCCATGAAAATCTGTGTAAGCTTGGTAAAGTTCGATTGTGGTAAACTCCGGATTGTGCTTAAGGTCCATTCCTTCGTTACGGAATTGTCTTCCGATTTCATAAACTTTTTCGAATCCGCCAACAATTAGACGCTTTAAGTGCAACTCGGTTGCAATACGCATGTACATGTCAATATCTAACGAATTGTGATGCGTAATGAAAGGTCTGGCATTTGCACCACCGGCAATTGTATTTAGAATAGGAGTTTCAACCTCCAAAAATCCACGATTGTCTAAATACTCTCTTATTGCCTTAATTATTCCGGAACGAATAATAAATGTACGTTTTACTTCGGGATTGGCAATTAAATCAACATAACGTTGACGATATCTTGTTTCAATATCTTTTAAACCATGGAATTTTTCGGGCAAAGGTAAAAGAGACTTTGATAAAAGTGTGATTGAGTTTAGTCTAATAGATATTTCACCCATGTGTGTGCGAAATACTTCACCTGTTCCACCGATTATGTCGCCTATATCCCATGTTTTGAAGGCAGCATAGACATCTTCACCGACTTCATCGCGCTTGACATAAAGTTGGATTGTTCCTTCACCGTCTAAAATGTGACAAAAACTTGCTTTCCCCATAATTCTGCGGGAAATCATTCTTCCGGCAATAGACACGATTTGCGGAGTATACTCTTCGCCTTCGGCATGATCGACATAATTGTCAATAACTTCCTTTGAAGAATGTGTTTTGTTAAACTTTGTGATTTCAAAGGGGTTTTTGCCTTCCTCTACAAGTTTTGCAAGCTTGTCTCTGCGAATTTGCAATATTTCATTTAAATCTTGTTCAGTCTCTTGAGACACTATTTTTTCTTCGTTCATTTTTTCTCCGAAATTGTGTATTGTAAATTTACTTCAAAAAAGAAATGTTATTTTTAGAAACATAACAATTCTAATTTGAAAATTTAGGCTTTTTTTTACTATTTTTTAATTGAAACTACTTTAATGTACTTGGTTTTGCCGTTAGGTAATGCAACACTAACAGTTTCGCCGTCTTTAGCTTTAATTAAAGCAGCACCGACAGGTGATTCGTCGCTGATACGACCTACTGAGAAATCTGCTTCGGCTGTGCCAACGATTTTGTATGTTTTTTCAGGGCGTTCAACGCCGTCAACGACTTCACGACAAACAACAACTGTTTCGTGAATAATTATAGCAGAACGAAGTTTTGCCTCGATTTCGGCAATTTCGCCCTCCATTTCGCCTTGTGCCTTACGTGCCGCATCATATTCGGCATTTTCTGAAAGGTCGCCAAATCCTCTTGCCACTTTAATTTCTTCGGCAATTTCGGCACGACGAACAGATTTTAAGTACTCAAGACGTTCTTCTAACTCTTTACGTCCGCTTTCGGTTAATTGAAATTGAACTTCTGCCATAGTAAACTCCTTTTGTTAATAGACACAAAAAAACTTAAAAGACATCGCTTTCAAGTTAATTTTGAATCAAATATATTTTTCTAATTAATTTTAAGCATAATTTAGAAAAAAGTCAAGCAATTAACGATTGAAGAAAAAACAATATATAACTATTTTTTATTATTAGCTGTGTGTGAAAACGCATGCACTACTTTGTACAACAAAGATTTTTTGAACTTAACTGCATTAAAAGGGCACAATTCTTGACAGCAATAACAACGTATGCACTTGTTTTGAGAGATGTTTGCCTTTTTGTTTTTAAGTTTTATCGCTTTTGCCGGACAATGAACAGCACATTTTCCGCACCCTTTGCAAACCGACTTGTCAATTTGGACTTTTTTTGTAAGATACTTTTTAGCTAATCTCTTTACCCACTTAGGCATATTTAAAAAAGTATCGGCACTTGTTACCGCGGGCGTTTCAAAATTGTTTATTTTGTTTTTTTGCCAACTTAAAAAATCAAAGTCGATATCTGAAAAGTCTGATTTTAACAAACCACGTTTACAGGCAACCTGCAACAGAGGCATACTAAGCGGATCCGCAAAAAGAGACACTGAAACAACGTCTAAGGCATAGGGATTTTTTGAGGCCAAAATTTGACCTATAAAACGAGGTTTTCCGTTTGTCGGTCCATCGCCTTCCATTCCCCAAACTCCGTCAACAACGTGCAAAACAATCTTTGAAGAAGCAAATTGTTCGATATCACATAATAAGTTGCAAAAATCGCCTAAATCGGGAAAACGACTGTGCATTTCAACTTTTACAAGACCCGGAATAAGCCCATATAAATTTTTAACGGCTCCCGTGTATCCGGCAAAAGAATGTGTTTTTAACTTTGTTATGTTTATAACTACGTCTGCATCGAGAAAAGCATTGATAATTTCGCAATTTTTTACGACTTGTCCGTCAATTTCGACATTTTTATATTCAAAATCATCGTTCAATTTGGCACAAGAGGCCTGTTGAACGTCAGTCATTTTGCATTTGGTGTAGACTGCATTCATGGATGCCTTTGTGTACAAACCACCGCTACTATCTCCGACAACGATATTTTGAGTAATTTTTGAAAGTCTGTTAACAAGAGCAATTACAACTTGCGGATTTGTAGTGCCACATTTTTCCGGTGGCATATCACGAACCAAATTTACCTTTATGAAAACTTTTGACTCTTTAGAAACGAAATTTTCAATTCCGCCAAGCTCTTCAAGTACATTGTCTATGGCATGCTGTACATGTTCAACGTCATAATCTTGACAAGCAGAAACTGCTACTTTACTTTTTTCTTGCATATATTAAATGATAAGTATTTTATATTTTTATTATTATATGAATAATCTTTTCAGTTTAGAAAAATTATACAATTACAATTTTTCGCATAGCATATTAGCAAAAGACATAAAGTTTGCAGCTGCTTTTTCGGCATTTTTAACAAACTCGCCGGAACCGCCAAAGAGACTGTCGGATACACACTTAACCAAAAGACAAGGAATATTGTTGAACTTACATGTCCACAAAATGCCAGCAGACTCCATGTCACAAATTTCAGCGCCAAAATCACGGTTAAGCTTTGCTTTAGAATTGGAATCCGCTACAAACTTATCGGCAGAAGCACAACAAACAATTGGCAAATTTTTAATTTGTGTGGCTTTAGTAAGCAGATTACTGTCGCAAGAATTAACAATGCCACCAAAACAGTCATAATGTCCAATTGGAGAATTGTCTATTTGCGATGTGTCCATATCGTAGTGAACGACAGATCCGACATACATTGTGGACTCAACCGCAGATTTAGCGGTCAAAGCACCTACAACGCCAAAATTCAAAATACATTCGACATTAAAATGCGAGATCATCATTTGACAAGCTGCAGCCGCAGTAATTTCTCCAATACTAGGCGGACAACATAAAACTGCTTCTTTGCCACCGACGGTGATGTGATAAATGTCGAACATGCCTATCTTTTCACATGTCGAATTTTGTAGAAAACTTTTAGCTTCCTTTTCCATAGCTGTAAATATACCGATCATACGCCACCTACTTTTTATTTTATTAATGATAACACATAATAAGACAATAGTAAAGTGGAAAAATTAAGGACCTTACTTATATGATTTCAAACTAAATTAGCAGAAACAAATTGCCAAAATTTAAATAAGTAAAACAAGATGAAAATTTATACAAAAAATCCTTTTCAAAACACAAAATATTTGATAAAATATTAGTGAGGTCAAAGTATGAAACTGTGGGCAACTACCGTTAGCGAAGAAAAAATAACTCGAGATTTAGTTTTTGAGTACAATAAAACGGAAAATTTAAACGAATTTATTGGCATACTTCAACAAGTATGCGAAAAAATGGATATTCCTACACCAATTGCAACAAGAGTAAACTTTAACCATTATATAATGTTTAACAACACAAAATTTAAGCCACGTGATTTTGTTGAATCGGTAGATTTCGATTATATGAATTTGGAAGCAATTCCCGATAGAAAAAAAGAAGTATAGTTTTTAGATAAGATAACTTGCAAAAAATATAAAAAAATAGAATGCGAATGTAGTTTAGTGGCAAAACAGTAGCTTCCCAAGCTACGGTTGTGGGTTCGATTCCCATCATTCGCTCCATTAAGAACATATAGGTTTGATACAATGCTATCAAGCCTTTTTTCTTGCTAAAATGGGCTAAATTAAGACTTTTTGGCATAATT
>CAVEYD010000036.1:460-9647 GCA_963619835.1 bacterium | reverse complement strand
GGTTTTACCCACATTTCCTTTGATATTTTTTTTTATTTTATATCTTTAAAAGAAAATTGTCAACATTTTTTTAAATTTACTTTAATTGTTTACCTTATTAAGCTTGTTAAAGGAAGCTAATATTAAAGTATCCACAGGTGCGGATTTGGTTAACATCTATTTTCAACCACGCAGTGATAAATATGACCATACTGAAATTTTATTATATATTCCTAATAATAAAGTTCGCAGGGAATACACATCAAGTGGTCAAGAGGTTTTGGATGTTCTGCCATGGTCATTAATAAAAAAATGTAAGGTTTCAGTTGAAGATTTTTATAAATCCATAAACTGAGTTGCATAGTGGGATATTCAGTGGTTGCACAAGTTTAACAAACATCACTATTCCTGATAGTGTGACATCATTGGGCTATTGCACATTTGACAATATAGGAAATGAGGCAACAATTACTTATGCGGGCACAATCGAACAATGGAATAACATCGAAAAGAATAGTACGTCGGTGATGGCTGGTGTTAATATCGTTTGTTCTGACGGAAATGTTTAAGTTTTCTAACTCTAACCTTAAATTATTCTATTGGAACGTAGAAAATATTTATACAATAGAGGTAATGTAACAAAACTAAAAATCACTTGATTTTTGCAAAAGAGTAGTGTATAATGTTCACACTGCGCTAAGCGGGGAGCTAGCGGTGCCCTGTTGCCTACAATCCGCTACAGTAGGGCCGAATGTTGCAGGCGGTTTTGTGTGTGGAAAGCAGGAACTTGCAAGGAGTGTTGATACCAAGGTCTTGTGCAACGTGATTTCGTGAACCGTGTCAGGGTGGGAACACAGCAGCACTAAGCGCTTTGAGCGTGTGCCACGAGGTTGCTTTGGAGTAGCTACCTACAAGGATACCGTTTCGGCATGCACTGCCAACTGCAAATGCGCAGTCATTGAATATTTCGGGACGGATTTTGAAAATTCGTCCCTTTTATTCTTTTATAAGTATTTGCTGTGAACAGTAAAAAATAAAAAATGTTTTGTAAACAATAAAATAGATAGTAATTTAAGCATTATAGTGCTAAAATATACTATATAATCATTTTGCAACATTAAAAGAGGCAATTATGGAAAAGGAAAAAATCGATAGAATAAATTTTCTTGCTAAAAAGTCACGTGAACCGCAAGGTTTGACGGAAGACGAAAAGCAAGAGCAACAGCGTTTGCGTAGCGAGTACATAAAGGAATGGAGAAAAGGCGTTTTGCAAACTTTGGACAACACCTACATTGTTGATTCGGACGGAACGGAACATAAATTGAAAATGAAGGATGACAAAAACTGATTGTTTTTACTTGCATTTATTTTTCCGTTTTGCTAAAATATAGGTAATTTAATAAATAAATACGATATTAGTAAGGACAAGACTGCAGTTTGAATTTGTACAGAGAGCATTCTGTTTGCTGAAATGAATGACTATTTTCGGCTGTAAGCTATCACCTTGCAAGTAGGTTTGCCCAACACTTTTTTAGTTTTAGTAAAAATACTAAACAAAAATGTTAAGTAAGTAAACTCGGCAACGATCCGTTATCAAGTCGTGCGGTATAACCATTAAGTTGGCGTACCTGTTTGAAATGGTAAACTTTGCTAATTACGGCGTGTTTTTTCAAACATGTCGTTTTTTTATTAAAAAATTCTCAACAAGGAGTCAAATATGTCAAAGTACAAGAAGGTTGACAATTCTCTTAACTTTGTAGACAGAGAGCTTGAAGTTTTAAAGTTTTGGAAAGAAAACAAAATCTTTGAACAAACTACGGCTAAAGGCAACGGAACGTTTACGTTTTACGACGGTCCACCGACAGCAAACGGAAAACCGCATATAGGTCACGTGCTTACGCGTTCGATAAAAGACCTTATTCCGCGTTATCAAGTGATGAAAGGTAAAAAGGTGTTGCGTAAAGCCGGTTGGGATACTCATGGCTTGCCGGTGGAACTTGAAGTAGAAAAATTGCTTGGCATCGATGGTAAAAAGCAAATTGAAGCTTACGGTATAGAGCCATTTGTCCAAAAATGCAAAGAATCTGTTTGGAAGTACGAAGGCGAGTGGGAAAAACTTTCGGACAGAGTTGGCTATTGGGCCGACATGGAGCATCCATACGTAACCTACGACAACAATTATATTGAATCCGAGTGGTGGGCACTTAAGACTATTTACGACAAAGGACTTCTTTACAAGGGCTTCAAAATTGTGCCTTATTGTCCGCGTTGCGGAACGGCTCTTTCGAGTCACGAAGTGGCTCAAGGTTACAAGGATGTTAAGGAAAAATCGGCTGTTGCAAAATTTCAACTTGTAGATCAACCCGATACATATTTTTTGGCGTGGACGACAACTCCTTGGACGCTTCCGAGCAATGTTGCATTGTGTATGAATGCAAGTTTTGACTATGTTACGATTCTTGCCGACGACGGAGTAAAGTACATTCTTGCTAAGGAACTTGTTTCAAAGCATTTTGAAGAAGGCAAGTACGAAATAATTGCACATCATAAGGGTAGCGAATTTGAACACGTGCACTATAAGCCGTTGTTTGAGTATGCTCATCCGGATGCAGATTGCTACTATGTTACAAACGACAGTTATGTAACTCTTACCGACGGCACAGGAATTGTACACATTGCGCCTGCTTTTGGTGAAGACGATGCAAACGTTGGCAAAAAATATGGTTTGCCACTTGTTCAATTGGTTGGAGAAGACGGAAAATTTGTAGACGGCTGCGGAGAGTTTACAGGAATCTTTTGTAAACAAGCAGATAAACTTATTCTCGCAGATTTGAAGAAACGCGGACTGCTGTTTAGCGAGTTGATGTTTGAACATAGCTATCCACATTGCTGGCGTTGCGATACTCCGCTAATTTACTATGCTCGCAAGTCGTGGTTTATTAAAATGACCGCCGTAAAGGACGAGTTGTTAAAGGTCAACTCTACAATTAACTGGATTCCGCCTACAATCGGTACAGGCCGTATGGGTAATTTCCTTGAAAATGTAATCGACTGGGGAATTTCTCGTGACCGCTACTGGGGAACGCCACTTCCGGTGTGGATTTGTAATAAGTGCGGAAAAGTCCATGTTATAGGTAGTCGAAAAGAGCTTGCAGAAAAATGTGGATGTTCGGAAAATATTGAATTGCATCGCCCGTTTATTGACAAATGCACTTGGAAATGTGACTGTGGCGGTGAATTTGTTCGTACTCCGGAAGTCATAGACTGTTGGTTCGACAGCGGAAGTATGCCTTATGCACAATTCCATTATCCGTTTGAAAATAAAAAGTTGTTTGAAGAAAATTTTCCTGCGGACTTTATCTCAGAGGCACAAGACCAAACACGTGGCTGGTTCTACACGCTTATGGCTGTTTCGACATTGCTGTTTGGCAAAGCTCCGTTTAAAAACTGCATCGTTTTGGGGCTTGTAGGGGACGAACATGGAATTAAAATGTCTAAGCACAAAGGCAATGTTGTCGATCCCTGGACTAGCTTTAACAAACAGGGTGCGGATGCCGTAAGATGGTATTTTTACACAAGCTCTGCTCCTTGGTTGCCTTCGCGTTATTACGATGAAGCGGTTTCGGAAACACAACGTAAATTTTTGGGAACACTGTGGAACACGTACGCTTTTTACGTGCTTTATGCCGATATCGATAACTTTGATCCAAGCAAGTACAACATTAAAGATTGCAAACTTACTCTTATGGACAAGTGGTTGCTTTCGGAAGTAAATCAGCTTGTGAAAACAGTTGACGAAGGACTCGGTAATTACGAGATAACCGACACTGCTCGTAGCATCGAAAAATTTACCGACATGCTTAGTAACTGGTATGTGCGTCGTTGCAGAGAACGCTATTGGGGTTCTGAATGGACCGACGACAAACAGGCAGCTTATATGACGTTGTATACGGTTCTTGACACGCTTGTGAAAGTGGCTGCACCTTTTGTTCCGTTTATAACAGAAAGTATTTATCAAAACATAACAGCAAATTGCTTTGAAGATGCTCCGAGATCGATACATTTGTGCAACTTCCCTGTTGCAGACGAATCGTTGATTAACTCCGCACTTAACAGAACAATGGAAGCCGTTTTAAACGTTGTCGTTTTGGGACGTAGTGCACGTAATGCGGCAAACGTAAAAAATCGTCAACCGCTATCAGTTTTGTATGTGGCTTCGTCTACAAAATTTGACAGTGAGATGGCGGAAATCGTAAAGAATGAGCTTAACGTCAAAGATGTAAAACAAGTAGAATCTGCCGATAGTTTTGCAGATTATGAAATTAAACCGCAACTGAAAACCGTTGGACCAAAGTATGGTAAAGTGCTCGGTAAAATTAGAGAACATCTTGCAAATTTGCACGAAAAAGCCAAACAGGTCGTTGAAAAAGTACGCAAGGGCGAATTCTTTGTTTTTGATATTGATGGAACAAAAGTTGAACTTGCAGAATCGGACTTGCTGATTTCTTCCACAAACAAACAAGGATATTCCGTTGTTTCCGATCATGGTGACACCGTCGCTTTGGATGTAGCGTTAAATGACGATCTTGTTGAAGAAGGGTATGTTCGCGAGTTAATTTCTAAAATACAAGCTATGCGTAAGGAAAGCAATTTTGTTGTTACAGACCACATAATTGTGGGCTTTGAAACTGACAAAGAGCTTAGCGATGTTTTTGAAAAACATGCGGACGAAATTGCCAAGGGAACATTAGCAGACAAGGTTGTTGCTCATGAACATGGTGATTACTGTAAACAAATTGATGTTAATGGCTTGCAAGTAACGTTGTACTTGACAAAAGCTTAAATTAAGTAGCATATAGCTAATAAAAAAAGACAATGCAACTTGACGACATTTTAAATGTTATGTCAAAAAGTATTGTCTTTTTTTTGTTCTGTAAATTTTATTATTAGATTTGAAAATTAGTTGAGAAAAATTGGCTTTTGTAGTAAAATACAAAAAAAGAAAAAATATTTAACAAATTTTGCATAAAATGAAGATTAACACAGAATGGAACGATTACAAAATAATTGCAACCGGTGACGGAGAAAAACTTGAGCGTTGGGGAAACGTGGTGCTTTTGCGCCCGGATCCGCAAGTGATTTGGCATGCTAAAAAACCATTGTCAGCAGTAATGAAACCGGATGCTCACTATATGCGTTCTAATACCGGTGGCGGTCACTGGGAGTATAACAAATCTATTCCGGAACAGTGGGCAGTTTCTTGGCGTAATTTGAAGTTTGCCGTAAAACCGATGGGGTTTAAACACACAGGTCTTTTCCCTGAGCAAGCTGCAAATTGGGATATCATGATTGATTTAATATCAAAAGCCAACAGACCGATAAATGTGCTAAATTTATTTGCTTACACGGGGGGCGCAACGGTAGCATGTCTTTCCGCCGGAGCGAGTGTGTGCCATGTTGATGCTGCAAAAAACATGGTTGATCGCTGTAAGGAAAACGTGATATTGTCGGGATTGTCCGATTGCCCTGTTAGATATATAGTTGACGATTGTAGAAAATTTGTTAAAAGGGAGATTAACAGGGGACACAAATACGATGCAATCATCATGGATCCGCCAAGTTACGGACGCGGTGCTAATGGAGAAATTTGGAAGATTGAAGACGACATCTGTGATTTTGTAGACTTGTGCTCGACTGTCTTGTCAGATAATCCGTTGTTTGTTTTGATAAACTCGTACACGACTGGATTACAACCGACTGTTCTTGCAAACATTCTCGAACGTTCCATCAAAAAGGAAGGAAAAGTGGATGCATACGAAGTTTGTCTTCCTACAGAAGAAAAAGGTGTTGTGTTGCCTTGCGGAGCAAGCGGACTAAAAACTTTTTAGTTTTGAATTTTTTAATAAATAATCACATTTGGAATAAGGGTAAGTTATGAGTAGAATATTTACAATGGATGACGTTGCAATTCTTCATGAAGACAACAGTATTTTGGTGGTTGTTAAACCACAAAACATACCAAGTCAAGCCGATAGTAGTGGAGACATTGACTTGTTGTCGTTATTAAAAGATTATATTAAGCAAAAGTACAACAAACAAGGTAATGTATATTTAGGTCTTGTACATAGACTTGACAGACCTACAGGTGGCGTGATGGTGTTTGCAAAAAACAGCAAATCGGCAGAGCGTCTATCTAAACAAATTGTTGACGGAGAAATGGTTAAAACTTATCTTGCTACTGTTGTTGGCTGTCCCAATGTGAGAAAAGACACTCTTGTCAACTATTTGAAGAAAAATTCGCTTACAAACACAGTTTACGTTGCTACATTTGGTGATCACGATGCCAAGCGTGCAGAACTGTCGTATGAAGTTTTGCAAACGGAAAATAACTTGTCGTTATGCAAAGTACAATTAGGCACAGGGCGTAGCCATCAAATTCGCGTGCAAATGTCTACGATTGGATGCCCCGTTTATGGTGATGCAAGATATGGCGGAGATATTGTTAAAGGGCAAAACTTATCATTGTGGGCATATAGGTTGGAACTAAATCACCCTGTTACAAAAGAACGCATGGTGTTTGTTTCTTATCCGCCTCAAACTGCACCGTGGAACTTGTTTGACATTAAAAATCATATTGAAAATTTTTCGGACAGTGAAGATACGGAAGAAGACGGAGTGTCTTTGTTCTTTAAACCTCAAACTTCGGAAAATCTTGATTGATATTGTTATGCCGTTGAAGTTGGTTGCTTGAAATTAACTAAAGTGTCAAAAAATATTAGTAAATGAAAAAGTTGACTACAAAAACTTGTTTTGTATTTATAAATTGTTGACAATGTAGTTATTAAAATGTAAAATAATAGGGTATGTGGAGCAGTGTAGACTGCTACAATAAATAGTGAGGCAATGAAAGTTGACCTCTCGGAGGATCTAACGTGAAAAAGACATTTTGTTTTATACTTTCAATAGTTTTGTTGCTTAGTTTGGTTGTTATACCAGTTGCTCTTGCAGACGAAAGCACAACAACGACACCTACTGCAACATTGAAAACAGACGGAATGACAAAAGTTAAGGAACTTGTTGCTTCGTCTGTTGCAGATTTTGCTAATGCAAGCGTTGCTGCCGGCTCGTATGATATCGGCGCTTGGCTTTCCGAATCTAACGGAGAAGAAGGGGCTCATACCGCTAAACTTAGAGATGTTTTTGATTTTGCCGATCTTGGCGACATCAAAATTAACGGTGATGAAGGTTATACCGCAAATCCGTCAACCGGAAAAGAAGAAGGACAAAAAGGTATAGTCGGAAAAATTGAATACTTTAAGCCATCTGAAGAAATTAAGACCGATAAGTGTCCTAACTCTTCAAGAGAAAAAACAGTTGAATTTAATAAAGTTGGAACATGGTACTATCGTTTTATTGTTGAATATTGGCACAACGAGAAAAACTCTAGCGATGAAATTGAAACAAAAACTGAAACGATCGGTAAAACCGATTTGCTTTCCGTTGAAGTTTACGATAATGCCGCGCCGGTAATTACTGAACGTTCATTGAGCTCGACAAGTTCGTACAAAGAAATTACTATCGGTGCAACCGAAACAAGTCACTCATTTACCGTTCCTTCGTATAGCACATATTTCAGCGCAACGGATGATGCAAATTCAAGCATATCTGCAACGTATGTTGTTTATAAAAATGTTAACGGAAATTGGACAAAGATTTACGATAGTAAAACAAGTACGGTTACCGAAGGCTACGAAAAAGTTATAAGCACATCAGGTGTGATCACTGCAACAGAAAGTGATGTTGCTGACACTGCAACTTATCGTATCTCTTACGATATTAGTGATGCATATGGTTTCCATGCTGTAAACAGCGATGATGAAACATACGGTTTCCACTACGATTTGCTTGTGAAAAAATCTTCTTCAGAAGACAACGAAAAAACAAGTACAGTATCTGTTTGGAAAATTATCTTGTATGTTATTGCCGGACTTTCAGCTGTAGGAATTGTTGTCGTTATTTTCATTAAACCTAAAAAGGTCGAACAGGAAAGTGCAAACGGACGTGTCCATTATGGCAATGATGAAGCAGCAGACAACAGCTTTGAATCTACCGATAATACAGACAGCGATAAAGAATAGTTTTTGAATTAGTGATTATATCGTTTCAAGTATGATAATAAAAAAGCGACATTTATATTAGATGTCGCTTTTTTTTGTTTAATTTTAACTGGGTATTTTTGCTGATTTTAGATATCGCTTTCTGCACGCATTTTTTTGCGTATTGCATCTACAATCATGCCTATGGCAATGGTGTTGTGGCCGCCTTCGGGAATAATTAAGTCAGCTTTTGCTTTTGATGGTTCGACAAATTGTTCGTGCATAGGCTTTACTGTGGATAAGTATTGATTTATTACAGAATCCATGCTTCTTCCTCGATGATTGACATCTCGTCTTAAACGACGTATAAATCTTACGTCGGCATCGGTATCGACAAATAATTTAATGTCGCATAAGTCGCATAATTGTTTGTTGGTGTAAATTAAAATTCCCTCGACAATTATCAGTTCGGCAGGCTCGGTCTTTTCCCATTGTTCGTTTCTTGCATGCTTGGAAAAATCGTAAGTGGGGTGTAGAATTGATTTTCCTTGTTTTAACATTGAAATATGTTCTACAAGTAAGTCGGTATCCAACGAGTCGGGATGATCATAGTTTAATTTTGTTTTTTCTTCAAAAGTTAAGTTTGAAAAATCTTTGTAGTAGTAATCGTGCGACAAAATTACTGCATTGTTGCCAAACGCTTGTAGTATTTTTTTTGCAACAGTTGTCTTTCCTGAGCCTGTTCCACCTGCTATACCTATTACTATTGACATTTTACCCTCACTTGTTGATTTGCATCTTATTATTTTTAGTAGATTTAAGAAACTATGTTTGACAAAGTATGTTTGAAATTATTGTCAAACGAAAAATAAAAATAATTCTTGAAATATGGCTTAATTTGTGCCTCTTTCTAATCAATTATAATATTTTTATGCAAGAATTGTCAAGGTGAGACAGTTGCTTTCTATGAGATTTCTATCAAAAATATTTAAAGTAATTTTTTTGTTTATTGGTGTTATAATCAACTACTTTTGTTGTAGGACTCAATTTAGAATATGTGCAAAATAATTTGATTTTAATGTTGAAATGTTTGTTACTATTTGCTATAATAC
>CAVEYD010000036.1:0-450 GCA_963619835.1 bacterium | reverse complement strand
TTCGGTTAAGACAAAATTACATTAAAAAGTTAAAAAATGTTTTTTTGTTGTTTTAAATTGCTTGTAATTTTGGATCGATTTAATATTTTGCTATATGTAAAAGATGTTTGTTTGCTATTTTGAAATTTAAAAAATGTGGAGTGTTTATATTATGGAATGGTTTAAAAATAATTTATTTAATTACGAAAATTGGCAGGAGTGGCTTGGACTGCTGGCTGCAGCTATAGTTTTGGTTTCTTTTTTGATGAATGATGAAAAAAAGATTCGTTTGATAAACATCGCTGGAGCTGTGGTTTTTGTCATTTATGGTCTATTGCGTAAGTCTGCATCGGTTTGGCTTATGAATTTGGGACTAATTGTTGTACACATTGTTAAGTGTGCTAAGCTTAAAAAGAATAGTTCCGCAGAAAATAATTGTGTCAATGAAGTGCAGAATGGAATGGAAAGTAC
>CAVEYD010000035.1:0-9662 GCA_963619835.1 bacterium | reverse complement strand
ATATAATATCTAATTTTTAGTGTCAATAGTATACATAAAATTGACACGTAAAAACCGAGATTTTATCATCAAAAAATCTCGGCTTAAATTAAATTTATTTATCAATATGCTTTGAAATTACTTCAATAATTTCATCTTCTTCCGACAAACCTATTATTCTATCGACAAGCTCACCGTTTTTAAAGACACAAACGTTAGGAATAGCCATGATTTTATATTCTTTTGCAAGTTCGGGAGCTAAATCGACATCAACTTTGCCAAACTTAACATTTGACATTTTCTCAGCAACGCCCTCCAAAATAGGAGCAAGCATTTTACAAGGTCCGCACCACGTTGCCCAAAAGTCAACCACTGCAACACCGTCTTTGATAAAATCATTAAACGATTCAACAACATTTTCAACTTTACTCATAATTTCCTCCTTTTTCAACAATCTTTTAAAGAAGCCGATTTTTGAAGATTACAATACAATTTAATTTTTGCTCAAAAGCACTTTAACCACAACCGGTTGTTTTGCCCATTTACGTTTTTTTGCTCGATCGATCAATCCAACAAACAATAAGCCCAACATGTATCCACCAAAGAACATCAAAATCGATACCCAATCGGAAAAAGCCAAAGCCAACGACAACACAAGCAACATGATAGCAGGCAAAAGCGGTATACCGTACGCAATTAAAGCCATTTTAGTGGTATTTGCTTCAGGAATTTCAATTTCGACAACATCATCCACTTTGCAAGCAACATCACAACTTGCATACACGTCGACGTGCTTTTGATTTTCCGTCATTCCGCACTTACCACACGATGCACAAGCCGAATTTCTGCCTATTCGAACAGTTGCAAAACCATTATTAACAGAAATTACCACTCCGCTTTCAGTCATTTTTTACATCCAGTTTTATTTCAAGCTCATTAAGTTGTTTGTCATCGACAGGTGACGGAGCATCAGTCATCATACAACTTGCATTTTGCATTTTGGGGAAAGCAATAACATCTTTTATATTGTTGGTTTCGGTAAGCACCATTACAAGACGATCAAGTCCCAATGCAAGTCCGCCATGAGGAGGAGTACCATACTTAAAAGCTTCCACAAAATAGCCAAATTTTGCCGCAATTTGTTCGTCACTAAAACCAAGTGCTCTAAACATAAGTTTTTGAACATCTTGATTATAAATACGCATACTTCCGCCGCCCATTTCGTCGCCGTTAATAACAACGTCGTAAGCCTTTGCACGAACTCTGGCGGGGTCACTAAGCATATATTGCAAGTCTTCGTTTTTAGGAGAAGTAAATGGGTGATGCATTGCTACAAAACGTCCTTCTTCCTCCGAGTACTCAAACAACGGAAAATCAACCACCCACAAAGCAGCGAAATCGTCCGACTTATACAAATTAAATTTTGCAGCCAAATGACAACGCAATGCGCCTAACGATACAACCGTAGTTTGCCAATTATCGGCAACAAACAAAGCGATGTCACCTTGTTTCATAGTAAGGCTATTTGCAATCTTATCCAATTCTTCCTGCGAAACGGCTTTTGCAAAACTGCATTTAATGCCTTCTGCACCGATTCCGTACCAAGCAAGTCCTTTTGCTTTGTAAGTTTTTACAAAATCAACAAGTTTGTCAAGTTCCTTACGTGAAAGTTTATCACAACCGCCCTCAAGCACAATTGCTCTAACTGTTCCACCATTTTCAATGGCACTTTTAAATACAACAAAATTGCTTTCTTTTGCAATTTCATCCAAGCACTTAATTTCCATGCCGAAACGAAGATCAGGTTTATCAGAACCGTAACGATTCATGCACTCAGTCCACGGAACTCTCTTAAAATGCTTAGGAAGCTCAATGCCCCTAATTTCCTTAAACATTTTAACAAGAAGGCCTTCCGTAATTTGCATTACCTCTTCTTCCTGATCGACAAAACTCATTTCAAGGTCAATTTGTGTAAACTCGGGTTGACGGTTAGCACGCAAGTCTTCATCACGGAAGCAACGAGCAATTTGATAGTATCTGTCCATACCGCCAATCATAAGCAACTGTTTGTATTGTTGCGGAGATTGTGGCAATGCATAAAAGCTTCCCGGATGAACACGACTAGGCACAAGGTAATCGCGCGCTCCTTCCGGAGACGAACGACCTAGCATAGGTGTTTCAATTTCCAAAAAACCGCAATCCGAAAGGTAATCACGTGTAATTTTGCAAATTTTACTACGCAACAATAAATTTTGTTGCAGTTTTTCACGACGTAAATCTAAATAACGATATTTCAATCTAAGCATTTCGTTGGCATTTTCGTCACCAATCGAAAACGGCGTTGTCTCTGCCTCGGAAAGTATTTTAAGTTGTTCGGCAACAATCTCAATTTCACCTGTTTTCATGTTGGGATTGACATTATTTCCGGTACGTCTACGAACCTTACCGACAACCGACACAACATACTCAAGTTTGATAGTCGAAGCTTTTTCAAGCAAATCATGACTGCAAACATCGGTATCAAAAACAATTTGAGAAATTCCGCTTCTGTCTCTCAATTGCAAAAATATAAGTCCGCCAAGATCTCTACGACGATGAACCCAACCCATCAAAGTAATTTCTTGTCCTATATTATCAGACGAAACTTCGCCACACATCATTGTGCGCTGTTGTCCGTTAAGCAATTCTGCCATAGTAATTACACCTCTATGCAATAAAAAATTATAAAATTATTATACAACTAATAAAAAATTGAGTAAACTGTTTTATCACAAAACATATTTTTTAAGATTTCTGTTTTCTGTACGGAAATTTTCTTCAACGTATGCTTTGTCTATTACAACCTTCTTGGGTGCCCCATCTTCGTCAATATCGTACGAAATGTCTTCAACAATATGTTCCATAATGCTTTGCAAACGTCTTGCACCTATATCTTCCAATGTAACATTTTGATCATAAGCTACATTGGCTATTTCTCTAATGCCGTCATCGGTAAAACTAAGTTCAACGTTGTCAACAGCAAGTAATTTTTTATATTGTTCGGTTATAGCATTTGCCGGAACAGTCAAAATTTTTACGAAATCTTCCACGCCCAAGCTATCTAATTCAACAAGCACAGGAAAACGCCCTTGCAACTCTGGAATTAAATCGGAAACTTTACTAACGTGAAACGCCCCGCTTGCTATAAACAAAATGTAATCGGTTTTGATATTGCCGTATTTTGTCGAAACGGTACAACCTTCAACTATAGGCAAAATATCTCTTTGAACACCCTCTCTTGATACGTCAGGGCCGTTTTGAGACGATTTTCCGGCAATCTTGTCCATTTCATCAATAAAGATCACACCATCGTTTTCGGCACGCGACAAGGCTTCACTTTCAACACTGTCAAGATCGATCAGTTTTTCACTTTCTTCTTGTGCGAATATTTTTAAAGCTTCGGAAACAGAAACAACACGTTTTTTCATCTTTTTTGGCAACATGTCACCAAAAATACTGCCAATGTTAATTTCTCCGCCACCTGCTTGCAACTCAACCGGTTTAGGAATGTCGGCAACAGAAATTTCCAACGACATTTGATCCAAATTATGTTTGGCAAGTTCGTCCTTCAAATCTTCTTTTGAAATTCCCTCTGGCAATTCGTTTGCTTTTTTTAACAAGATATCTGCCACACGATCAACGGCCAAGCCGTATGCTTTGCTTTCAACTTCCTTGTAACGCTCATCTTTAACCAGTCTAATAGAAACCTCCACGAGATCTCTGATCATGCTTTCTACATCTCTGCCAACATATCCCACTTCAGTATACTTTGTTGCTTCAACCTTCAAAAACGGAGCTTTTACAAGTTTTGCAAGCCTACGAGCAATCTCGGTTTTACCGACACCCGTTGGACCTTTCATAATAATGTTTTTGGGAGTAATTTCTTCTCTGTCGGCAAGTGAAAGTTTGCTTCTACGATATCTGTTTCTTAAGGCAATAGCCACAGCTTTTTTGGCATCAAATTGACCGACAATATATCTGTCAAGTTCTGCAACAATTTGTTTAGGTGTCATTTTTATTAAGCCTCCTCAACCGTAATGTTTCCATTTGTGTAAATGCAAATTTCACCGGCAATTTCCAAAGACTTTACTGCAATTTCCTTTGCAGACAAGTCTGTGTTCCTAATTAAAGCTTTTGCAGCGGAAAGTGCGTAGTTGCCACCGCTACCTATTGCACAAACTCCGTCATCGGGTTCAATTACGTCTCCGTTTCCCGACAAAATATAAACTTCGTTTTTATCGGCAACAATCATCATTGCTTCAAGCTTACGCATAACATTATCACGTCTCCAAAGTTGAGCAACTTCCACTGCCGAACGCAACAAGTTTCCGCTAAATTTTTGCAACATTTCCTCAAATTTTTCTTCAAGAGTAAATGCATCGGCAACTGTACCGGCAAAACCAATTACAACACTTCCGTTGTAAATACGTCTAACTTTTACGGCATTTCCTTTCATTATTACACTTTGACCGGCAGTAACCTGTCCGTCACCGGCAACAGCAATTTTTCCGTTTCTTTTTACAGCACAAATTGTTGTTCCTTTTATAGAATCGGCATAGAATTCAGCCATATTATTCTCCTTTTCTCTAAAATTTAGTTTTATTATAACAAGCAAAACTTAAATTAAACTAATTTTCTTTGTAATCGCACGTCCTTGACGAACATTGCACAACTTCTTTGCCCCTAAAAGTCTTTTTAACGAGCGGTTGACCACACTTTGGGCAAAGTTGTCCTGTAGGAATGTCCCAGCTAACAAAATCGCATTGAGGCCAACCTTCACAACCATAAAAAGGTTTTCCATGCTTAGACATTTTTTTAACAACATTCCTTCCGCATTTAGGACATTTAGCTACAATTTCAGTTAAAGGACGAGTGTTTTTGCAATTAGGAAAATTGCTACAAGCAAGATATTTACCGAATTTTCCTTCTCGCTCCAACATATATGCACCACAGACCTCGCATTTTATATTTGTTTGTTTAGGTGCAGATTTTTCCTTCAAGCTACGAATATTGCTACACGTCGGGTAATTTGTACAAGCAAGATACTTGCCGTATTTACCGTTTTTAATCACCATGGGGCTACCGCATTTTTCACAAACAATATCGGTTTTTTCATCCGCCATGGCAACTTTTTGTCCACGCATAGCACCATCAACTTTTTTTACAAGAGGTTTGTAAAATGAATCTACAACCTTGTACCAAGCTTCACCGTTATCCTCAATTGCGTCAAGTTTATCTTCCATCTCGGCAGTAAAATCAACGTCAACAACTTCCGAGAAATGTTGTTCAAGATAATCGGTAACTTGAATACCTAAAGTGCTCGGGACAAGGTTTTTAGCATCTTTGCTTACATACTCTCTTTTGTACAAAGTCTGCATAATGCTTGCATAAGTACTCGGACGTCCTATTCCGCGTTCCTCCATAGCTTTAATTAAACTTGCTTCCGTATAGCGTGTAGGGGGTTTAGTAAACTTTTGTTCGTCGCACAACTTAATTAAAGAAAGCTCATCGCCTTCGTTCATTGCAGGCAGCGAAACATTTTCATTGTCCTCATCGTCTTTAACTTTTGATTTAGTCTCGCCATAAATAGCTAAATATCCGTCAAAAGTCAACGTCTTTCCCGATGCCGAAAGACCATATTCTCCACAATTTACAACAACGTTTACGCTATCGTAAGTTGCCTTTTCTGCTTGACTAGCCAGAAAACGTTCGTAAATAAGTTTGTACAACAAGTATTGATTACGTTGAACTTTGTCTTTTATCATATCCGGAGTCAAGTCAACGTTTATCGGACGAATTGCCTCATGCGCATCCTGTGCCTGCTTTTTGGTAGCATAAACATTAGGTTTCGACGGAACATACTTGTCTCCGTAAACTTTTGAAATGTACCTTCTAGCTGCAGCAACAGCATCGGTAGACACACGCACAGAGTCTGTACGAATATATGTAACCAATGCTACATGTCCCATTCCGGCGATATCAAATCCTTCGTAAAGTTGTTGTGCTACGCTCATTGCAACCGAAGACGTCATTTTTAATTTATTTACTGCGTCTTGTTGCATTGTACTGGTTGTAAAAGGCGGTTGTGGACGAGATAATGAAATCGATCGTTTAATGTTTTTTACAACAAATTTGTCGTTTTTAAGAACACTTAAAGCCTCTTCGCACTGTTGTCTGTTTTTAATTTTGTACTTTTTACCGTCTTTCTCAGTAAGTAAAACCTTAAATTGCGGTTTTTTAGCAGGCTTTTCCAAGACGGCCGAAACGTTCCAATATTCTTCAGGCTTAAAATTGTTAATTTCTTTTTCCCTATCGACTAAAATACGCAATGCAGCAGATTGTACTCTGCCTGCAGATAAATTATTACGAATTTTTTTACATAAAACGGGCGACAATGTGTAGCCTACAAGTCTATCGAGAACGCGTCTCGCCTGTTGTGCATCGACAAGTCCTTTATTTATAAACTTGGGATTTTTTATAGCTTCATTTACTGCCTTTTGCGATATTTCGTTAAACATAATACGATTTTGCGCATTAGGATCAAGCCCAAGAGCAGATTGTAAGTGATACGAAATAGCCTCTCCTTCACGGTCCGGGTCGGTTGCGAGATAAACTTTTTCAGCCTGTGCCACTTCTTTTTTTAGACGTTCAATTGTTTGAATTTGGTCATTGCTACGTGGCTCAAGTTGTGGTTCATAATTATTTTTAAAGTCGATTCCCATTGTTTTTAAAGGCAAATCCCAAATATGTCCCTTGGAAGCATCCACTTTGTAGTCTGCCCCCAAATACTTTCCAATGGTTTTAGCCTTTGCCGGAGATTCGACGATTACTAATTTCATTCAATTCCTCCATAAAGCCGATAATAATTACCGGGTAACTTTGCAATTATACTCTTCAATTCTAAATTTGCCAACAAAAAATTCAAATCCGATGGCTTCAGTTGAGAACGAACGACTATTTCACTGAAAGACATTTTACCGTCCGAAAGAATGTTTACTACAAGCTGTTCTTCAATTGACAATTGATAACTTTGCTTTTTTTCAAAACTTTCTCCAACGTGATAGTAGTCACATATATCACGAGGGGACGTCACACAGGCGCCTTGCATGGACTTTATCAAAGCATTGCTACCCGAAAAACCTGCGTCGTAAACTTCTCCGGGAACAACAAAAACATCTTTTCCTTGCTCCAATGCAAGCTCTACAGTAGAAAGCGTTCCGCTTTTGGAAGGCGCTTGACATACCAGTAATCCCATCGACAAACCCGAAACTATTCTGTTTCTATGTGGAAAATGATACGGCATCGGGGTGGAATTTATTCCGTATTCCGAAACAATCAGTCCGTTCTTTTCAACAATTTTATTTGCAAGGTTTTGATTTGTTGACGGATAGACATCAACAACACTACCTCCAAGAACAGCTATCGTTTTCCCGTTTTCTTCCAAAGTTGTTTCATGTGCAATACTATCTATTCCGTAAGCAAGTCCGGAAACAATAGTAAAATTTTCGGTAAGCACCTTTGTAAAGTCTTTTGCAACTCTTCTACCATACGACGATGACTTTCTCGTCCCGACGACTGCAATACAATCACTATTCAACAAGTCCACATTCCCACGATAAAACAACAAATACGGGTTGTCGTCTATATCTTTAAGCGACTGCGGAAATTTTTCGTCATAGCAAGTTAAGTAGTCGACATGATTTTCTTGCATCTTTTTAACAAGTGCATCGATTTTTTTACTACTTATTCCGTCAAGCACATCTAAGTAATTTTCGCCAAGTATTTTTTCAACCTGTTTATCTTTTGCGACTTGCGAAAAGTTGTTTGTTGTCAAATAATCAGTGCCGCCAAAGTAGCTAACCAATTGAAAATATTTTTTTGCAGTAACGCCAACTTCGGCAAGTAGCAAACAAAATTCTCTTTTACTTTTCATAAAAATTAAACCCTATACTTTCTATCCAAAGTACGATACTGTAAAGCCTCCGAAACATGTCTAACATTTATATTTTCGGCGCCGTCAAGGTCAGCTATCGTTCTAGCCACCTTCAATATTCTGTTATACGCTCTTGCTGAAAGATTTAGTTTTTCAAAAGATTCTTTTAATAATTCCAAACTAAATTTATCAAGCTTGCAGTATTTTTTTATATCAGCTGAGTTCATTTGTGAATTTGTGCGTCGTCCTGTTCCGTTAAACCGCTCAGCTTGGATTTTCCTTGCCTTATTTATTCTGTTACGAATAGTTTCGGAATCTTCCGAAAAACTATCCTCTTGTAAATCGTCATACGAAACACTATCAACTTCAACATGCAAATCAATTCTATCAAGTAGCGGTCCGGAAAGTTTATTTAAATATCTATGAATTTGCGAGGCAGTACACTTACAATCGGCGGTCGCACTACCGTAATTTCCACAAGGACATGGATTCATGCTTGCAATTAGCATAAAATCAGCAGGATATGTAACAGAAACGGCATTACGAGAAATAGTAATAACGCCATCTTCCAATGGTTGACGGAGAGTTTCAAGAGTCAAACGATTATATTCAGGCAATTCGTCCAAAAACAAGACGCCATTATGAGCAAGACTTATCTCGCCGGGTTTAGCCTTGTTTCCACCACCGGTCAAAGCAACCATCGTTGAAGAATGATGCGGCGAACGGAATGGCCTCTCATACACAAAACCACCATCTAATTGTCCGGAAACGCTGTGAATTTTAGCAATTTCCAAAGCCTCTGAAAAAGACAAACTTGGCATAATAGACGGAACAGCTCTTGCGATCATTGTTTTTCCTGCTCCCGGAGGTCCAATCATTATTATATTATGTCCACCGGCCACGGCAATTTCCATCGCACGTTTAGCAGCATATTGCCCTTTAATATACTTAAAATCATTGTCTGTGTGCTTTAGTTCCACATCCTCATTCCAACTACGAATTTCTATCTTGGGTAAATCTTTATTGCCGGTCAAGAAATCAACCGCATCTTGCAAATTATCAACGGGATAAATTTCGGCACCCTCAATAAACATTACCTCATCAGAATTCTCTTTTGGTATTAAGAAAGTTTTTTCCCCATTTTGCAACGCCGAAATTATCATTGGTAAAATACCATTTACTTTTCTTACCTCACCATTAAGAGACAATTCTCCAAAAACAACAGCCTTCTTTAAAGAATTGTAAGGAATTTGCATACTTGCCGCAAGAATACCGATAGCAATCGGCAAATCATACAAACTTCCCTCTTTCCGTTGATCTGCAGGAGCAAGATTGACAACAACCGACGCCACAGGATAATTATAACCCGTATTTTTTAAAGCAGAGCGAACACGTTCCTTTGATTCTTTAACAGCAGTATCTCCCAATCCAACAATATCAAACGTAGGCATGCCGGAATGTATATCAACTTCTGCAGTAACAGGAAAACCTTCTAACCCATTCAACCCATAACTTTTCACAACTGCAAGCATAATTAACCGTCCTCTTATTCTTTGCTATCTATTTAGTATAAATTGAACTAAACATTTTTTCAAGTATTTTTTTGAAAAACGTCATATATTCATCAAAATAAAAACAAAGAAACCATTTTTAAATCATAAAAAAATTTACAAAAGACGTTTAAAACAAAATGTAAAAAGACAAAAAAAAA
>CAVEYD010000034.1:0-9945 GCA_963619835.1 bacterium | reverse complement strand
TTTTTTGTCCAAAACCGCCATCAACAACATTTTCTTCAAGAGTAACTATATCACAGTTTTTTAAGCTATTCAAAAAAATCTCATCAAGTGGTTTTATCGAAGTAACTTCTACAATCTTACAAACTTTTTCAAACCTTCTTGCCAAATCAAACATTGACGGTCCAACTGCCAAAATAAAAATATTGCTTTCCGCTCCAAATATATTCCAATTTTCTTTAAATGGCACTTTCTCATCTGTCAAATATCTTGGATATCTAATCGCTACAGCTTGTTTTTCTGTTAAACTTTTTTCAATCATTTGTTGAAGTTGCAAACAAGTCCGCGGTGTCCAAATTTTTAAATTTGGAATATTGCTTAAATAAGACAAATCAAACAACCCTTGATGAGTTTTTCCGTCCTCACCCACAAAACCTGCCCTATCTATCAAAAAAGTAACGGGCAAATTTTGCAAACAAACATCATGTAAAATTTGGTCATAACTTCGTTGCAAAAATGTGGAATATATTCCAACAAAAGGTTTCATACCACCTTTCGCAAGTCCACCGGCAAAAGTTACGGCGTGTTCTTCAGCAATTCCTACATCAAAACATCTTTCGGGAAACTTTTTAGCAAACTCACCAAAGCCAACCGAAGATATCATTGCTGCACTTACACAGCAAACATTTTTGTTACTTTCGGCAATCTTACAAATCGTATTTGAAACAATAGTTGAACTGTCAATTTTTGAGTTTTCACTATCAATGCAAGCAACGGAATGAAATTTTTGTGGATCTTTCTCCGCCGGTTCGTAGCCTTTACCTTTTTTTGTAATAACATGAAGCAAAGTAGGCTTTGTAACATTTTCTTTAATCTTTTTTAGATAGTAGACTAAAGTTTCCACTTCGTTTCCGTCGATTATTCCAACGTATTTTACGTCAAAATTGTCAAAATAACTATTTCTGTAAAATTTTAATTTTGCCTTTTGTTTGCAAAACCTCAAAAAATTGTATAAGGGCTTACCGACAAGCGGAATTGCATGCAAAAACCTTTTTAATCTTTTTTTATTTCTGTCGTACTTTCCTACACGAAGCTTGGACAAATTTAAAGTTGCTGTTCCAACGCTTTCAGAAATCGACATGTTGTTATCATTAAGAACAACTAGCAAGTTTGTGTCCTTAACATTATTCAATGCTTCGTACGTTTCACCGCAAGTAAAACTTCCGTCGCCAACAACCGCAACAACATTATAGTTTTCGCCTAAAATATCTCTTGCTCTGCAAAGACCGACTGCCTGTGAAATTGCAGTCCCGGCGTGCCCCACAGTAAACAGGTCAAAATTAGATTCTTCCGCGTTGGGAAATCCCGAAATACCATCTTTTTGTCTTAAAGAATCAAAATTCTCGTTTCTTTCAGTCAAAATTTTATGTACATAACTTTGATGGCCAACATCCCAAACAATTTTGTCGGACGCTCCGTAAACGTAATGCAATGCTACAGTTAGTTCCACTGCGCCAAGATTGCTTGCCAAATGTCCGCCGTTATTCATAACGACGGACACAAGTTTTTCTCTAATTTCATTGCACAAATCAGGAAGTTGCTTTACTTCAAGTTTTTGCAAATCGGCAACAGTTTTAATTTTTTCTAACACATTAGCCTTCTTTTGTAAACAAACTCAAAAATTTAGCGACAAAAAGCACAACTCCGTTTGCATTGTTTACGGCATAACCTTTTCCCACCGCTTTCAAAGTAATTGTAGCAGTCGAAACAAAAGCACAAATCCCAACAGATATCCAAAAGTCCATTGTCAGACCAAGCATTGAAACAACACTTGCTGCAATCGAAGCTGCGCAAACACCGGAAACAATTCCGCAAATATCACCGACAATGTCTCCGCAAATACTAGAAACTACATCGCCGTTCTTTGCAATTTTTACTGCAATTTTTGCACCCTTAACTTTGCGGGAAGCCATCGACAAAAAAGGTTGAATGTCACAAGAAGTTGATGCGGTCGCAACAATGTCAAATATTACCCCAATAAATATAATTATGCAAGTAAGCATTATCGCAAGCCACAGTTGCGCACCTTCAAGAATAAGTTCCGAGCCCGCATTTACAAAAAAAGAAATACAAAAAGTAATTATCATGGCTTTTAAAGGCCAGTAATTCTTTTTTTTCTTTTTTTGCTTATCTTTTTTCTTTTCTATTTGATCTTCGGCAATAGTACTTCGATCAGCCAAGTCATCATTGCCGTTTTGAGATAACGGCACACTGTCGTCTTTCTTCATATATTCCTCAAAAAAAAATTAATTAAATAAAAAAAGGTGGTGACTTATTGGATAAACCTTACGGCATAGGTTCAGTAGGATTTCCCACGCAAAAACTTTCCGTCACCGTAAAAGCAGTTTCCTTTTCATTTTGCATGTGTAATGTTGCCATTTACACAACTGAATCGCCACTTAGTCCGTACTATAATCTCCAATAAGCCTGAATTGCAGTCTAGAAGATTTCCTTAGCAGAGAAGAACAAATTTTAGTTTCTTTTGCAGAATTCATTTCGTAAAGCATTCGCAAAAATTGTTTATTGGCCAACAAACAATTTACGTTCAGTACTCCCAAAATTCCACTCAAAACAAGCTACTCTGTACACAGCGTTTGGCACCGCATAGCAGGTTTAATCTCAGACAGTAGTAAATGGAATAACCTATCTACCACCGTGTAGAGTCTCCACGAAAGATGGGATTATAACATATGCCGTTACGTCTTACCCATCAATCTTAACTTCCAGCACAAGCCCCCGTTTGGGCAACGAAAGCCAGCACCAGAAACTTCATCGATATGCTCGTCGACGGTCTTTTAGCCCCGCCTTCAACTTGTTCGATTCTGACTAGAATACTGCACCACCAAGTTTTTATTAAATTGTATGTGATTTCTCACAAAATCATTTTAGCATAAATTTTAAATCTATGCAACAAATATATTGTCTATTAGTGATTACGCTCCAAATTCTTCTGAGCATAAACACGCAAATGCGACAAATCGTAATTAGGCAAACTATCACAAAGATCAAAAATTTCAGCAGTTAATTTTTCAGCATACTCTTTGCACTCACGTTCGCTTAGTACATCCAAGTAACTACGTTCACATTTTTGACTGTCAAGCATGTCATCTATCACTTGATAAGCTTTACCAAATCTTTCACCAATTTGGTCAAAAATTTCCACTTCTTTTTTACTTGCTCCACCACAAAGCGCCCCACAGACAAGTGCAGCTCTAATCAAATCACCTGTTTTGTGTAAAGCGACGTTGTCGGCATCGTCTAAACTTTTGGTTTCAGTAAATAAATCAAGGTTTTGACCTAAAATCATGCCATTGATTCCGCTGTAATGAAACAAAGCCGAGCAAGCATCTTTGTAATTCTTTTCAGAAAAATTACCCAAAAACACAGTTTCACACGCCAAGTTTAACAGAGCATCTCCCGCAAGAACGGCACATGCCTCACCATATTGGCTATGGCAAGAACGTTTTCCACGTCTTATATCGTCATTGTCCATGCTCGGCAAATCGTCATGAATCAACGAGTAAGTGTGAATAAACTCCAACGCTGCCGCCAAAATTTTAGCATTATTAGAAATTTTTCCGCCAACAGCTTTAGCTGTAGCAAGTAGCAACAACGGTCTGGCACGTTTTCCACCTGAAAATAAACTATATTCCATTGCTTGCGCAACTTTTGTATGACTTTCAGGCAAAAACTTTCTTACAATCTCATCAACGTATTTAGTATCAAGTTTATTCGACATTAGAAACCTCCTTAAGTTGTTCTTGTAAAACAACCAATTTACCTTTACAATCATTTAGCGATTTAATACAATCTTGCGCCAAGGAAACACTTTCTTCAAATATTTCCAGCGATTTTTCCAAAGATTTTTCTTCTTCTATTTTTGTAGCCAACTCATCAAGTTTAGCCAGTTTTTCTTCCAATTTCATAAAATCACCCGAATAAAAGATAATTATTTTTTAATATCGTTAACTGTTACACCAAGTTTACCATCTAAAAGAACAACTTCCAAATTATCGCCAACAGCTACATTTTCAACCGAACATACATTTTCCTTGTCTTTTTTTAAGTAAGAGTACCCTTTCTTCAAAATATTAGCCGGATTATTACTCGACAACTTTGTAATGTCGTTATCAATTTTGTTTTGGAAATTTTCAATTTTATTTTTCAGCAAATTGTTCTTATCGATAAGAATATTGTTTACGTGTTCAATGTTGTCGTCAACTTTTCTTTCTGTTTCTCTATAAACTCTTCGTAGATCAATTTTTACACTATCAAACGATTTTTTTAAGCCAAGTTGCAATCTATTAAACGAACCGTTTAACATATCCAAAATGTTTTTAGTTTTAAGTGCAGAATCAATTGTCACAAGTTCGGCAGCCTCACTCGGTGTAGCCGCTCGAGCATCTGCTACAAAGTCACACAATGTGTAATCGACGTTATGTCCAACGGCAGAAACTACAGGCTTTTTGCAATCAGCAATTTCTCTAACAATCGATTCGGAATTAAACACAGACAAGTCTTCGTTACTTCCCCCGCCACGTCCTACAATAATAACATCCACATCAAACTCAGGATTTTTACAGTTTGCGAAAAACTTTATGCCGTTACAAATTTCCTGTTCTGCGCCAATACCCTGAACCTTAACAGGATAAAGAATAATTTTCGTAAAAGGTTGCCTTCTAAATGAAACTTTTTCAATATCGTGAATAACAGCCCCGGTTTCGCTTGTGACTACACCTATTTTTTCGCAACATTTGGGAACGACAATCTTTCTGTCGGCATCAAACAAGCCTTCCTTACTAAGTTTATCTTTTAACTCTAAAAACTTAAGGTATGCTTCACCCGTATTTGTAGAAATCACCAGTTTACGTACAAACAACGAAATCGAACCGCTTTTAGGCCAAAAATTGACCTTCCCTTCAATGACAGCCATCGCGCCGGTAACAGGAACTCCGGTATTGCCATAGCAAAAGCAGTTTACGGCACTACTATCATCTTTAATAGTAAAATAGAATCCTGTACCATTCTGCTTGACGTTGGTGATCTCCCCACAAACAGAAACAAATTGCATCAATCCGTCGAGATCAAATATCCCTTTTATGTAATTATTTAATTGTGTTACCGAAATTGTCATATCTTTCGTTTATAACAGTTAAATATTTCTAAAATCTATTTTTTGATTATTAGCAAAAAAATATTTTTCAAAAAAAAGTTAAAAAAAATCTATTTATTCAAAATTTTATTTGCAAGTTGTTCAAACAAAACGGCACGTGTAACGGGACCAATACCTTTGGGAACAGGCGATATAGCCTTACACAAATCATACACATCGCTATCAACATCGCCACAAGTTTTGCCATCTACGAAGCTAAGCCCCACATCGCAAACAACAGCATCGTCGGAAACATAATTATTTTTTATGATCCCGGGCACACCGCATGCCGACACAAGAATATCTGCCCTTTTACAAATAGATGGTAGATCTACCGTTTTGGTATGACATACGGTTATCGTAGCATTTTTAGAAAGAGCAATCAACGCAAGAGGTTTTCCAACTGCATTTCCACGCCCTACAATAACCATATTTTTTCCTTGCAAACTAAAGCCGTAATACTCTAAAAGCCTAACAACAGCAAGTGCTGTGGCAGGTCTATATCCATCTTTGCCCAAATATAAATTTGCTACCGACATGGGATTTAAGCAATCTACATCTTTGTCAACATCAACAAAATTTACCACACCACGCAACTTTTCAGGCAATGGTTGCTGCAAGATAATTCCATCAATTTTACTATCTTTGCTCGCGTTTACAACAAAATCGCGAAATTCGTCAAAAGACACATCTTCATCAAAGATTTGTTCTTTCGAGCTAAATCCATAGTTTTCGCAAGACTTAACAAGAGAATTACTATATTGAAGCCATTTTTTGTCATCAAGTCCAATTATGCACAAAGTTGGCTTAAGTCCTTTTTCTTCCAGCCTGCTTTTGATATTTTTTGCAATATCATCGGCAAGTGGTTTCCCGTACATAATAAGACTCATTTAGAAGCACCTCTTTCGTAGGCTGCCAATATTCCGTTTACATACGAAACGCTTTTTTCAGTGCTATATTTTTTAGAAAAACCAACAGCCTCGTTTATAACAATGGGATGTGGCGTATCCATGTGAATCATTTCAAAAAGTGCAAGCTCCAAAGCTGCAAGGTCCAACCTATAAATGCGTGAAAGCTTAAAGCCTTTTGCATATTCCGAAACTATTGCATCTTCTTCAGCTTTATATTCAATTGCTCCTTTGTACAAATCCAAAGCAAATTGTTTATCTTCGTCAGTTAATTTATCTTGGTCGAATTGGCTTAAATCTATGTCAACTTCACCGGTCATAATGTATGTGTAAAGTTTGCAAAAAGCAACTTCTCTCGCGTAACTTCTCATAAAAACTCCAAACAAAAATATTTACGTACAAAAATCAGTTGTCAGCAAATTCAACGTCAATCACATGGACGTTGACCGATTGAACTTTAAATTCCGTCATATTTTCAATAGTATTTTTAACAGTACCTTGAATTCTGCTTGCAACTTCCGAAACCTCCGCCGAATAAATCAACTTAACATAAACATCAACGGTAATATCATTATTCAAAGTTTCAACCTTAATCGATTCTTTGTACTGTTTACTATTCTCTGCAAATTTTACAACGCCTTCAACTTCTCCCAAAGCGCAGTCTACAATATCTCTCAAAATATCGCTATTGTACACAAGTCTACCGGAATCGTCTTGTTTGTTTATAACTTTCATAAAAACTCCCTAAAATTTAAACTATATTATTTTTATTATACCATATTAAAAGTTAAAAAACAACATTCAATATAAAATAAAATAATACAATTTAATTCAACATTTCTATTGAATAAAAACTATTTTATAAATCAAATATTCAAAATAAATTAGCAAAAGGGTACGTAAAAACGCACCCTTTTAGTAAAACAAAAAATTACTTTGTTCTTTCCATGTATTCGCCCGTACGAGTGTCAATACGGATTTTATCTCCTTCATTAACAAACATAGGAACCATAATGTTGTAACCTGTTTCAAGAGTAGCAGGCTTAGTTGCATTTGTAGCAGTGTTGCCGGCAACAGCAGGTTCACACTTAATTACTTCCAAAACAACAAAGTTAGGAGGTTCAACAGAGAATGCCTCACCTTTAAAGAATTTGATTGTTGCAACCATATTCTCTTTCAAAAATTGCAAAGCCTCTGCAACCTTGTCTTTGTTAAGGGGAACTTGTTCGTAGGTTTCACTATCCATAAAATAGTAAATATCTCCATCGCTGTAAAGATATTCCATATCCTTGTTTTCAATGTGAGCAAGTTCAAATTTTTCTGATGGGTTAAAAGTTTCTTCTCTTACAGCGCCTGTCATTACGTTCTTTATCTTTGTTCTAACAAATGCAGCGCCTTTACCCGGTTTAACGTGTTGAAAGTCAACAATAACATAAACTCCGTTGTTGTAAACAAAGGTAACACCTTTTCTAAAATCGCCTGCTAAAATCATAAAAATGATTCCTCCCTATTTATTCTACAATATTATAATATTTTTATTTGAAGTAGTCAAGTCAATAACACAATCTTCTTTGACAACAAGCAAATCTTCAATTCTCACACCGCCAACTCCGGGAACATAAATACCGGGCTCGCAAGTAATTAGTTGATTATGTCCAATCGTGTCGTTCGAACGCATGCTTCCGTAAGGTTGCTCATGGATATCAATTCCCAGGCTGTGTCCTGTGCTGTGAGTAAAATATTTTTCATAGCCGTTAGCCTTAATAACTTCCCTACAAATTGCGTCGTATTCTTTTCCGGACATTCCGCAATAAGCATTTGCAATTCCTGCTTTTTGAGCTAAAAGCACAACATTGTAAATTTTGTGCATTTCTGCCGAAGGCTCGCCCAAGAACACAGTACGTGTCATATCCGAGCAGTACCCATGATATCTTGCGCCAAAATCCATCGTAATAGGATCTCCGCAAACAATTTTTTTATCACTTGGATGAGCATGAGGTTTACTGCTATTTAATCCGCTTGCAATTATAGTTTCAAAAGCAAGTCCTTCTGCACCGTTTTTCGCCATACGGTATTCAAGTTCAACGGCAAGTTCTTTCTCAGTCATGCCTTCCTTGATTATTCCCAAAATTTCGCTAAAAGCCTTGTCTGTTATGCTTTGAGCCTTTTTTATGTACTCAATTTCAGCATCAGTCTTAACACTTCTAACAGTATTTATTTGACTGCCCACGGGTACAAGCTTAAAGTTAGCATAAGTCTTTTTTAAAGCTTCAAATTCCTTGACGGTTATCTCAGTATCTTCGTAACCTATCGTATGAACATTTCTTGCGTAAAAGACGTCAAGCATCGTTTGATCGGCACTTGTACCGTTTGCAATTTGAACAACTTTAATGCCGTCAGCTTCCAAACATTGCGCCATTTCGTAATATCTCGGATCTGTCACAAAAACTTGTCCGTCAGGCAACAAAGCCAAGTAACCGAAAGTCGAAGCAAATTCCGTAAAATAAAATCTGTTTTTCTCACTTGTAATAAGCATAGCATCTACATTAGCTAAGCTAAAAAGTTTGTCTGTATTTTTCATAAAACCAACCTCCTTACAAACTTTCATAAATATTCTTCATTGATATGGCATCAATTGCTTGCGTTCCGTTAGACTCGCAAATAATTACAGGAGACATATCGTATTTTTTAATGACTTTTGCCAATGGCAAAAAATCCGGCCCAAACACATTGTCTTCAAAAGTCAAATGTCTAACTTCTCCGCCCTTAGAATACTCAATTTTTGAAAAGTGTACGTGAATTTTTCTTGTTCTCTCAATTCCAATTGAGTCAATCAAAGTTTTGATAATATTTTCAAAATCTTCTTGATTTTTTAATGCACCGTATGTGCGAGCATTTAGGTGTCCAAAATCGATTGTCGGAAGATAAAAATCAGCAATTTTACAAAACTCTGCAATTTCTTTTTCATCTCCAATCTGGTTTATTCTTCCCATGGTTTCGGGGCAGTACCAACAATCGTCCAAATTATTATCTTTTATTATTTTAGCGAGATTTTCAAGACGTTTTTTAGTAAGCTCGACAGCTTCTTCACGACTCATCTTGCCAACACTTGACGGATGAAAAACAACTCTATCGCCGCCAAAAGCTTTAAGCTTTTTTACGCTATTTAGTATGTAATTGTAAGAGTTTTCTGCTTTTTCATCATCCGGATTGGCAAAGTTTATGTAATACGGAGCATGAACGGAAATCGCAACATCAAATTGCTTACAAAGTTTACCAATTTCGCAGGCCTTGTCGTCACCGATATTTATACCTCTGCCAAACGAGTATTCGTAAGCATTAAGCCCATGTTCAAAAACCCACTTTGGCGCATCCACGGTAGACTTAAATCCATCGGCATAAAATTGTTTATCATTACCACTCGGACCAAACCTAATCATCAAGACACCTCAAATCTTTTTTTAGCTGACTTACAAGCAAATCGGCACAATCAAATTTTAAGATAGGTCTAACAAATTTTTGCAAGTACACTACAATATTTTTACCATAAAGATTTCCGTCAAAGTCTTTTAAAAACACTTCAATCGTTTTGGAATCAATATCAAACGTAGGTTTTGCCCCTATGTTAACCAAGCATTTTTTTACTGTTTTTTTTCGATTTACAAAAAATTCGCACTTGCCGGCAAAAACTCCATTAGGCAAAATTTTTGTTTTTTCTATTTTTATATTAGCTGTCGGAAAACCTAAAGTCGAACCAACCGCTCTACCATGGACAACTTTCCCACTTACAAAATATTCACAAGCAAGAAGCGAATTGACATGTTCAATTCTGTTATCTAACACTAACTT